>DBPU01000069.1 GCA_002305615.1 Verrucomicrobia bacterium UBA1412 | reverse complement strand
GATGATCTAAAGCCGAATCCGAATAATCCAAATAAACACCCAAAAGAGCAGATCAAACAACTTGCGAAGATTATTAAATTCAACGGGTGGAGAGCTCCGATAACTGTCTCGAAGAGATCTGGTTTTATAGTTCGCGGTCACGGTCGGTTGGCGGCAGCGAAAGAACTGGGGACAACATCCGTGCCGGTGGACTTTCAGGAGTATGATGACGACGCCTCGGAATATGCAGACCTGATTGCCGACAATCAGATTGCCGAACTCTCCGCAACGGATGACTTAATGTTGGATAATCTCTTGAGCTCAGATATTTTTAAAGATTTTGATTTGGATTTGGCTGGAATCCGTGCTAATCTACTGGGAGAGAGTGTGTTGCCTGTAGAAACGCAACAGACAAAACCTTATGATTATCTACACGCGCTGATAACAGTAAACGTGAAGGAAGCAGAAAAACTACTTGAGATTATAAAGTATGCAAAAGAGAAGGGTGCGGACGTCACGCAAAACGCAAACTGACAACTCAAAGTTGAACGAAAAAGTTGCGTTACGGCTTATGACATTAAACGAAATTTCCAAAGAAGATATCGAAGTTTTGGAAATATTCGGAGGAAATGGCGTTTGCTGGCGTAAAGTCGCAAAAAGTACAAACAAAAGGATCAAGACAACTCGGATTGATAAGAGAGAAGGGTTGAACGGTGAATACATAAGAGGCGACAACCTAAAGATTTTGCCGTCTTTAAACTTTGAAAAGTATGACATTATCGATGTTGACGCATATGGTATTCCTTTTGAGCATTTAGAGTTGTTATTTCAAAGAAAACTAAAAAATAAAGTAATAATAGTAACTTCTATTAGAAGTGTTTTAGGTGCTTTACCAAAAAAACTCTACGAAACAAATGGAATAGATTGGAACATGGTTAAGAAATGCCAATCGCTATTTTCAAAGAATTACATTGACTTAATGCTTGGTTATTTGTTCAAAAATAATATAAAAGAAATAAAGATATATAATCATTCTGACAAGAAGTTATATTTTTATTTCAAAAACTAGCTAACATAAAATGAGTATTATCTACCAGCCGTCCGGGAAGGCATTAGAATATTCCCCGCTCGCATGCAACCTTGTTATCGGTTGCAGTCACGGATGCAAGTATTGTTATTGCCCGTCAATAATGCACACCAGTCAAAACGATTGGAGGCAAAAGGTTTACTTGCGGAAGAACATCTTTGATCAATTGCAGAAAGAAGCTGAGCGGATGAGAGGCGATAAGCGAGAAATCCTGCTTAGTTTTATGACAGATTGCTACCAAAGCGAACAGGTCGCTGAGTATACGAGAACAGCACTTAAAATATTTGAGGCGAACAAGCTCAATGTGCAAGTTCTAACAAAGAATGGAAAGCTCGCCTCCAGAGACTTCCCAACGCTGAAACGAAATAACTGGAAGTTCGGCAGCACCATCATTTTTAGGAGCGAAAAGCTCAGAGCAGAATGGGAACCGGGCGCGCCACCAATTGAAGAGAGAATAGCCGCTGTTAAAGAAGCGCACGGGATGGGAATCTATACCTGGGTTTCGATGGAACCCGTGGTTGATCCTTACGAATCCCTCTCGATTATCGACGAACTCAAAGACTATGTCACTTTTTGGAAAGTCGGGAAAATAAACCATTATCCAATAGTTGAAAAAAGAATAGATTGGAAGAAATTCTTAGAGAATGTTGAGTTGGCTCTTGATGGCAAAGCCTTTTATATTAAAAAAGACTTGGAGAAGTATAGAGGTTGATGGAAGAGTTTGATTTGTCACCCGATATGAAAGAATTGTGCGGAGAGGTCCACTCTTTAAGCCTCTCCGACATTTCAAGCCAGCCGATTGTCTACCGTGGAAAAGTAAAAACCAATCTGAAGCACGAAATGAAACTGCTCAGTCGAGAAAAAACGGCAAAAGACTTTCTTGGTAAAATCGCACCTGACTTTTATGTGACTGGTTTCACGATGGGCCAATTTTCGCTGATTGATATTTTGAAAGCAGTCATTGAACAAATTGGGACCGTCTCAGTGACGATGTCAACCTGGACAGTTGCGAAAGCTGACTGTTCTGAATTACTTGCGATGCTTCGTAATGGTTCTTTCAAAAGATTCCGACTTCTAATTGATTCAACATTTCAAAAACGGCAGCCTTCGATCACTGCTGAAATCAGAAGACAATTCGGAGCTGAAAGCATCGTGATAACGCGGAATCATGCAAAATTGTTATTGATAAAAAATGATATCTACAGCATTTACGGAGAGACAAGCATGAATCTGAATTTTAACCCAAGGATGGAAACCATCTCACTCCGAGATGATAAGGACCTGTTCAATTTTTTTAATCATGCAATGGATTTAATCTTCAATCATCATGAAAATCAAGAAAACAAAAATTACAGATACGCCCTCCGGCAGTTTAGTACCTTTAAATTCTAAAGGTATCGAGAATAAAGAAATGGAGGTGTTCTGTTATAATCTTATTATAAAAGGTATACCAGAGAATCTAATATATGAAGAATTTTACAAGAAGTTTCCAAAAGGTGATTTTTCAAAATACATAAAGCAAACGTATAAAGTGTTTCAGGCGTTTGCGGCACAGGATGAAGACGTTGCGGTTGGAAAAGCTATGGCTCAATTAGAATACCAGCTTGGTAAGGCCTCAAGCGCTGGGGATATAAACGCCAGTATTAACGCGATCAAAGCACGGACAGAACTTTTTAGAAAGTATAAAGAAAAAAAGATATCCGATGAAAAAACCCTCACCGATTTCCGCCCCAGCTGGCTCTGACAAATCACCAGTGCCAATACCAGGAGAGCTCTGTCCTGACGAAATGGCTTTGCTGCTCCAAGTCAATCGGCGAACCATCACCCGGTGGGAGAAGGAACGGATCATTTCAAAACGAGGTAGAAACTTCCCGACGGTTTTGACAATCCAGCGCGTCTTGAACTACTTTCAAAACGCGACAGATCAGAAGAGCCGCAAATTAAGAATCGAAGCCGACATAAAACAAATTGAGCTAGACCTATTAAAGCGAAACCTAATCTCACTCGAAGAACAGGAGGATTGGCTCCGGGCGACGATCGGGCTTGTCATTATCGATCTGCTGGCGATTCCCTCGAAAAGCGCTAAGAACTTTCCTGAGCTCGATGCTGTAATCGCTCAGGAGAGGTTAAACGAGATCGTGGAGGCTGCCGTCTCAAACCTTTTCAACCGTTTCACTCACACTCTCAAAAATGTAAAGGAAGGAAAGAAAGTTGATTCAGAGTAAGTTTAAAAAAGAGTGTGAGGCTTTCACGGAATGGAAGCCGAAGGAGCTAAAGCCAGACCGGGCCGGTGCTTACAAGCGCTGGATGACTTTCACTCGAGACCTTTTCCGCTTGCCAACCAAAGAGCCAATAACCGAATGGGCCGCGAAAAACGTCCGATTCAACGAGCCAAACAACAGCGGATTTTTTGAGACAAAGGGGCGGGAATACATTATTGAGCCAGTCGAAGCTATGGTGGATTGGCGCGTGAATGACGTCTGTCTTGTTTTCGGGAGCCAGACCGGAAAGACGTCAGCTCTCATGCTCAATGCTAACTGGGTATGCTGCAATCGAAACGCGCGCATTCTTTGGGTAATGACAGGCCGGGAAGTGGCCGGCACCTTCGCGGATACGCGCTGGATTCCAATGTTACGGGCCTCATCCACTGCAACTTTGATCCGGGGGCAGTACGCTTTGAAAAAAATGCAGCAAAAAGTGGGTGGAACGATTATCGACTTTACTGGGTCAAATTCTGCGTCTGGGTTGGCCTCGACTCCTTGCGATATCGTAATTCTGGATGAAACAGACAAGTTCCCGATGGAGGTCCGTGGTGAGGCAAACGCCGTTAGTCTCGCTGAACAGCGCGTAAAAAACGCCCCAAATCCCAAGAGAATAAAAACTTCCACACCTTGCCTCGAGGAAGGGCTAATCTGGCAGGAATATCTGAAGGGAGACCAGAGGCGTTATTTTGTGCCATGCCCTCACTGCGAAAATGACCTCCTTCTCGCATGGTCACCAAACTTTTACACCTTCCCGAAGAGAGGGTGTGAAGCATACGTCAAATGGGATGCTGAGGCGAAGATCGGAGACACCTGGGATTATGATGCAGTTGAAAAGAGCGCTCACTTTGAATGCCCTTATTGTAAAGGTAAGTTTGGAGACATGGAAAAGATGCAGATTATCGCGCATGGAAAATGGCAGCCGACGGCAGAGAAAGCGGGAACTACTTATCGGAGCTATCAGTTATCGTCTCTCTATGCGACTTCCCCCTCATGCAGCGTCGGTAAGCTGGCCGTCAAATTTCTCAAAGAGAAAAGAAGCCTCCAGGGGCTGCAAGGTTTTGTTAATGGAGACCTCGCCGAGCCTTGGATCGCCCAGGAAGACGTCCGCAGAACGGAGTGGATTGTGTCAAAGGACGCGCCACTTGGAGAGGGACAATGGGCGCGCTTTTTAACAGCAGACTTCCAGGCTTTGGAGCCGCATGTTTGGTGGGTGTGCCGGGCCTGGGATAAACTCACTGGGAATTCCCGGCTGATTGAGCACGGCAATTGCAAAGACTTTGTGGACTTTGCTGCAATCCAGAAGCGCCTAGGTGTGCATGATACCGGAGTCGGCATCGATTCAGGTTTTGATCCGGTCACAGTGTATGCGGAATGCGCCAATCACGGAGTGCTGCGGCAGCGGGCCTATGATCCGAAGTTTCCCTGGAAGTCGACCCGGATTGTGGTGGGATGGACGCCCATGAAAGGCTTTGGGAAAAACCAGGGCTGGTTTGACGAATACCATAACCCCAGGATATGGGGCTTTGGAGAGGCGCGTTTGTCACAAAAAGAGTTTGGAATCCAGATTCTACAGTTTAACAGTCAGATTCTCAAAGACATCCTCGAGCGCCTCAGAAGGAGAAAAACCCCCGAAAAGTGGGAGATCGCGGCAGAATTGGATACTGACGAATACCGCTTGCACCTCATGGGAGAGGTAAAAAAGAGAAAAGAAGCCTTTGGTTTAACTACTTACACCTGGCAAAAAAGGACAAACAACTGGCCTAACCATCTTCTGGATTGTGAGGTAATGCAGCTGGCGTTGGCCCTTAAATTTGGAGCGCTTTGTTTGGTGGATAGAATTGAAAATGGAGAGAAAGGAAACGATGGAAAAGGAGAATAAACTTTTATCGGTTTGTGAGCTGGCCGACGCGCTCGGGCGGTCGGTCAGGTACGTGGTTTACATGAAAGCTCGCGGCTTCACGATGCGAGGCGGAAGAGCGACGTTATCAGAAGCTCTTCGGTTCCTTGAAGAGATTCAAACCCCTTGCGCTCGCACTGAAAAAAAGAAAAACTGCTAGCCTTCTTTCCTCGCTGCGCAATTCTGCGCGAATCTGCGCTTCCCTGCATTATCTTTTAACATAACAGCAGCTTAAAATATAGCTGTGGGCAGGCTTACTGCGTTTTATGTTTCGGAGATGCTAGATTACTTTGTCGCAAAAGCGGTAAAGGATAATCTATCTCTCAAAGCGGTCATCTATGAGGCTGCCGCTTCCAAATTCCAAGCCCTCTCTGACGGCGGAGTGATCGCTTCCGTCAGTGCAAACGGCACTTCTATCGCTTACAACCCACCTTCTGCCTCCGGCGCCTCCAATTCTCCAGACGTGCAGATGGAGGCATTCTATTTTCTCAAGGCAAAAATCGACCGGGCAGAGGCAGCGCTCGAACCAGACGCGACCGATTCTGAAAAGGCCGCCTGGATTAAATCGACCATAACCCCGAAAAAGAGATGGTCCATGGACCACTCTCGCGTCCCGCTGTGGTAAAAAATGTTTAAATGGATTTTAGATAACATTCTCCCTAAAAGAGTCCTGCAAAAAGCGGTGAAAAAGGCCGTTAAAGCCTATTACAACGGCGCCATGAATTCGCCTTCCAGGCCCAGCTTTTACGATTACCTGAAGGACGCGCATCTGGATATTTCAAAGGTCGAGAGAGAGCAGATCGTAATCAAATCCCGCGATCTCGAAAAAAATAACGCCTACTGGCCTAAATACCTCAGCATCCACGAAAATTACACGGTAGGCCGCGGAATCCCTCTAACTCCGTCTTCTTCTGATCCCAAGTTTAACGACCTCATGAAAAAGGTCTTTGAGTCCTGGTCGGAAAATCCACTTGTCGACAGCCGAATGGACCTCTCGGAGATGCAGCGGACAATGGCGCGCACCACGGCTCGGGATGGAGAAGTTTTTATCCTCAAAGTTTGGGACGGGAAGCGGCGGAAAATTCAGATTTTAGAAACGCAGCGCGTTGGATACCCGAAGACGGATAACAGTCCAGATACTATTTACGACGGAATCGAACTAGATCGCTTATCCAAACCGCTTGCCTATTTCGTGCGGCGGGATATGCAGCGCCTTTACGACCCGTCGACAGTAACCAGAATCCCCGCCTGGTCAGTTTATCACGTTTACAACCCGGAAAGGTTTGGTCAAATCCGCGGTTTACCCCTTTGCACAAACGTAATCAATGACTTGATCGATCTCGACCTTCTCCACAAGTACGAGATGGACGCCGCTAAGTACAATAGCCAGAAAATAGCGGCGTGGACCAGGCAAGGAGACGATCTTGAAATTGAGGATAACCCTTTTGCGGCCGGGAGTAGCAAGCCGACCTCGAGCGTTGAAGATCGGCATACGCGGATTGAGCAAAGCTTTGGCGGCGTCGTTGTCGGTTTAAACCCGGGCGAAACGTTGACTCCCTACATCTCACAGAGGCCCTCGGTCGTTACTCAAGATTATTGGGAGTTTCTACTGAAGAAAACTTCTGCGGGCATTGGGTATACAGACCTTTTAATTTTTCCGCGAAGTGTTCAGGGAACCGTTGTTAGAGCAAACCTTGAAACGACCGCCGCCGTTTTAAAAAGTGAGTATGAAGTTTATGCGAAGGCGCTCCGATGGATATATCGCTTTATAGCAGAAGAACACGCATACAAAACTCGCGTTAATGACTGGTGGAAATGCTCAGTGCAAGCGCCAAGGTCACCAGTAGTGGACCTAGAGCGCAATACGTCAGCGATTATAGACGAAACCCGCAACGGTATGCGCTCTCTCTCTTACAACTGCAATGAGCTTGGCCGATCGATGGATGACGTTCTCGAGGAAAAGGGTAAGGAATGCCAGAAGATCAAGGAGGTTGCCAACAAGTACGGCATCACCGTCCGGGAACTTCTCTCGAGCATGATCGGCGAGTTCGCCGGCAACCTTCCGAAGGAAGAGGCGAGCCAAGTAAAGGAGGATATTAGAAATGAAAAGTAAATGGTTTGAAATTGTCGGTTTGGAATCAGGACCCGTTGAAATCTTTTTGCGCGGTGTGATTTTTTCCGAACTTGAAAAGGAAGAAGTAAGGGAACCTGGCGTTTACTCGCGGGACTTTATTGCTGCGCTCGAGCAGATACCACCGGAAAAGGAAATTCTCTTGCACATTGACTCGCCTGGCGGGGCGTTTTACGACGGCGTCGAAATTGCCCAGGCGCTCGGGAAGAGAGGAAACGTAACCTGCATAGTGGACGGCGATTGCTCATCCACGGCCACGATAATCGCCATCGCTTGCAAAAAAGTACAAGCGTACGAAAACAGCCGTTTTTTGATTCACGAAGCGCGAGCTGGTGAGACGTTAGAAGGCTTGAAATCAGAGACGATCCGAACCCTCGCAAACGTGATCGATGATGCAACTAAAATCATGGTGGATTGCTACGTCGCAAAAACCGGAAAAACGGAGGAAGAAATTTTTAAACAAATGTTGACCGAGGAACCAATGACCGCCCGTGAGGCGCAGGAGTTTGGACTCATCGACGAAATTCTCACTATTAAAATAGAAGCTATGAAACCAAATGAAACCGCCGCTAAAGTCGCGGCAGAAAACGAAGTCCTGAAGCAGCGTGTAGCTGCTCAGAATACGCCGACCGACGGTAATAACGCGGCGGAGTCGGAAACCCAGAAAATGGTGGAAGCCAAGCTCGAGATTCAAAACCTGAAAGCAAAGCTTGATGAAGCGCGTCTCGAACGCATCACCGATCTGGTCAATAAGGCATGCTCAGACGGCAAGATCGCTAACACCGATATCGCCGGATGGGTGCAAGATTGTATGGCAAATGAAAGTGTTGTCAAACGCTTGGAAGCATTGCCTGCGCTCAAGCAAGCGCCTGTGAATCTTGTCCCTGATGATGGAAAAATCTATCCGGGAAGCGATTGCCTCAACGATATCGCTACTCGCTGCAAGCAGATCGAAGGTTGCGAGAAATCCCGCTATATCCGCGAAAATGAGGAGAAGATTCTCTCCGCGCTGAAGGCTGAAAGCTCTTACGCTCTCGAGCAAAGGAGTAAAGGCTTTGTCGTTAAAGGTGCAATCACCGTTCCTGCCGATCTTAAACTGGATTATATCCACAATAAGATTATTTGGGAGTTTAATCGGCGCAATGGTCGCGTGGATAAGATTTGCACGACCCGCTTTGACGCAACTCCTATGCGCCAGGGCAGCAACAAGGTTTTGTTTACCGGAATTCCAGTAGCTACTGGCTCGGTAGAGACCTTTAACGGGACGTACGTAACGACCGGAAACGCGGGAACGACTAGCATTGAAGTTGAAGTCGATAAGAGGGAATACGTAGTTCTGTCCACTACTTCAGCGGACTTGGTCGAGCAGCCATATCTTCATCAGGAAAAGCACTTAATGAATAAGGTGAGGATGCTGAGCGATAATATCTGGGATAGCGTAATGGCATTGATTGTAGCTAGTAACTTCCCGAACGAGTCCACGGCAGGAAAGGTTGCTGCAAATGCAATAGATCACACTACAATTTGCGACATCGCGGCAGAATGCGACGCACTGAAATGGCCGGATGATTCCAGGTGTTTAGTGCTGAATTCGTCTTACAATAGTGCTCTTTTGAAGGACAGTGTTTTCATCAACGCATCGCTTATCGGTGGTGATTCTGCAATCCGCAGAAACAATATCGCTGGCTCTTACGGCTTCGGTTATTACGAGACTAATCCGAATATCCCAGATAATAGCGAGAACCTCTATGGTTTCGCATGTCTTGATGGAGGCGACGCGATTCTTATGCCATCGGCACCGATCAGCCCGGCTGCAGAAGCGCTGAAGATGATCGATTTCAGCATTGCCGCATCGCCCGATGGCGGAATGCCGCTTGCGTTTAGAAGCTGGTTCGATCCTGCGACGGACACGATGGTTTACATCATCGAAGCCCGCTACGGCCTCGCTAAGGGGAATACAGCAGCCTTATTGCGTCTTGTAACGTCCTAAAGGAGATAAAATCATGAATTTTATTACCTTGGGAAAAAAGCGGGCTGATGGGGACTGGGTTCTTTTAAAGGGCCCGCCCCACGGCTTGCAAGCGCAGAGAGCCTACGTGGATGGAATAGGGGTTTCCGATCCGACCTACAGCGAAGCACGGATCATTGAACTTGGAATTGGTCAGAAGCGTATCTTTTACTCTGATGATGAGACTGTCACAGTGACGGCGTCAAATAAGACTATCGCCTACGGCGCTAACAAGCCTTCGAGTTTTGCGGTAACGTGGAGCAAGAACATCCCTAATACATATTACACTGGAACGCTTTCAACGGCGTGTGCTTACACGAAGGGGAATAACGCGGGAACTTACCCCATTGTTCCTTCTGGATTGACGGCAACGGATAAATACGCAATCGTTTTTGTGGCAGGTACGCTGACCGTGTCAAAAGTTGCTCTTACACTGACGGTCGCCAATGCCCAAATGGTGGAGGGTGGAGCCGCCCCGGCGTTTAGCTTTACCGGCACCGGGTTTGTAAACGATGAAGACGCCACAGACCTGACTGGAAGCGCGGTTTACACCGTGAAGGACAGCCTTGGAGAAACGGTGGCAGACCTGACCTTGGCAGAACCGGGAACCTACACTATTCACCTTTCTGGAATAACCTCTGAAAACTACGAAATCACGATGGAAGCGGGAACGCTGACTATAACTGAAAACGGAAGCTAGTATGAGTAAAATTACTGAGCATCTCAATCGCGCCTTTGACCGAGTCTTAACTGATGCGGGCGAGGTGCTCAGTTATCGGGGTGAGGACATCGTTTGTCTCATAGGCCAAGCCAGCCTTAAGGACGTGACGAAATTCAGAGATGATATCTATCCATCCTGGGACCTAGTGATTCAAATCCGCGAAACTCTGATCGATGAGGCTCAGCCTCCGACCGTGGATGAGGAGCTTTATCACGGTAATAAACGGTACAAAGTTGTTATGACCGAATATCGCGACGGCGCTGCTCCTTACTATAATTTATATGTGAAAGGAGATTTAACAGCATGATTGCCGTAAAGGTTCAAACTCAAAAATTGCAAGACTACTTCCAGGCACTTGCTGCGCGCACAGAAAGAGAACTGCCAGTCTTTGTGCGTGGCCAGGCATTTTCTCTTGTAACTAAAATTACAAGAGAGATGAAAACGGCAAAGAAGCGCCAGAAAAGCATCCGAAAGATGTTTAAGTTTTACAGGCTCCTTAAAGAGGGAAAGAGTAAGAAGGGCGTTATTGTTCATGAGAGGGCGCGTCGAATGGCAGAAGAACGCGCCCCCATTGGAACTGCGTTCATACGCACAAAAGACACCGACGAAAAGCTTGGGAGATTAAGAAGCGGCAGGGAGGGAGACAGCCGGACAAAGAAGCTTTCCCAAAGACAACTTGCGGTGCGTTACGAGTTTGGATTGAGAAGAAAAGGCGTTGGAGCAACGCGGGCGGGATGGATTGAAGCAATCCACACAGTAGACCCATACAAAGGAGGCCCCGCTGTCACTTTTTCGAAAAGCTTGTCTAACCCCAGATCACCGAAGACTTGGGCAGCGAAGATTTCAAAAGGAAAATACGCTTTTAACGGAATATGGGAATCCGACGGCTTTCAAAACCCGGCGCAGGCCACAGCGATCCAGCGCGGTGTGGATAAGACCTCCGCTGATATGGAGCGTCATTTTTACAAAAAGACAGGAGACCTTTTGAAAGGTTACAAATGACAAGAGAACTTATCACAGAATTTTACGACGCCCTGAGTATTGCTCTCCCGCAATACAATATTTTCTTGAATGACGATGGAAAGAAGATGCGCAACCCCGCGCGCGTGGAAGGCCAGGAAGCTGAAATAACTTGCGTGGAGGATGCGCTCTCGAGAGTTGGTGTGGCGGTGATTGTTTGCATGCGCATGACCTCACGTGTAACAAAGAATGATGTTGTAGGTTCTGCTCTCAGAGAATTAAAATTACCAATCGAAATAAGAACTCAACGAGTTGGAAGTGTAGAGCCTCCGCCAGTTCTGGATATTCTTGATGATCTAGAAGAGGCGGTTGTGGGAATGGATTCTAGAATATCTAATGTAAGAACGTGGACCTTAGGTGAATGTGGAGAATTTGAGAATAGACCAGGCTGGGGGTTCCTCATTATATCAAAACTTTACAACGTGAAAAGAAAGTGAAACAGATGGTAGATAGACTTTTGCAGATATGGGATTGGCGGTTTGCAGTTTTGGGCACCGGAACTAGTGCGTTCTTCACGTCGATGCAGACTTACATGGGCATTATCGCGCTGTCGCACCCTTCACGGGTGCGTGGATTGAAACAAGTGACCCCTCACACGTCTGCGTGGAGGAGTACAGTCGCACCCTTCACGGGTGCGTGGATTGAAACATGTGATGCAGCGGATGTGAGATTTTATTCTAGGGGTCGCACCCTTCACGGGTGCGTGGATTG
>DBPU01000105.1:807-4364 GCA_002305615.1 Verrucomicrobia bacterium UBA1412 | reverse complement strand
AAACTGTCCAATGCTGGATTTACCGGAACTGTTGGCGCCAAAGAAGAGGGTGATAGGCGCCATCGTTATCTCACCGGTATCCTTCCAGCCTTTAAAGTTCTGAATTCTTAATTTTTTTAACATAGGGTTCGTTTTCTTTTTTATGCTTACTAACCAACCTCGCCGACATATCGTTGCTGGTGTGCCAACTCAATTAGGCTTAACATACAGGCAATTCCAGTCAATGAGAATGAATATGTATAAATACTGCCATTTTTATCAAGAATATTTTTCAGAAATCCGTGCTCACGCATTGACTCAAAAACTGGGAGACCGAGATGGAAGATGGAAAGTTAGGGGGTGAATTTAGAAAAAATGGAGCCAGCAATCAGGATTGAACTGATGACCGTTCGATTACAAATCGAATGCTCTACCGCTGAGCTATGCTGGCCCCAAAAGCAGTGAAAGAATAGGTTGGGAAAGCGGCTTTGTCAACCCACTTCTCGCCTAAAGTCCCCTCTTCCAGAGGTCGTAATAGTAGAGAGCCGTGACAATGATGCTGTGCCTGATCTTGCCCTCCGCGACGAGGGTCCTGACTTGGGAGATCGGCACAAGGCGTATGCGGATATCCTCGCCCGAATCCCATTCCAACTCGTGTTTGGAGACGGCGCGCTCGACCAGAATCGTATGAGCGCGATTGGTCAGAATCGCGGGATTAGGGAAACAGCAGCCGATCTGGCGGGGGTTCTCGCCTTCATAGCCGGTCTCTTCGCGCAGCTCTCTGCAGGCGGCTGCCACGGGATCGGTTTCTCCCTTATCCATCATGCCGCCGGGGAGCTCGAGCTCAATCGTATCGGTGGCGTGGCGGAACTGCTCGACCATGACCACTTCCTCTTCGGGCGTCAAAGCGACGACATTGACCCAGTCGGCAGTGTCCAGCGCATAATAGGTCGCCTCGACTCCCGTGCGCGGGGAGCGTTTGCGATTGGATTTAAGGGTGAAGATATTGAAATCCCCGACCACTTTGGATTCCAGTAAAGGCCAGGGGGCCAGCGGACGGGATTGGTCCACAGAACAAGACGCGCTTTCACGCGTCTGTCCCGAATTGTTTGAAAGCTTTTCCATGTACGGATTTTTTCCCTACTGAGCGGGCTCCACAGGGACAACTACCACCGGCGGCGGAGACTTGGTTTCGATCTCGGTAATGGCGGGATCATCCGTAGGAGGAATTTCCGTCACTGTGATGTCTTTGCGTTCGGCACGCTGCTCAAATTTCGCCTCGGTTTTGGATGCCTTGGCATCAAGCTGGTCCATACGCTCCTGGAATTTCTGGAGTTCTTTCTTTTCTTTGATATCGAGCGCTTTCTCCTCTTCCAAGACGGAGAGCATCTGGTTGCGGGTATCGCGATTGTACTCACGCAGTGCCATATAAGCTCCAGGCAGAGTCTTGCTCTCGGTCTCGGAAAACTCGCGGATTTTTTCCGGGTCATCCAGAATCGTCGGGCGAATAAAGACCAGGAGCTCTGAGCGGTCATTGGACGTGCTCGTACTGCGGAAAAGATAACCCAGGAGAGGAATATCCTTGAGGTAAGGTACGCCGGAATTGCCATTGCTCTTGCTCTGGCGGATAAAGCCCCCGAGCATAATCGACTCGCGGTCCTGAACGGCGATCATGGCCGTGGCATCGCGGTTGACAGTCTGCGGAGCTTTAAGGTCATTGCCCATCTCGACCCACTGTGAAAACTCGTCAATGGTCTGGGAAATATCCATCAGGACCAGGCCATTGGGGGTGATATAGGGGGTAACATCGAGCTGAATACCGACATCCAGATAATCGAAAGAGACGTTGGCCGAGCTGGTATAGCCGCCATAGTAGCTGCTGCTGGCATAGGGGATTCTCTGTCCGTTAAAGAAACTGGCTGAAACGCCGTGCATCGTCAAAATGCGCGGACGCTGCAAGACGGTCGCCTTATTCTTGGATGCCGCCGCAACGACACCAAACTCCCATTCATCATTCAACTTACCAAAATAGCTGAAGCCGGCCGGCATATTGGTGAGACTACCCGCATTGCGAACGGCTGAAGAATAGGTTCCCTGACCATTGAACATTCCTCCCAAACCGGAGAAATCGGTACCATTGGTTCTAACTTGTGCGGCAGAAACACCGAAATCAAATTTATCTCCCAGGTTGACATCGACGATGACCGATTCGATCAGGACCATCGGCAGAAGGAAATCGAGCTGTGCAATCACATTGGTAATGACCTCCATGTCACGCTTGGTCGCATAGACGATGAGGGAATTGGAGCGCTCATCGGGGATGACCTGAGCGCTATCCATCAGGAGCGAAACCTGCTGACTGGTACCAGCTGCCCGACCCATAATATTGCCCATCCGGCTCTGGAAAGTTCCCATTCCGCCCATTCCACTCCCCAGGCGCTGCATATTCACCTGAGCCCCCGTCAGACGGGAAGAAGAGCTGCCGGTACGGTTATTGCGCGAGGAGGTTCCCGTGCGGCTGCTGGTGCCGGTAGTGGAGCGGCCTCCAATACCGGTCTGAGACGTGCGGGAAGAACCCATACTACTCACTGAGCTGCTGCTGCCGATCAGAGTGCCTACCACGTTGTTGAGATCTTCCACCGTTCCGTAGCGGATAGGAATGACTTTAAAGCTGTAGTCATCATCCGGGGTGACATCCACCCGCTTCAAGATCTCGATCATACGTTTAACGTTGACCGCATAGTCGCGGATCACCACCAGTTTGGATTCTTCAATAGAGACGATTCCATTGGGGATTTTGGCAAAAGGTTGGATCGAGGCGACCACTTCGCTCGGGTAAGCATTGGTGAGCTGGACGATCTGAGTCATGAACTGGAGCGACTCGGGGATTTCCTTCATATCCATCTCGTTGAGCTTGGCGCCCATACCTGCGGCATCAGCCAGAGGCGAGGCGGTCACGAACTTCTGCCCCGAGGGGATAATCGTAATCTGGTTGACCATGAGGACACCTTCCAGGGCTTGCACGAGCTCGCGCTTGGTGAGCGGCGTCTTCATTTTGAAATTGATCTGAGCCTGCGGCAGTGTGGAGGGACGAATCACGGTGCGGCCGACCAGGTCAGCATAAACATCCAGGAAAGCATCCAGAGGCATATTCTGAATCTGCCAGGCGCCTACGGGCATGACTTCGGTGGGGTTCTCAAGCTCGAGCGTCGTGAAAGTCGTCGGCAGCTCCTCAGGAATGGCTGCATTGGCACCCGGTTGGGCGGCTCTGGCGGCATTCAGGGCTTCACTGGAAAGCAATCTGTTCGTCTGAGCTGAGGGGACAAAAGCAGGAGGAGTCGTACCACCCGGGCCGCGCATTCCGGGGGCTTGAGGCGACATCCGGGAGCGATCAAAACCGGAGGGTCTGCCGGGCGCGCCCAGGCGGTTGGTCATACTCGGTCTCATTCTTTCAGGCGCAGGCATTGCAGGGGCTGCATCTGTGGGAGCTGGTGTCGGTGCAGGGGCTACAGCGGGCTCGGGAGCAGGAGTCGGAGTCGGAGCGGGCTCAGCCGGTGCGGGGGCAGGTGTCGGCTCGG
>DBPU01000105.1:0-764 GCA_002305615.1 Verrucomicrobia bacterium UBA1412 | reverse complement strand
GGCGCAGAGGGAGTCTCGGGAGTCTGCGGCGCGGGCTCCTGGTCCTCCACCGGGGCAGCAGGAACGGGAGAAATTGCCGGGGGTTGCGCGGGTGCGGGCTCGGCCGGGGCAGGCGAATTTTGCCCATGGAGTACCGGCAACAGAGCGGCAGTGCTCAGCAGGATTCCACAAAAAACAGCTATAATCTTTTTGGTCATGGCACAGTATCCTTATCTATTGACAACCGGCGCCGTGTTTGTCGCAGCTCCGGGGGATCTTTGAGAGGGTTGTTTATCTAAAGGGGTATTGGTCTTATTGGTCGCGGGGGCCGCCGTAGAAGCCGGTGCAGCGGCAGCATTACTTCTTGCACTACCACTATTGGTAGAGAGGGCGCTCGGTTTGGCTGCCGGTGCCAACTGTGAAGACTTGGTCGGAGCCGCCTTCTGGTAGCTGGCGATGAGGAGCGCTTTGCAAACCAGGCGGGTGCCCGTGTTGTGCGGGTTAAGCTCAAGCTCCTTCACGCGGATATTGGAATTGCCGTTGCCCAGATTGTAGAGGAAAAGAACCAAATCTTTTTCATCCACCTGCTGCATCTGAACCGAGAGGCCGGACTCTTCAAAAAAGCTGTTTGTCACGCTATTGGCTGCACCACCGGTTGAGGCACCCAGGGCTCCCCTGCGCGGGTTGGCCGGGTCATAGCGGTTAATGGCTACGCCGCTGCGATTGGCGATCTCCTGAATCGTTTTCTGGAATTGAACCGCCTGCTCTGCCGCGGCAATCGTCGC
>DBPU01000075.1 GCA_002305615.1 Verrucomicrobia bacterium UBA1412 | reverse complement strand
ACAATACGGAGCCGAAGACGTAACCATGTTTTCGGCTCTTTCCCTCGCAACGAATAAAAAACGAACAGGGAACCACAGATAGACACGGATAGACACAGATTTGTGAAGTGCTTTCCAAGAACGATGTGGGGGATTCGCTGGCCTGTTTGGCAATGTTGATTTGAGTTTTCGGGCTTATTTCGCGCGGTCCCTTGGACCACCCAAACCAAAACATCCGTGTCCATCTGTGTTCATCCGTGATTCTTTCCTTTTCGGTGTGCATATTTTGAGGCAATGGGCGAGGGGAGTCGAAAGTCGGTTTTTAGGAGAAAAAGCTTTTTAAACGCCTGTTCTTCGGTTAGTCTGTGGAGGACAGGTGCGCTCCGGGAGTCTACGAAAGACTCAGAAAAGAGGCAGCGCTCAGAGAGAAGAGTCTAATAAAGAATATTTAGAGGATAAACATGCAACGTCGTGATTTTTTTAAGTTGTCAGCGATGGCCGGATTGGCCGCCGCATTAACGCCTGCCGCAAGAGCTTTTTCGATTCCCGATCCGGCTCAGAAGGCAGTTCTGAAAATATCGATTCAGGAAGGGCTCGCCCCGGGAAACAACCTGAAGGAGAAATTCGACTTCATGGAAGCCAATGGCATCGTGGGACTTGAACTGGGCGGTGGTGGCCTGGGCGGCCGCGTGGAAGAGCTGAAGAAGGCCATGGAAGGCCGCAATATCAAGGTCAGCGCCATTTGCGCCGGCTTCAAAGGCGTGCCGATGTCCAAGGATAAGGCGATTCGCGAAGAGGCTGTCGAGAGCATCAAAGAGATTATGACCGCAGCCGGGGCAATTGGCTCGACGGGCGTCATTGCCGTACCTGCTTTCAATAACCAGAACGGACTGGAAAACAAGGAAGGCCGTGAGGTCATGGTCAAAGATGTCCTGCCGCGCCTGGGTGAACATGCCGTCAAGGTGGGCACGCGCCTGATTCTGGAGCCGCTTAATCGCGGTGAAGCGTTCTTCCTGCGCCAGGTGGCCGATGCCGCCTCCATTTGCCGCGATGTGAACCATCCGGGAGTGGCTCTGATGGGCGATTTCTGGCACATGACCTGGGAAGAGACCTCTGATTTCGCGGCGTTCATCGCCGGAGCCAAATGGTTGTGGCACGTCCATATCGCCAGCCGCAAGCAGCGCCGGATGCCCGGTGAAGATGGTGAAGCCGATAATTACGTAGATGGTTTCCGGGGTCTGAAGGCCATCGGCTACCAGCAGTATATCAGCTTTGAGTGCAGTTCGACCGGACCTCGGGAAAAGACGATCCCCGCAGCCTGTGATCTGATTCGCGAGCAGTGGGCGCAGGCCTAGAGCCTTCTTAAAGTAAAATCATTCGAGTAATCGAATAGATTCGTGTTTTCCACGGGCGGTTCTGTTTGAAAGCGGAGCCGCCCGTGAAACTCTTTATCCAGATGCAAACCAAAGAGCTGCCCATAGGTGTATTCGACTCCGGTATCGGAGGCCTGACCGTTGTCCGACAAATCCGCAACATCCTGCCCAACGAAGAGATTTTCTATCTGGGAGATACGGCCCGAGTCCCCTATGGCACGAAATCGCAGGAGACGGTGATCCGTTTTGCCTGTGAAGACGCCCAATTCCTGTTGGATAAGGGGGTCAAGGCGATCGTCGTGGCCTGCAATACGGCTTCGGCCTGGTCGCTGCCGGTGCTCGAGAGGCGTTTTGGTTTGCCCATTTGCGGAGTGATTCAGCCCGGAGCCGAGGCGGCGCTCATTGCCAGCCGCAATAAACGGGTGGGGGTGATCGGTACGGCCGCCACGGTCCGGAGCAAAGCCTATAAAAATGCGATGCGGGATCGTTTCGAAAAAGTGCAGGTCTACGCGCAGGCCTGCCCCTTGCTGGTCCCGCTGGCTGAGGAAGGCTGGTTCACACACCCGGTGACGCTGAAGGTTCTGGAGGAGTATCTGATGCCGCTCGTTATTGAGCAGATCGATACGTTGATCCTGGGCTGCACGCATTATCCTCTTTTGAAGCGGGCGATACGCAAGGTTCTGAAGCAGATTGCGCCGCATCCGATTCATCTGGTCGATTCGGCCGAGAGCTGCGCGGTTCACGTCCGGCGGCGGCTGGCGGAGCTGGACCTGCTCTCAACCTCCTCGAATATCGGGCCGATTCATCCTTTCGTGACCGATGAACCGGTTCGCTTTTTCCAGATGGCGCGGCAATTTCTGGGCTTTCCCGTCCAGACGCCCGAACTGGTTCAGCTCAAGGAATCCAGAGGCTGAGCCGAGCCTGTGCCGGTGCTTCTTCGGTGTCGCGGCGGGCTCTTTTGAATTGATTTCAGACAGGTAAAAAGGTAGGTTTCAGAGGCTATGAAAAAGAAAGTATTGGTAGTTTTAGCCGGTTGCGGAGTCCGGGATGGCTCGGAAATCCAGGAATCGGTAGTGACTCTTCTGGCGCTGGACCGTGCCGGGGTGGATGTGGTATGCGCGGCTCCCAATATCGTTTCGGCTCAATGCGTGGATCACTTCCGGGGAACCGTGAATCAGGAGAGGCGTAATGTGCTGGCGGAATCTGCCCGGATTGCCCGGGGCCAGATCATCCCGCTGGGACAGGTCAAGCTCGAGGAGATCGATGCGGTCGTCATCCCCGGAGGAATGGGCGTGACCACGAATCTGAGTAATTTCAACTCGGAAAAAAAGGCGGCAACCGTGGAGCCGACTCTCAAAAATCTGCTCTTGTCCCTCCATGCAGCGGGTAAACCGCTCGGCTTCCTCTGTCTGGCTCCGATTCTTGCGGCTATCCTTTTTGGGGCTCAGAGCGTCCGCTATACCGTGGGCGATGATGAAGAATTGGCCGAAACGCTTGCCCGCTACGGTGCTCAGCATGTCAAATGCGCTGCGACCGATGCCGTGACGGATGCCAAGCTCAAGATCGTGACGACTCCGGCCTTCATGTTGGCCGAGAGGCTGAGCGAGCTCGAAGCAGGCGTC
>DBPU01000091.1:473-2527 GCA_002305615.1 Verrucomicrobia bacterium UBA1412 | reverse complement strand
GTTTCAACCATGCCGGATTTGGTAGATACCCTCTCCAATCCTTCTCAGCCCAAGATTATGCCGCCCGCGCCGACCCTTACCCCTGAGCAGTTGCAGCAGATTCAGCAGGCCCAGCAGGGCCAGCAGGCCCAAGCCGCTCAGCCCCGGGCCGCAGCCAGAGGCGGTGTATTCTCTACCGGCCGTTACCGTGAAGCTTTGGGGCATAACGCCCGCACTCAGGCCGCCCTGAACGAAGTGCCGGGTGCCGAAGTTCAGTACAATGATGATGGCTCCGTTAAAGTCCCCGAACCGCCGAAGGTTCAGAAGACTTCCTTCAACGGTTCCTGGAGTGGTGATGGCGAGCTCTATAAGTTCACCTTCGGCCCCATCCAGATGGATGCCATTATTGAGGGTGAGTCCCTCATGCTCTCCACGGGCAATGTCCGTTTGTACTTTGTTCGGAAATACTAAATTGCACCTGTTTCGGTAAAACGAATTATTGGAATCTGCCGGCTTTGAACTCGCAGTCGCTGCGGGAATGAGCCGGCAGATTTTTTATTATTTTTTTGCTTGTTTTATTTCGGGAAAGAAGTCATAAATAGCCCATCCGGTTGCTCCGCAGTGAGCCAGGGCACAATATCGAATCGCTCGACACTGACAGGCAACTACGATAAAAGATATATTGTTAAAAGATGGTAAACCATAAACCACGGAGGATTGCGTGAGTCGCCCGCAATTCCATCAAAAGAGACAAGAGAATCAAATCCGTGTAAATAACAGGATTCGCGCCCGTGAGGTACGTGTAATTGATGGCGATGGGAAGATGCTGGGTGTCATGAGCATCCAGGATGCTTTGGTTCTAGCCAGAGATCAAGCCGTTGATCTGGTTGAGATTTCGGCCACCGCCAACCCTCCGGTCTGTAAGCTTGTCGATATCGGCAAGTATCGTTATGAGGCTGCCAAGAGGGAAAAGGAGGCAAAGAAGAAGCAGCATGTCAGTAAACTAAAGGAAATCCAGATCCGTCCTATGATTTCGGATTGGGATTTCCAGGTTAAGCTGGATCGCGCTATTGGCTTCTTTTGCAATGATATGAAGGTGAAGCTCGTGCTCCGCTTCCGCGGACGCGAGATGCGTTTCAAAGAGTTCGGTTTCGAAGCCGTTAATAAGTTCATCGAGAAATCGGCTCTCTTTGCATCGCCTGATTCTCCTCCCAAAATTGTGGGCAAAGGAATCACCGTCATGCTCAATCCCTTGCCGCGCAATAAGAGGGCCAAGAATCCCAAGGGTGAGGTCAGTCTTGAACAGCTTGAGGCTGCTGAACTCGAGGATCAGCTTAAGCAGGATGAGCTCGACGCTCAGAATGGGGATTTCGAGGAAATCGCCGACGAGGGAACCGAAGAACTCATTGATGTGGAAGAGGAGATAGAAGAGGAAGACGTTTCCGCCAAAAAATCAGGTAAAAAACCGATCAAAAAATCAGGTGAAACATCTGAATTCGGAAACGCTATTCTGGATGAAATTAATTTAGAAATTTCTCCCAAGCATAAACGTTAGGCGTAAGGTCCTGTTTGTAATTCTCTCTGTTCTGGCGGGTTAGCCCGTTTCAGCGAGGAGTTTTCCCAGAAAAAGACGTAGATTTGTCTCGATAATTTCGAGCAAATTTCCGTTCTTTTTCGTTTTTTCGGCTTGCAAGAGTTCTCCGTTTTTCTCATTATGCCCTAGACAGGCTCTTGCAGCCAAGGCGACTGTCCAGTAAAAAACCGCTGATGTATTGCAGTGTGACTCGTCTAGTTTTATTTGATATAGATGGAACTCTCATACACACCCACAAGGCTGGTGTGCGGGCCTTTGTAAATACCCTAAGGTCGGAGTTCGATATAAATAACCCCAGTCAGGATATTACCTTTGCTGGTAGGACTGATAAATCCCTGATTCGAGAGTTTTTTACTATCCATGGAATCCTACCCTCTGAGGAGAATTTCAGCCGCTTTTTCGATGCCTACGTCTTCTGGCTTGATTACATGCTCCGCAGGACTCATGGGGAGATCGGCCCCGGTGTAGACCATTTTATCAA
>DBPU01000091.1:0-300 GCA_002305615.1 Verrucomicrobia bacterium UBA1412 | reverse complement strand
CAGCGGAGCCTGCTCTTGCGAAGACCTCTCCAAGCACAACCCGACCTGGGTGGCTCCGAACCTCAATAAAGTTCAAGTGCGCACCATCCTGGGCTAGGGGATAAGTTTTATCCCATCCAACCTTTTCGAAAGACCGTTTAACAACGGTCTTTTTGCATTCATATCGGCCTTATTCTGCACCCCATGGGTGCAGCAAACCCGAAGTTTGCGAATTCGTTCGTATTTCCACTGGCATGAATCGTGTTTTCCCTCATCCGCCAGGATGCGCATTCTCAGGGTACAAGGTATATGGATGCGTTT
>DBPU01000102.1 GCA_002305615.1 Verrucomicrobia bacterium UBA1412 | reverse complement strand
CGAGTATCTGGTGGCAGTTGCCTTTGAGGGAGAGACCGATCCGTCTCTGGCCTCTCTGGTCGATGAGATCGTCTGGATCAAGGTCGGCCAGCTCAACAAAATGATTCATGCCCTGACAGATCGCGAAATCGACCGCTGCGTCATGGCCGGGCAGGTGGCACCCTCCAATCTATTCAAAGTGCGCCCGGATTTGCGCGGCGTCATGACCCTGATGCGCCTCAAGAAGCGCAATGCCCATACGATCTTCGGTGCCGTAGGCGATGAACTGGCCAAAGAAGGCGTGACTCTTATCTCGGCCGTACCCTGGCTCTCGCCGGTGATGCCCGCTGAGGGATTCCTGGCCGGGGCCAAACCATCTCAGCAGATTTTTGATGATGCCGAGTATGGCTACCAGATCGCCAAAGCCATTTCAAAACTGGAGATCGGCCAGACCGTTGTCGTTAAGGAAGGAACCACACTGGCCGTGGAAGGCTGGGAAGGGACCGATGCCTGCATCCTCCGCGGAGCTGAGCTTTCCGGTGGCAAGGGCGCGGTCGTAATCAAGGTCGCCCGTCACAATCACGATATGCGCTTCGACATCCCATGCGTCGGAATGAAAACTCTGGAAAACTGCAAGGGTAGGGGAGTCATCGGAATTGTATTTGAAGCCTATAAAACGCTCCTGCTGGACCAGCCTCAGATCTGCGACTTCGCCAAAAAAATCGGAATTACCCTGATGAGCTACGGCAAGGCGGATTCACCCCAACCCTGAAGCCGTAAAGCACTTCGGGCCGCCTCTTTTCAGAAGCTTTTTCAAGAAGGCACAAGCCCGCTTTAGATCCGCTCCGGATCTTTCTTAGCTCGCTCCCCTGGTCTAACCCATATTGAGGGGCAAACGGGGCTGCACGAGCCTTCTTTGCCGGGCGTTGGGGTCGCAGGCTTCATCAATGGCTTTTCGAATTTGTTCGAACCACCACTGTCCTTGGCGGCGACTCACGACGGGGTACGGCCGTCTTCCAGTGCCCGGCTGAACCTTAAATAAAAACTGCTCTCTCTCCATAACTTGCCTTTCATTCCAAAAGCACACACATTTTCACATAACGTGTTGGACATCCGCAGTCCTACCCCTGAAAAACTTTCATTTTTCAGCCACTTTTAATGTAGCCCATTTCGGGTAAAAATCAAATGAACCGAGCCCTTTTGTTTCTTGATTTCACCCCCGTTGAAGAGGTACCTTGGAGCGGTCAAAATGACAGCTGCCTCTGCGCCATTACCTACTCCTGTCTGGCTCTTCTTTGCGGTCAAAGAAGAGGCGAATGCTTTTTTGAAATCGTTGCCCGCCCTTCAATGGAAGCGTCAGGAACAAGGTGAGGGCAGGGGAGTCTCGTTCCTCCGTGGGGAATCCACACTGCAAATTTTTATCAGCGGCATGGGCAGCCAATGCGCCCGCGCCGTCTGGGATGAAGCACGCAAAAACAGCCGCGGAGAAAAGCCCGGATGCGTCCTCACCTGCGGCTTTGCCGGAGCGCTGGACCCCGCACTTCGGGTGGGCGATATTCTCTGCCAGAAGAATTCATTTTTCCCCGCACTCAAAGTTCCTGAAGGGAATTTTTTCTGCTCAGAACGTGTCATCCGTCGAGCCGCTGAGAAGGAGATGCTCTTCCGCCAGAGCGGCTGCCGGGCCGTGGAGATGGAGTCGGGCATTATTCATGAGCTTTGCTTGCGCGAGGGAATTGCCTGTGCGACTCTTCGGGTAATCTCTGATACGGCGCACGAAGATTTACCGCTCGATTTCTGTGCCCTCACAAAACCTGACGGCAAAATTTCCATTCCGGCTCTGGCGGGCGAACTCATCCTCCATCCGGGGAAAATTCCGGCCCTGATTCGCCTGGGCAATAACACCCGGCTGGCCGCCCGCAATCTCTCTACGTGCCTCTCCTCACTTTTCGCCTGAAGTGAAAAGCCCGCTCCTGCCTTGACAAAAACCTCTCTTTAGAACACTGTTTCTTCATGTCTGATTTAAAGGAAAACGGAATGAAAAGCAGTCTGAAATCTTGGTTTAAAATAACCGCGCTCTGCACCGCACTCGCATGTATCCTCCCGAGCCTGAGTGCACAGGAAGCGGCCGCACCCGCGCGCTCAATGGAGGCCTGGGTGACGTTTGCCGATCGCTCGAACCTCCTGACCCGGCAGACCAATCAAATCTTTTTTGGACGCAATAGCGGCTCCGGATTCCCCATCATCGTGGACGAGCGCCAAAGCTTCCAACAGATGGATGGTTTCGGCTTTGCCCTGACCGGCGGCAGCGCTCAGCATCTGCACGCAATGAGCCCGGAAGCACGCGCCAAAATTCTCCGGGAGTGTTTCGGTAGAGGCGAGGGCGCGGCCGGCTTCAGCTATATCCGCCTGAGCCTGGGCGCTTCGGACCTCAACAGCTTCGTCTATTCCTACAATGATCTGCCGGAAGGAGAGACCGATTTTGAGTTGAAAAAATTCAACCTGGGCCACGATCATGATGATGTCATCCCGGTCCTGAAAGAGATTCTGACCATTGCGCCCGAGATCAAAATCATGAGCTCTCCCTGGTCGGCTCCCACCTGGATGAAGACCAACGGCAAAGTGCGCGGCGGCTCCCTCAAGACCGATTGCTACGAGGTCTACGCACTCTATTTTGCGAAGTATATCGAGGCGATGAAAGAGGAGGGGATTACGATTGACGCTATTACAATTCAGAACGAGCCGCTCAACTCGAACAACACGCCCAGCATGGTCATGCGTGATACCGAGCAGCTCGAGTTTCTCAAAAAACATCTGGGACCGCTCTTCAAAGCCCGTGGCATTAAAACCAAAATTGTTCTCTTCGATCACAATTGCGACCGGCCCGATTATGCGCTCCATATTCTGAGCGACCCAGATGCGGCGCAGTATGTGGATGGCAGCGGCTTCCATCATTATGGCGGCGATATCAGCGCGATGTCGCTCGTACATCAAGCCCGGCCCGATAAGAATCTCTATTTCACGGAGCAGATGGTGATTGAGCGCGGCGGCAGTAAAACGATCGCTATTGCAGATCAGGTTAAGCGCCTCATTATCGGCTGCTCGCGCAACTGGAGCAACAACGTGCTGCTCTGGAATCTGGCCGCAGACGCCAGCAATGATCCGCACACCGATAACGGCGGCTGCAGCATGTGTCAGGGAGCACTCACTCTGGAGGGCGACCGGGTCACGCGCAACCTGGCTTACTACGTCATCGCGCACGCCTCAAAGTTCGTGCCTCCGGGCTCGGTCCGCATCGCTTCGACGGCACC
>DBPU01000055.1:269-8840 GCA_002305615.1 Verrucomicrobia bacterium UBA1412 | reverse complement strand
ACCGGCAGCGTTCAGTACTTCAATCGTTCTTACAAAAACGGCACCACCCGTGCCCAGGCTCATGCGCTGGCCGGGGATATCCTCAAGGTTTTGACTGGCCAGGACTCCATTTTTAACTGCAAGATCGCCTACTGCGTCAATACCAGCACCGATAAAAACGAAATCTATATTTCCGATTTCGATGGTTTCAACGCCAAGCAGGTGACTCAGGACGGGAGCCTCATCCGCGGTCTGACCTGGGGTGCTGGAAACAAATCGCTCCTCTATTGCTCCTATATGAGGAACAATCCCGATATCTACCTCCACAATCTGGCTGAGGGCAAGCGCAGCGTGATCGCCAATTTCACCGGACTCAATACGAGTCCCTCCATTTCGCCCGATGGAAAAAAGGTGGCGATGATTTTGAGTAAAGACGGCACTCCCGATGTTTACGTATCGAACCTGGACGGCAGCAACCTGGTCCGTATCACGCAAACAGCTGCCGATGAGGCTTCTCCAACGTGGTCGCCCGATGGTTCTAAACTCTGTTTCTCCAGCCGTATGAGCGGCAGTGCCCGTCTTTATACGGTGCCGGCCACCGGTGGAAAAATGCAGCGGATTTCCACCACCGGTGTCGGCTCGGCAACTGAGCCCGATTGGTCCCCGGATGGTAAGTCGATCGCATTTACGACGACGACCCGGAGCTCTTTCCAGATTTGCGTAGTGCCGGCCTCCGGCGGAATGGTTGAAATTCTGGCTGAGGGCGAATCCCCCAGCTGGGCTCCCAACTCACGAACTTTGGTCTTCAGCAGAAAATCAGGCAAAAAAAGTACACTTGTTATGCTTGACGTTCCGACTAAAAAGGCCAAGACTATAGCAAACGTCACCGGCAGTGCGTCTCAACCCTGCTGGACTCGGTAAAGAACAATCAAAAAAGAACTTGTACACTATGAAATCAATCTCGAAACTCGTCCTGGTCCTGGGTCTTAGCTTGGCGGTTTCTCTTCTCACCTCGTGTAAGAACCCCAAGACACCCACATCGAGCATCCCTAAACTGGATCCGAAGATCAGTCAGGCCGGAACAACGGGTCCGTTGACTGGCTCAAGAAACCAGGGCGCGGGAACTGCACCTGCAACGGGAGACCGCTCCGGCTCTTTTGGCGGCAATGACGCATCCTCAGGGGTGGACAGCGTTGAAGGGGTAAATTTTGATGAAAGCGGAATTGGCCAGGCCAGCCGTGAAAGTTTTGAAGGGCGCCCCATGGATACTGAGATTTTTAAAGCCAATACTGTTCATTTCGATTTTGACAGCTCTGCCATCCGCCCTTCCGATAAATCGAACGTCACCGCCGTCGCCGATTACCTCAAGGCTCATGGCGATTGCTATCTCTTGATTGACGGCCACTGTGATGAACGGGGCACCGAGGAATACAACCAGGCTCTGGGTGAACGCCGCGCCCTCTCGGCTCGCGAAGCGATCACCAAAGAAGGTATTCAGGCCGGACGCGTCCGGACCCGCTCCTGGGGTGAAGCAAAGCCCGCCGCTATCGGAGCCGATGAGAGCAGTTATGCTCAGAATCGTCGTGGTGAATTTATCCTCCTGCTTCCCAAGGCTGAATAGTTTCGTTTTGTTCTTTTAACTCATCAACCGGGGTATCCTCACCGATACCCCGTTTTTCTTGTTTTTAAACGCGCTTGACCTGTGGGCTGTTTTCCTTCTTAATAGCCCTATGTTTAAATCAGTTGGGATTCTATCCTTATCCTTGCTCTGCGCGGCGGCGTGGGGGCTCGGCTCCTCAAGCTCGGAGGCCGCAGAAGCTCCGGCGAAAATTCAGGCCACCGATACCGCTCTGGAGGCTTATTTAGGCTCAGACCTTTTCTTCACCTACAATTACCGGGATGCAGCGAAACCCTTCCTCTACCCGATTTACGGTCCCGATAATTTGCTCATGGTCAGAAATTATCCCATGAAAAAGGTGGAAAATGAAGAGACCGACCACCCTCATCAGAAGGCGCTCTGGTTTACTCACGGCGACGTCAACGGCGTCGATTACTGGACCGAAAGCGGCAAGAACGGACGCATCCTCCACCAGAATTTCATCCAGCTTCAATCGGGCGATAAGGGCATCATTGAGTCGCTCAATTACTGGGTCAAGCCCGACGGCAGGACGGTTCAGCTCAAAGACCAGCGCAAATATGAATTCTTCGGCGACGGCGAAAAACGTTATCTGGACCTCACCGTTGCTCTGACGGCTATCGGCGAAGATGCCAAGCTGGGCGATACCAAAGAGGGAACTTTTGGCATCCGCATCGCCGAAAGTATGCGCCTCAAGGGCGGACTCAATAAGGGCCACATCGTGAACAGCGAGGGCCACAAAGAGGGTGCCGCCTGGGGCAAGAGAGCCGCCTGGGTCGATTACTACGGCCCGGTTCAGGATCATACTGTGGGCATCGCCATTCTGGACCACCCGGAGAATCTGCGCTTCCCCACCTGGTGGCATGCACGCGATTACGGGCTCTTTGCGGCCAACCCCTTCGGCATTCACGATTTTGAACCCAAAACCGCTACTGGCGAGCGCACCCCAGCCGGTGCTGGCGATTATATCCTGAAGAAAGATGAAACTCTGACTTTCAAATACCGGGTTATTTTTCACAAAGGCAACGAAACGGAGGCCGGGATCGCTGAAGAATTCCGGAAATTCACCGAGTAAAGCGCCCGGCGCATGTGAGGAAATATGAATCGTCGACGTTTTATTCAAGCTCTGGGCGGGCTCTCCGTTGCGGCTGCCCTGCCCTTTCACCCTGAGGCAAAAGCGCAGACACAGGGAGCTCAAGATTCTTCCCCGGGCGGTTTCAAGCTGGGACTGGTCACCTACAATCTGGGTAAAGACATGGACGTTGCCACCCTGATTAAAACCTGCGCCCAGACCGGCTTTGAGGGAGTCGAGCTCCGCACCACCCATGCGCACAAAGTGGAGGTTAATCTCTCGGAGGCCGAACGGCTGGAGGTAAAGGCGCGCTTTAAAGATTCACCGGTCAAGCTGGTGAGCTTGGGCAGCGCGTTCGACTACCATACGCCTGACCCCGATAAACTCAAACGGGATATCGAGGGCACACGGGAATATATCCGCCTGGCGCGGGATGTAGGCGCCGAGGCGGTCAAGGTCCGACCCAATGACCTGCCCTCAGGAGTCCCGCCGGAGAAGACTCTGGAGCAGATCGGAAAATCCTTCCGCCAGGTCGCCATCTACGGGGCTGAGCTCGGGATCGATATCCGGATGGAGGTACACGGCAACCAGACTTGCCTCCTGCCCAACATAAAAAAAATTATCGATATTGCCGATCATCCCAATGCCAATGTCTGCTGGAATTCAAACATGGACGACCTGAAGGGCGAAGGCTGGGATTACAATTATAACCTCGTGAAGGATAAAATCACCGTTTGCCATATCACCGAGCTCTGGAACGCCGATTATCCCTGGCGCAAACTTTTCTCCTCACTGAAGCGCGATGGATTCAAGGGCTACACCCTGGCGGAAATCCCGCATAACCCCGACCCGGTCCGGATCATGCGCTACTATCGCACACTCTGGCTGGCTCTGCAGGAGACCTGAGGCGTTTTTTCGTGATTCGGGCAAATAGGACTTGTCGCCCCCGGAACCTAAGGGGTAGACTCCCCTTTAGCAATTGAGAGTATTGTTATGAGTAAGACACATAGATTAAATCGTAGGGATTTCATTAAATCCTCACTTCTGGGTGCGAGTGCTCTGGCCCTGCCTTCCTGGATCAACCAGGTACATGCTCAGGCCACGGACCGCCCCATAGGCGCTAACGGCGATATCCGGGTAGCGGTCATCGGTATCCACGGCCAGGGTAACAGCCATATTAACGAACTTTTGAAGACACCCGGAGCCCGCATCGTGGCCCTTTGCGATGTCGATTCGGCCGTTCTGAAGCAGCGTGTCGCTGAGCTCGAGAAAAAGAACGTCAAGGTCAAGACCTATACCGATATGCGCGCCGTCTTCGATGACCCGGAAATCGACGCCGTATCCATGGCCACTCCCAATCACTGGCATTCACTGGGGACGATCTGGGCCTGCCAGGCGGGCAAAGATGTCTATGTGGAAAAACCGGTCTCTCATAACGTCAATGAAGGCCGCAGAATGGTGGAAGCTGCCCGCAAATATAAGCGCATCGTCCAGACCGGTACCCAATGCCGCTCCAGCCGCGGATTGCAGGAAGCGGTGGCATGGGTTCAGGCAGGCAACCTGGGCAAGATCAACGTCGCCCGCGCGCTCTGCTACAAACGCCGCGACACCATCGGCTACGTGCAGATGGCTCAGCCGATTCCCGCCACCGTGGATTACAACCTCTGGTGCGGGCCGGCCCCGATGGCGCCTCTGACCCGCAAGCGGCTGCATTATGACTGGCACTGGGTCTGGGCAACCGGTTGCGGCGACCTGGGCAATCAGGGCATCCATCAGATGGATATCGCCCGCTGGTTCCTGGGTGTAAATACGCTCTCTCGCCGCGTCTGGAGCACCGGCGGCCGCTATGGCTACATCGATAACGGCGAAACGGCCAATACCCAGCTGATCTATCACGATTACGGCAAGAAATCGCTCATTTTCGAAGTGCGCGGGCTGCCGACCTCTGCCACGGAAAAGCAGATGGATAATCTCAAAGGCGCCAGCATCGGCGTACTGGTGGAGTGCGAAGGCGGCTACCTGGTCAATCCCAATTACAACAGCGCCACGGCCTACGACCTGGAAGGCAAGGAACTGAAGAAATTCTCCGCCGGCGGCAGTCATCATGCGAACTGGATTGAGGCAATCCGCAGCCGCAAGGTGAGCGATCTCAATGCCGATATTCTGGAGGGCCATCTCTCAAGCGCTCTCTGCCATACGGGCAATATCTCTTATCGCCTGGGCAAACTGGCTACGGTGGACGAAGTCGAACAGGCGCTGCGTCAGCTGCCGCATATGTTCGAGGCCGGCGAACGGGTCTGGAACCATCTGCAGGCCAATCGCATCGATCTGGAGAAGGAAAAGACCTTCCTGGGGCCCGTGCTGGAAATGTACGAAAATCAGGAGTTCTTTGTCGGTAATGACCGCGCCAATGCGATGCTCACGCGCGACTACCGCTACCCGTTCGTCGTTCCCAAGTATATCTGACGAGACAGGTTAGAAGAATAAATTGAAATTTCAGGCGCTCCGTCTGCCCACCGGCAGGCGGAGTTCTTGCTTATGCCCTCGAACAAAATCTCAGGCACCCTTCTTTAATACGGAGGGTTATTTAGGTTTTTTGCTTGGAGTTTTTTTTAGCTGAAGTTTTTTTGCTTGGAGTTTTTTTAGCTGAAGCTTCTTTAGCTGAAGCTTCTTTAGCTGAAGCTTTTTTGGCTGAAGCTTCTTCTACTTGGAGCTTTTTGAGTCTCTCTTTGATATAATCATTGTACTCATCAATTTTAAAATCAATAATACCCGCATTTTCTATCCCATTTTTCAAAAACGCGCTATTACGAAAATGTGGAGGGTAATTATTTTTTGAATCTACATTAACTCCAGTATTCCCGTTATAAAGCTTCTTTATTTGATCATTATTAATAATACCTTTACAAATCAATTTTTTGATTAATTTATTTATGTCGTTTAAATTTTTTATAAAAAATATAATTTATTTTATTTTTTTAATTCACCAAAAGCAAACAAGATATGAGATTTATTGTTTTCTTTTATAGCTTTTTTAATCACTCTCCTATTAAGATAACGAATGCGAGAATCACACTCCTGTTCAAGAAGCTTGCTAGGACTGGACGAAATCTGCGGATAAAGATTCAGCATGATGTATCCACTGTATTTTTTCTTTTCTATAAAATTTTCAACTAATCCCATTGTTTTGTCCGACCACTCCTCATTGGCAGTGCTGGGATTACAACCAATGATGATCAATGGTTTTTCCCACCCATCTTTTTTCGTCCTTCCTTTTCCTTTCCACTCTTTTTTCAAGAGATAGCGAAACGCATTCCCCTTCTCCTTGTCAGCTAATGTTCTTATGCACTCGCGAGTAATAGTACATGGTTTATAGTCCTTATTATCACTCATAATTTTCCTTTAGGTTGTATTGCATTCTTATTCTAAAGATGACTTTAGCGATGAATCAATTTAACGCTTCAACGAGAGAAAGTGCAATAGGAAATTTTTTCCGTGAAAGAAGAGAAAAATCAGGAGCGCGGATGGAAGCGGTGATGGACCTCTTTGAGGCGGGCTTTGGCCACGTGGGTATAGACCTCGGTCGTGCTGATGCTGGCATGGCCCAGAAGCTCCTGGATGACTCTCAGGTCGGCGCCATGCTCCAGGAGATGCGTGGCAAAACTATGCCGCAGGCCGTGCGGAGTGATACTCTCGGGCAGGCCGGCAGCCTTGACGCGGTTCTTAATCCGCAGCCAGAGGGTGACCGAAGCGAACTTGGTGCCGCGGCAGGTCAGGAAGAGATTGCCCGGGGATTTAGGCTTGGATAAATGGGGTCTGCCTTGCGAGAGATATTGCCGGATGGAGTCTATCGCCATTTTCCCGACCGGCACGACCCGCTCCTTATTCCCCTTGCCGATCACGGTGATGAAGCCCTCTTCCAGGTGGAGCTGCTCGAGCCTCAAATCGCAGAGCTCAGAAAGACGCAGGCCCGAGGAATAGGCGAGCTCGAGAACCGCCTGATCGCAGTAATCACGCGGACGCATTTGGGGCGGCTTGCGCAGGAGCCGCTCGATCTGGTCGCTCTCCAGAGCCTTCGGGAGCGCATCCCAGCGGCGCGGCAGGGATAGATTTTCGGCGATATTGAACGGGAGCACCTTCTCCGCCTCGCAAAACTTGAAGAACGCCTTGAGCGCCGCAATCACGAGGTACAGGGTCGAAACGCTCGGCTCATGAGGCTTGGCCCCTTTGCGGTCCAGAACCGGGCGCTCTTTTTCGTGGCTCAAAAACTCGGTCAGGTCTGAAAGGGTGAAATCTCCCCAGCTTCGGATGCGCCTCTGCACGGCCCAGGCACCCAGCCGACGCAGCACCGCCGAATAGGTCTCCTGCGTATTCTCTGCGGCTCCGCGCTCATGGCGCAGATGGAGCAGGAATTCGTCAATCAATCTCTCCATGGCTTGCGGCGGGGGCTCTGGGGGCGGCTCCTCAGCAAAGTTCTTTGCCGGTCAGGCGGCGATAGGCCTCGGCGTATTTATCGGCCGTTTTGCGGACGACCTCCTCGGGCAATGCCGGTGCCGGGGGCTGTTTATTCCAGTCGAGCGTCTCCAGATAATCGCGCACGAACTGTTTATCAAAGCTCATCTGCCCTCTGCCGGGCCGGTAATCATCCAGCGGCCAGAAACGGGAAGAATCCGGGGTCAGCACTTCATCAATCAGAATAATCTCCCCTTCAAAGATGCCGAATTCAAACTTGGTATCGGCAATGATGATCCCCTGTTTGCGGGCCACATCCCGTGCCCAACTGTAGAGCCGGATACTGGCATCCCGGACGCGCAGAGCGATCTCTTCTCCGACAATCTCCTGAGCTTTCTCGAAGCTGATATTCTCGTCGTGACCCTCTTCGGCCTTCGTGGACGGGGTGAAAATCGGTTTCGGTAATTCGGAGGATTCCTGAAGTCCTGGCGGCAGTTCTATCCCGCAGACGGTCTGGCTCTTCTTGTATTCCTTCCAGCCCGAACCGGCCAGGTAGCCGCGGACGACGCACTCGATGGCCAGAGGCTGAGCTTTGCGGACGATCATGGAGCGGCCCGCCAGCACCGATTCAAAGGGCTTGAGCTTATCCGGCAGCGGGTCATTGGCACGGCCCACGCGATGATTGCCGATAATGTCACTGCTGTCGTCAAACCAGTAATGGCTCATCTGCGTGAGCGCCTTGCCTTTATTGGGTATGCCGTTGGGCATCACGCAGTCAAAGGCGGAAATGCGGTCTGTGGCGACAAACAGTAAATACTCACCCAGATCAAAAACTTCGCGGACCTTTCCGCTCTTCACTTTCTTGATCCCCGGGAGCTCCAACTTTAATAAAGGCTCAGTGTACATACACTGAATAAAGTATGGGGATAAACCTCCTCCCAATGCACGCCAAAAATGAAGAGGCGGCCCTAAACCCCAATCCTCAGCGAACAAACCTGATTACAGCAGTTAAAAATATATTTCAGTAAAGTATCCGATGGAGTGGTTGATGTTGGGTAGTTTATCTAACTGGAATTGGTAATCTTCGGGGAAGGATTCGGGGTGGATTTTAGCGTTAAATTTTTCGCGAATTGCATCAATATAGCTTATCATCTGTTCGTCATCTTCGGGAAGGGTGTTCAGGAAATTCAGACGGCTTTGGGCAATTTCGGGTGTGATTGTTCCGCGGTCATCCACCATAGATTGGAAGTAGGCTTTTCCGTCTTCATCAGTACCGGCAATTCCCATCTCCTCTCTTCCTTCGGCCAGGAGTTCACAAAGGAGCATCATTTTGGTATTGATGGGGTTTTTATTGGTATCAGAAACCGGAGGTAATTCGGATAGATCAGCGCCTGTATAGGAGGAAAGATACATTTCATTAGCCAAAGCATCG
>DBPU01000055.1:0-152 GCA_002305615.1 Verrucomicrobia bacterium UBA1412 | reverse complement strand
GTTCAATATCCCCCGCCTCGGCCAGAAGTTTGAGTAATTCGTAGCGTTCTTTTTTGGTTTTTGTGGTTGTCAGCATTGCACGGGCCGTTTCGCGGATACGTTCGGCAAAGGCACTTGAATCCCGGGTTAAAAGAATTCGAGAAATTTTAACG
>DBPU01000043.1 GCA_002305615.1 Verrucomicrobia bacterium UBA1412 | reverse complement strand
CAAAAAAGTCCACTTACGCTCCATCATTTACGAGCTGCTTTGGTTCCTTCAAGGCAATACCAACACCCGATATTTGAAGGATAACAGGGTTACCATCTGGGACGAGTGGGCTGATCCTAATGGTGATCTCGGCAGAATCTATGGCGCCCAGTGGTGTGACTGGCGCACTGCTGATGGTAAATCAATTAACCAGATTGATAACGTCATTGAACAGATCAAAAAAGACCCAACCAGCCGTCGTTTGATTGTCTCGGCATGGAACCCCGGAGAGCTGGATCAAATGGCACTTCCCCCTTGCCATACTTTCTTTCAATTCAGCGTCCATGGCGATCAGCTAAGTTGCCAGCTCTATCAGCGCAGTGCCGACCTTTTCTTAGGTGTCCCCTTTAATATCGCATCTTATGCGCTCCTGACATTGATGATTGCTCAGGTAACGGGCTTAAAGCCGGCTGAATTCATCCATACTTTCGGAGATATTCATCTTTACGAAAATCACATGGACCAGGTTGCCCTTCAGATGAGTCGTGATTTTCGTCCTCTTCCGGTGATGAGGCTTAATAAAGAGATAAAAAACATTCATGACTTCCGTTATGAAGATTTTTCTCTGGAAGCCTACGATCCGCATCCGGCCATTAAGGCTCCTGTAGCAGTCTGATTCAAAACGGGGACTTCCGAAATCTCCGGCCTACTGCCTCAACCAGGCACAAACCAGATCTTTACAAATAGAGGTGCAGCCTTTTGTACCCCTAAATGAAGCCCGGTTTCTGTGCAAAAGCCTATCGAAAACGCTTTTGCCTTCTTGATTTTGTCCATTGTTAATCGCTATAATCTGTTCCGTTGTTATTAGGGAAGATTTTCTGAAGGCTGGATACCTCCTAAGGCTGATTCAAAAAAAATTAGATGAGTTACATCTGTTTACGGACGGAGTATAATAAGTAGCAGCAGATTTTTTCTCAAAAACCTCCTCCCTCTCTGACAACAAAACAAGATATCCGGATATGATTCAAACAGAAGAAAGCATTCGCAAAAAAGCTGCTTTGGAGATTGCTGAAAAGATGGCCACAGCCGCCCGCACTGCTCCAAAGACGAAGGGCCGCGACACCTTAAAAATCGTTATTGTGAGTGGCGACGATCTTAATAAAATCGCCGACAAGATGGTTGAAATCTCCAAGAGAATTTCACTTCCTTTTTTTGAGAGAGATGCGGAGTGTATCCGTAAAAGCCACGCCCTGCTTCTGATAGGCACATCTGTTCTGCCAGCCATGCTCCCTTATTGCGGCCTTTGTGGTTTTGAGGATTGTAAGTCAAAAATGAAGGTTCCAAATGCACCGTGTGCCTTCAACGCGATTGATTTGGGAATCGCCGTGGGTTCTGCGGTCAGTATTGCTGCCGATTCCAGGGTAGATAGCCGCGTGATGTATTCAGTCGCCATGGCTGCACTGGAGTTGAAGATTTTGGGCGACCTTCATAAAGTTTTGTTAGGCATCCCGATTTGCATCTCTTCCAAGAGCCCATTCTTTGATCGATAGACCTATAGAAAAGATAAAAGCCGGGGCAGCCCACCCCGGTTTAGCCCTCACCGAACGCTTTTTGGCCCCATTTGTTACGGCCGTTATGTTCGGTTATTTGGGGTTGTTTCTCATTTACCCTGTCTGGGTTATGTTGAATGGAGCTTTCTCGGGCGTCGATGGTTTTTCCTTACAGTATTTCAGTATCCTTCTTTCAAGCCCTCTCATCCGGGAGGCTTGTATCAATAGTTTTCTGATCGCTCTTGCNNTACCTCTTCCCGGGGAAATCTCTCGTCAGTGCGCTCCTGCTTTTACCCATGGTGATGCCCCCCTTTGTCGGAGCTATCGGCCTACAGCAAATACTCTCCAAATACGGGGTTCTGAACAGTTTTTTAATGAAGGTAGGGATTCTGGGCTATGACCAGCCCATACACTGGCTGGGAATGGGCGGTGTAGCCGGTATTGTGATTTTGCAGGCACTGCATCTCTATCCCATTTTATATCTGAATCTCTCAGCTTCAATGTCCACCCTGGATCCTTCGCTTCGCGAAGCGGCACAAAATATGGGAGCTTCTGGCAGGAAGATTCTTCGCACAATTACGCTACCGCTCATTATCCCTGGACTTTTTGGCGGTTCATTCATCGTTTTTATCGGCTCTTTGACTGATTTGGGTACACCGCTGATGTTCAATTTTACCCGCTGCATTCCGGTTCAAATTTTTGACGGAATCAGCGATATGAATACAAACCCTATTGGATTTACGCTCGTCATTTTCACGCTGCTGGTCACGGCCCTCCTCTTCATTGCTGCCAGAGCTCTCTTCATGAATAAAAGCTATGAAGTAGTCTCGAGAAGCGGTCACACAGGCAGTTTTGAAATTCAGGCCAGCCGGAGGCAGAAAGCTTGTTTCTATTCATTTTTTGCTCTCATTATCTTCCTGGCTGCGATTCCCAACATCATGGTGGTTCTGCAATCCTTCGCGGGCCCCTGGTTCATGAGCGCCCTGCCTGAGAGTTGGACTCTGGAAAATTACAGCTTCCTGGCGTCTCACCCATTAAGCGTGAGCAGCATCCGCAACAGCCTCTATTACAGCTCTATCAGCGGCATCATAGATGTCATTTTCGGTGTCGGAATTGCCTGGGTAATCACTCGATCCAAGGCTAGATATGGGTGGCTATTGGATACGTTGGCGATGCTGCCCTTGGCTCTGCCGGGGCTCGTTCTGGCTTTTGGTTATATGGCCGCATTTGATGTGGATATTCCCTGGCTTAACCCCCGGGTGAATCCGGTTATCCTTCTTATTGTGAGCTATAGCGTCCGGCGCTTGCCCTACATGATACGGGCTGCATGCGCGGGTTTTCAACAGGCCAGCATCACACTACAGGAGGCCAGCACCGGACTCGGAGCTTCTCCTATTCGGACTTTACGCAAGATCACACTCCCATTGATTCTCGGGCATCTTATCGGCGGATTTATACTCACCTTCTGTTTTGCCGTCCTAGAAGTGAGCGACAGCTTGATTCTCGCTACTCGTGAACCTTTCTACCCTATTACCAAACTCATGTGGGACCTTATTTCACGCATAGAACCTCAGTCGGCTTCCTACACTTGCGCGCTGGGGGTATTAGGGATGCTCATCCTGATCATCAGTCTCTGGATCGCCTCTAAATGTATGGGCAAAAAACTGGGCCAAATTTTCAGAATATGAAGCTAAATCCCGCTATTTTCATACCCTCCGGCCTCACACTTGCGGCAATTGCTGTTGGGTTGTTGCTGGGATTGGCTTTTCCCATTCCCGGGATTGCCAGTTTGGGATGGGTTGCTCCGGGGCTCCTGGCCTTTCTCCTCATACATGGAGATAAACTCTTCAAACCTGAACCCGGTCTGAATTCCAATCATAATAGCCCCATCTGCGCTTTTAAATTGGGTTGGCTTGCCGGATTCTCTTTTTGGCTCTTAACTTTGCGCTGGCTGCTTCTCATGCCCTTCCCCAGCGGTGCCATCATGGGGTGGCTTTCTCTGAGTGCTTACCTGGCCTGTTATATGGGGCTCTGGAGCTGGCTGCTCAACAAAGTGGGCAGAAGAATGCGGCTCTTTCGCTTTTCTCTCTTTGCCGCTTCTGCCTGGGTAACTTTGGAATGGGTAAGAGGATGGCTCTTCAGCGGTTTTGCTTGGAATATGCTCGGAGTTTCGCAGCATGAAAACATTCCACTGGCCCAATTAGCTTCCTGGACCAGCGTCTATGGCATCTCCTTTCTCATGGTGGCCTTCTCGATATCTTGGATAATAGGGGGATACGACTGGATTTCTGCCCTCAAGAGCAACCACGCTCTTAAGGAGGACATGCGAGAGCGGTTCATGGGTGTCTTTTCAACACGATACTTCAAAGAAGGAGCTTTTTGGCTCTTAATTCTCTGCCTGCTGATCGGTTGGGGCTCCCACACCATTTCTAAGAAAAGTCAGAGGCCACCAAACCAGGCGCAAATGACGTTTTCCATTGCACTGGTTCAGCCTGGTATCCCTCAAACACTTCTTTGGGACCCACAAGAAAACGAAAACCGTTTTTTCGAACTCATGCAAACAACCCGGGATATGATAGGGACTAACCACATAGACCTTCTTGTCTGGCCTGAAGCCGCCCTTCCCGGCTATATTCGTTACGATTCGGAAATATCCAATCTGGTCAGCCAGATGGCGATCGACTTGCTCTGTCCCATTATTTTTTGTTCTGACGATGTTGAGCCCGACCCGAAGGACTCTGAAAAAAAACATTTCCTGAACTGTGCCTTTATGATGGATGACCAGGGCAATTTAATCGAACGCTATGCAAAGAGGCACTTGGTTATTTTCGGTGAATATGTACCGCTCTACGAATACCTCCCTTTCTTAAAATATTTTACCCCTATCACCGGAAATTATTCCACGGGCAAAGAGACCAAAACTTTCCCCTGGCCCAACAAGCACACCCCCATCTCTCCGCTCATCTGTTTTGAAGATGTTTTTCCTGAAGAAGTTCGAAAGCACGCTTCAGGCCCTGTCAGCGCTTTGGTCTATCTGGTCAATGCCGGGTGGTTCAAACAATCCAGCGCACACTGGCAGCATCTGGCAAATGCTCAGTTCCGGAGTATCGAAAACGCTCTTCCTGCTATTCGCTGCACCCAGAACGGAATTACCTGTTGGATAGATCGTTCCGGAAGGGTCCACGAGATTTTTTACGATCCATCAGGCAATCCCTACGGCAAAGGTGGACAGATTATTAAAATTCCGGTGGGAGAAATCTTCTCTGATGCTCCCCTAACCTTCTACCGAAGAGCCGGAAATATATTCGCCTGGTGCTGTATTGTGTGGTTTCTTCGGGAGATCGTTTTTTCATTCCTGCGGCGCGGGAAGAAACAAAGTTGAGAATTGAAGCTCATTCCATTAGAATCAGCTCTTGCGATGTTGAAAAGATTATTGTTCATATTGCCGCTGCTCGGCCTGCTGCTTCTCCAGGGGTATCAGTTGCACGCCCAGTCAGAGACTCACTCAACGCTGGAGTTGGCTCCGGCCGGATTACGCGTGGATTTGCTGGAGCATACAGACCGCGTCTGGCAAGGCGGGCGTCTCATTAATACCACATTGCCCGAAGCAGTCTCAAAAGCCTCCACCTATCAGTTTGCCAATATCTTAAGCAGAAAACCTTTTTTCTCCTGGGAGCTGAGGAGCCAGCAAAGTGATATACTTCAAACCGCCTGCCAGGTCCGAGTCGCCTCTTCTCCAAAAATGCTGAGCGAGGATAAACCCGATCTCTGGGACAGCGGAAAGCAGGAAAACAATAATGAACTTTCACTGACTTATTCCGGCGAAGAACTTCAACCCGGCAAGGTATATTATTGGCAGGTGCGATCCTGGAATAACGGTATCCCCAGCCAATGGTCCGAACCTAAGGCATTCCGAATGGGAGACGAGCTTACAAGCGAATATGAGGCGGCTCGTTACCCCGTTCAAAAAGTCGACGAACTGCCCTCAGTAATTCAAAACCTCAGCTCTGAAACCAACTCTCTCTACGTGGTGGATTTTGAAAGAGCATCCTTTGGTACGCTGCGGCTGACCTTGACGGCTGAGAACGACGGGGAAAGCGTTTTAATCCGCCTTGGGGAAGCCTTGAAAGAGGGACGAGTCAACACAGCTCCGGGCGCCACTATCCGATATGCACAGTACACACTGAACCTGCTCAAAGGGACACGTACTTACTTCCTCAAGCTGCGCCCCGATGGACGCAATACAGGCCCTCAAGCCATCAAAATGCCTGATTATATCGGAGAGGTCTTTCCTTTCCGTTACTGTGAAATAGAATCGAAAAATGCTCTACTCGGCTCACCCCTTTCAATCATCAGAGAGTCTGCCTACTATCCCTTTGGAGATATGGGGAGGTTTGAAAGCAGTAACGATGTTCTGAATCAGATATGGGATCTCTGCCACTATTCGATGAAAGCGACCAGTTTTTGCGGCGTTTATGTCGATGGCGACCGGGAGCGCATCCCTTACGAGGCTGATGCACTCATTAACCAGCTCTCCCACTATGCCGTGGATAATGAATACAGTCTGGCCAGGATATCCCACGAATACTTAATGACCCACGCCACCTGGCCCACAGAATGGATCCTCCAATCGGTTCTGATCGCCTGGAATGATTATTTCTACTCCGGAGATGCCCGCTCACTACGTCTTTTTTATACCGATTTAAAGGCGAAAACTCTTTTGCCACTGGCCGACGAGGAGACTCTTTTTATCAGCACGCGAACCGGGAAACAGACTCCTGAGCTCGTCAAATCAGTCCATTACTACACAGGCAAGGAACTGAGAGATATTGTGGATTGGCCCCAGGGGGGGAGTTTCGGCCAGAATCAAAAGCCCGGAGAATCCGATTATTTTGTTTTCAAAGAGGTGAATTCCGTCGTGAATGCGTACCACTATGAAGCTTTGAAGCTCATGGAAAAAATCGCAAACACTCTGGGTGAAAATGACGACGCAAAGTTCTTTTTCCAGCGAGCTCTTCAACTCAAAGAAAACTTCCAAAAGCATCTGTATTTGCCCGAATCCGGCGCTTACCGGGATGGAATCGGCACAGAACACACAGCGCTTCACTCCAGCATGTTTCCCATGGCCTTTGGCATGGTCCCTGATGAGGTCAAAGCACCTGTCATGAACTTCATTCGCTCCCGTGGCATGGCCTGCAGCGTTTATGGTTCCCAATTTCTGATGGATGCTATTTATGAGGCTCATGATTCAGACTATGCCCTGGAGCGCCTGCTGGCGAAGGATGATCGCGGCTGGTTCAATATGATTCAGCTCGGCAGCACCATTACTTTAGAAGCCTGGGATAATAAATATAAAAACAATCTGGATTGGAACCATGCCTGGGGCTCAGCCCCGGCCAATATCATCACCCGCAAGCTGGTCGGCGTTGAACCTCTGGAAGCGGGTTTTAAAAAAATCCGCATCAAGCCTCAGATTGCCTCTCTGGACTGGATCAAAGCAGAAGTCCCCTCCATTCGCGGCACGATCCATGTCAGCGCTAATCAGGTACCAGGTAACGAATTTACGCTCTCTCTGAATATCCCTGCTGGGGTGACGGCCGAAGTTTGGCTGCCGGCTTTCAACAAAACCGGCGACCTGATCCAGCTTGATGGCAAAGAGATTCCGACTACAAACACAGACTCTTTCCACCTGGTGGGAGAGGTTGGCTCGGGACCCAAAACTTTTCGAATAATAAGGAAATAAAGAATGTTGAAAAACCATTTCTTTTCCCAGCACACCTTGAGGTGCTTTCTCTTCTTTTGCCTGTTTGCCCTTATCCCGGTTCAAGCTCTGGGACAGGATACTCGGACCTACACAATGAAGATGGATGGTCTTCAGGAGGTTGTTTTTGATTTTCCTCTCTCCCGCTTAACCGGAGATATCCAGAGATTCCCGGCGCAACTTCGGAATGGGGAAACTCGAGTGATGGGCCATCGGGTAGTATTGGAGCTGGGTAAGGAAACTGATTTTTCACTGATTAAGCCCCTCCTTTCGCACTTCGATGTACAGGTGCATCCTCTCAAAATAAGTGGATATATTCTTTTGGAAACAAAATCTGTTCTTCAAGCCGCTGAGCTCGCAGCAGAACTTTCAACTCTAGACTCTGTGCTCTACGCAGCGCCGGAGTATGAAATCGAACTTGCCTCAAATGACTCCTTTGCGCATCTACCCAATGATAAATACTGGTCCTGGTGTTGGCATCTGGACCGTCGGGATGAGAACGGCATCCGCACAGGCTGGGATATGGGGGCACGATCCGCCTGGGCCATAACCCAGGGCGAGGGTGTCGGCATTGCCATCATGGACACGGGAATCGAAAAGCTTCATCCCGACCTGGGAGACAGAATGCAACACTCTCTTCATTACAATGTATTCACACAGGAAAGCTCGCCTGAGCCGATGGATTATACGCTGGGACACGCCCATGGAACCTGTGTTGCCGGACTGGCGGCAGCCTCAGGATACAATGCTGTAGGAGGCGTTGGAGTAGCCCCCAAAGCGGCTCTGGCCGGCTGGGTGATGCTGGGCTCCACTCGCAACATCACCGATGTAGAACTGGCTGAACTTTATTTGAGGGAACCTTCGGCACTCCGCATTCAGAATCAGAGCTGGGGTAAGGAAGAGCGAATGCTCCCCCTCTCCCCTGTTGTAAAAGATGCTCTGGAAACAGCCGCATACCGTGCCGTTGATGGACAGGGAATCGTCATGGTGCGAGCCTCGGGTAACGCGCGCTCCAGTGTCGATGGAAGGCCTGACTTCGGTGATGCTAACAACGATCCTTTCAACAACTGGAATACAGTTGTTGTCGGGGCCGTAGATTCGCAAGCCAGGTATGCTTCCTACTCCAGCCCCGGTGCAAATCTTTTAGTAGCGGCCCCTGGTGGAAGCGCAGAAGACGATCTTCCACTTTTCATGACCGATTTCATGGGCGAACGGGGCTACAACTATGCAAACTACCTCCCACCCATGGAAGATTTCAATAATTATGCCACGGGCAAAATGGCTCAGGGCACATCTTTTTCCAGTCCCCTTGTTTCGGGGGTATGTGCATTGATTCTTGCTGCAAACCCGGAACTGACGCTCAGAGACGTCCGGCACATCCTCGTGCAGTCAGCTCAATATCTGGATGTTGAAGACCCGGATACTCTCGTGAACGGAGCCGGTTTCCCGGTCAACAACAATGTCGGTTATGGAGTACCTCATGCCGGCTATGCCATCACTCTTGCCCAGAATTGGGTACGACTTCCCGAAACTTCCACTTTGCAGTATACAGCCGACATTCGGAAAGGATTGCTCATCCCGGAAGAAGGCTACATTCTCTCTCTTTCAGGCGATTCTCTTCCGACTCCTATTCAAATTCCAATGACCATCTCGGACACACCCTTTGCCAATGAGTCCACGCCATTAACAGATATCGTAGACCTCGGGACTGTTGTGAGCCCCATTCAAGAGAATCTCGAAGGCAAGATCGCTTTAATACAACGCGGAGGGGCTACTTTCCGTCAAAAAATTGATTACGCTGCTGATGCGGGCGCATCCTTTGCCATCATTTATAACCACGAAGAATCTGAGGTTTTAGCGAACATGGCTCAGGTGGATCGATGCCGTATTCCCGGCGTTTTTATTTCGAAAAACAGCGCTGAAACTATTCAACAGCTCCAAGAAGGCGGTTCCAGCCTCGGAGCTCAACTCATTCACTCACCGCTGGTCTATTCGTTTGAAGTGGCGGAGAGCTTGATTTGTGAAGATGTTTCCCTTTCGGTCAAAGCTCAAAGTCCGGACTGCGGAACACTTAGAGTTACTTTAATTTCTCCCTCGGGCACTCGCAGCCTTCTTCATCGCTATAATTTTGGGGCAATGGAGGAAATCGACTGGGAGTTCTTTTCCACTCATCATTTCTATGAACCAACTCGGGGAAAATGGCGGGTTGAAATATCCAATATGCCCTCTCCTACCACCGGCGTCTACGCCTCACAACCTGTGTTGAAAGGCTTAGAACTCAACATCCGGGGTATTCCCGTTACCGATACAGATAACGACGGTTTGTCTGACGATTGGGAACTGGAACATTTTAATAGTCTCCAATATTCGGCAATGGATGTCGTCTCTCCCTCCGGCTACACTAACGCCCGCTGGCAAATAGTGGGAGATAATATGGTCCGGGAAGCCTCCCATTTAAACATTTCAGCCGACCCATTACAGTCCGGGAAAATCAGACTCTCCTGGTTTGGTGTAAATAATAGCCTTTATGAAATTCTCGAGCGCTCCTCCGACGGAGAAAAATGGAGAGTGCTCCAGACGGTTCAGGGGACGTTCCCTCTTACGGAGTTTGTCGTCAGTTCTTCATCGCAACGTGGCTCCACTTTCTTTTATGTAAGAAAGCCCTGATATCGAAACATAGAAAATGGAGCGCCCCTTCTTTCCTGTATTGAATAAAAGCCAATAAATCGGCTACACTCCTTCCAGGTTACTGCCTGAATTTCGGCAGCACCCCAAAAACGCGCGAGTGGTGAAATGGCATACACGCCAGACTTAGGATCTGGTCCGAAAGGGTGGGGGTTCAAGTCCCCCCTCGCGCACCAATCCCGGCTTGATCAGTCCGAGCCTTCCAAATTCTCAGAAAGAGTCTGCTACTGAGGAATTTCTATTTTCTTGCTCCCTATCTTGAGATACTTGACTTGCATCTGATAAGGAATTACCAATCGGGCTCGCGCAGTCGTCTTCTTTACCTTACCGTCCTCGGTAACAATTCCAAGAGTGCTGCTCTCGTTTTCGATAAAGCTGATCATATAAACACCCAGCTCTTCATCATCCCGACCCAGAACTCTGACCGTGTCATCAGCAGCAAAATAGGGATTCCTGGGGAGCACTAGATTGGATAAATCCTGTTTCGTGTATTGGCAATCGGTGATTTCATAGCTCGGGAAGAGGCTCCCCTTGCGGAGAATCGTCATATCCAGGAAGCCCTCCGTATACCGTTTCTTGTAAAGAAAGGGGTCTGACATTGAGAAATCATCTTCGGCAAGAAACCCCTTCGTTCCGGAGCATCCCGTAAACCCAATAGCCACACAAAGTGTCAAAAGAGACAAAATCGTCTTTTTCATTTTTCAACTTTCTCCTGAGCTTCTTCCACCTTCTTCTTTTCAAAAAATCCCCTCCCCTCCAGCCAGAAAAGGAGGTCTCGGCTCCAGGGATGAAAATCTTTTTCATCCATCCCCTGGGTAGTTGTCCAGCGTTTACCAGCCAGAGCCAAACCGTGAATCCCTTTCTCATAAATATGTAAATCAAAGGGGACTCCGGCTTTTCTTAGGGCAGCCGCCAAAAGCAGCGCATTCTCGGTTGGTACCACTTCATCTTCAAAAGTATGCCAGATAAAACAAGGCGGAGTGTTCTTATCCACCTGCTTTTCAATGCTCACGTATTCTGCTAAGCCCTCAGTGAAATTAGGTCCAAGAAGGTTTTGAATCGAGCCCGCATGAGCAAAGTCTCCGGATGTAATCACCGGATAACAAAGAATTGCAACATCGGGGCGGGAGCTCAGACTGTCAATAGGGTCCAATAGCGCTGGGTTTGCCTTCTCATAGTGTGTCATCAAGAGAGCAGCCAGATGGCCGCCGGCAGATGAACCCATGACCCCGACTCGATCAACGTCTATGCCCCACTTCTGGGCCTGAGAACGCACGACTCTTATTGCACGTGCGGCATCCATTAAAATTGTGGGATAATGGTATCCATTAGAGGCTAAACGGTAGCGCAATACAAAAACGCTCACCCCGTGAGAAGTTAAAAAACGCGCATATCCGGCGCCCTCATACTCATAATCACTGAGGCCCCAATAGCCGCCTCCGGGGCAAACCACAACAGCTGAGCCATTGGCTTTGCCTTCAGCAGGCAGATAGACTGTCAATGTTGGAATATCTTTATCTTCCTTGCCCTGCGCATAGGGAGCGTCATTTTCCCAAAGGCGTATGACATCCTGTGCAGAAACATTTATACCAATTAACGCAACCAAAAGCGTCGTCCATCTCAATATCTTTTTCATCATCATTCTCAATCCGCCCCGGTATAGTAGAAGATTTTCACTTCGAAAGAAAGAGACATTCTTCAATAGCAAAACTGCCGCTCGTCTTTCGACAAACGGCAGTTTTGAATAAGTTACTCAGAGTTTCTCAACTCTGAATGCTAGGAGCTAGCGCACCAGGCGGTAGAAGCCCGTGCCCACTTTGTTCAGCTCAACTTCGTAGACGTTAGTCCCGTCGACTTCGGTAGGAAGCCCCGCATGAGTCCAAGGACCTTCTGCTGTCGGAGCAACCTCCAAGGCACAACGAGAGGACACCAACCAGGTGAGGACCAGTTTCCCGTCCTCAACCTTATAAGTCAAGGTAGGATCCGTCAGGACACCAAAGAGACCCGTTTCGAAGATTTCCTGAATTTGTTCTGCACTCAACGCATAATTGAAGAGAGCAGGTTCATCCAGAGCACCTTTGAAGAGTCTGTCTGTACCATCATTATCCTGGCCACCCAACGTGAAGAGGGTGTCTATCTGAGTCGGATCATGAGCAACAGGGTTAGCTGCACTCATCAAACCGTTCGCCTCGTTACCCAGGTAAAGGACGGCTTCAGTCGGTTTGACAACCAGAGCTGCAAAGTACCAGCTTCCATCAGCCATTGTCAGTCCGCTATTGAAGGACCATGCGGCCGGCTGGCTACCCCAGCTGTAACCCAGAGCATTGCCATGGACAAAGGTTAATCCAGTGAATACACCTTTATCTGAACGGTTCACCATCATCGGCGTGTAGTCAGTCTGTGCGCCGTCTCTCTTCACCCAGCAGAGCAGGGTTGCTTCAGAGACAGTTTCCAAACCGATAGCAGGAGCCACCATTGTGCTGTAGGACTCAGTATTCTTCAAACCGCCGCTGAAGGCGACCGCTGTATCGGTATCCTGAGCAATAGCTCCAGGGATACCCAGCACGTTGCCGGAGGCGAAAGAAGCATTGAGCAAATGAGCATAATCGACGGCCTTTTCAGCACCATCGGTCTCGCCCAATCTCCAGTATGCCCAAGGATTGTTGCTCACAACCAGAGCTTCGTAGCCACTTGCAGGCTCGCGGAAACTGATCACAGCTGCGTCAGAAACCGTAGAACCAACAATGTTAGTCACGCGAGCAGTCCAGCTGCCAGCATTAGCCGTTGTCCGAGCTACCTCAATAGTGTTACCGGTCAAACCCGTTTCAACACCATCCTTTAACCATACCACAGTGAGAGGCTCTGTCCCCGTCACATCGACGTTGAGGGTCAGATATCCATCGCTTGTATAGAGCACATCCGGGCTCACAGGCTGCTGAGTAATCTCAGGCAAGTGACCCACAGGGATCGGTTCGCCCACATACGGGCTCAGGAAGCGTGCTTCCATCGGGAGGACCGGAACAACGTCAGCTACCGGAATAACCTCGCTGGGAGTTGTCCAGGCTACGGAGAGATTATCTCCAGCAGCTCCCACATTGTGGAAGAGCTCGAAGTAGTAGCTTTCTCCGGCTACCAACTCGATCGCGGCAGATTTCTGCTCAGCATACAGATCGTATTGGCGGCTTGCCGTGGGCAGAGAAACCCAAGCAATTGGATCTTCACTTACATCTTCCGGGCTGCCGGTCGTGCTCAAATAGAGAGCAGCCTCCTGATCAGCGGCAACGTAGAAATTATACGTTCCAGTCTCTTCAGGAGTAATCAGACCCACTATTACAGAACCGTAGAGAGTACCATGGTTTTCCGGAGTCTCAAAGTAACCTTCGGGATTCAGGAAGAGCACTTCATCAGGTGCAGTGAAGTTCCACAGATTGTAAATGAGATCACTTATGGAAGTAGGACCTTCGTAATTCCACACCTGGACAAGACCAGGCTGAGGATTCTCAACAACAGTCAACACCGCTTCGTCAGAGGCAAGAACCGTTGTTCCTTGGGTCACATTCACATAATAAGTACCGGCCGCTTCTTCGGTTGCGAAGAGCGTACCGAGCGTGTCTTCATAACGATCAGGAACGATCAGTCCGTCATGATACCAGGTGTAGGAGAGGTCCGTACCGAGGGCCAAGACATTGAATCCGGCCAGCGAACCCACACACACAGTTGCGGATTCCGGTTGTACGATAATCTCTGCAGGTACGAAGCCCTTCACCTCATTGTAGTGAGAGAACACGGCAGTGCCATCATTGCTGGCTTCATTGCCGGAAGTTGTCCACATACCAATGTAGAGAGGCAACGCAGAACCCAGAGGACCATCGGCCCAATCAGAGGTGTCTTCTTCAGCCAGGACAGTCCAGTTTTCTCCATCGACGCTGTAGAGTCCGTAGAGAGTATCCTCAATACGAACAATACGTTGCCAATGCGGATATTCAGCTGTCTCACCGGAAGGATCGATCATACTTGAGCTTGAAGCCACAGAACGCCAGGCAGCGCCACTATAAGACTGCTCTGTACCTGCATTCCAAACCAGTGTGCTGAAGAAACGGGAGCTTCCCGCCTGAACTCCAAAGTCGGCATCAGCCTCGCGAACCATCAGACCCGTTTGGGCCAATCCGGAAACAGAAGCCAAGCTTTCTACTTTGACGGTGACGTCGAAGTCACCCGCAGGAGCCTGATTGTAAACATAGAAGAAGGAATCTTCTGTGCCGTTGATACCGTTACCACTTCCCTGAATCGCGTAAGTACCCTTAGGAGCTTCCACCAAACTACCAGGAGCTTCGCCCTCGTAATTGACATCGTCATAGAAGTACGGAGGAACCGGAGGAGCGGCAGGATAATCCAACTGCTCTAAGCCGAGAACACCCTTCCAAACGGTT
>DBPU01000071.1 GCA_002305615.1 Verrucomicrobia bacterium UBA1412 | reverse complement strand
GAAAATGGAAAGATAAGCTCGTCCGCCTTTTCTCGATTTTTTCTATCACCCTGGCCGTGGGCGGCATGGCCTGGATTCTCTTTACCGTGATCAGCCACGGATTGAGCGTCATCGATTTCAAATTCCTGACGCAACCGAGCAAGCCCTACGGCATTCCGGATAACGGGATCGCCAATGCACTTATCGGTACGCTTTTAATTACTCTGGGAGCCGCGGCGCTCTCGGTCCCCCCGGCGATTGCGGGCGGAATTTACCTCTCTGAATTCGGAAAATACAGCAAGGTTGGCCACTTCATCCGCTTTTCTGCGAACGTGATGATGGGAATCCCCTCGGTCATTGTGGGATTATTCGTTTACATCATTCTCGTCGTTCCAACGGGATCTTTTTCCGGTTTTGCAGGCTCGGTAGCGCTCGCCATCATTATGTTCCCTCTGGTAATGAGAACAACTGAGGATATGTTGGCGATGGTCCCCTATACGCTCAGGGAATCCGCCCTGGCCCTGGGAATGACCCGTGCACGGACAACCCTCTGCATCGTCGCCCGTGCCGCGAAGAATGGACTCCTCACAGGTATTTTGCTCGGATTGGCACGCGTCAGCGGCGAAACTGCTCCCCTGCTCTTTACCGCTCTTTTTTCAGATAGCTGGCCCACTGAGTTTTTCTCGCAGCCCACCGCCAATATGCCCGTGCTCATCACAGAATACGCCACCAATTCGCCTTTTGAAGAAATGCACGCCGCAGGCTGGGGAGCCGCTCTCATCATCACTTTAGTGGTATTACTCATCAATATCTTCACCAGAATTATGTTTAGGACACGCCATGCCAAATAAAGTCATTGTTAAAAATCTCAATTTCTTCTACGGCAAATCCCAAGCCCTCTTTGATAACAATATCGAGATCAAAGAGAAGAAAATTACGGCCGTTATCGGACCCTCAGGCTGCGGCAAATCTACACATTTACGAACCTACAACCGGATTTTTGAACTCTACCGAAATCAGAGCGCAACAGGCGAAATTCTCATTGATGGCGTGAATATTCTCGATCCGGGCGTGGACGTTCTGGAACTGCGCAGAAAAGTTGGAATGATTTTCCAAAAACCTACCCCTTTTCCGATGTCCGTTTATGAAAACGTCGCTTACCCGATTCGCCTCCATTTCAAGCTTTCCAAGGCTGAAATCGCCCAGCGTGTGGAAGAATCTCTCATAGGGGCTTCCCTCTGGGATGAAGTCAAAGATAAGCTCCACCACAGCGGATTGGCTCTCTCGGGCGGACAGCAGCAGCGCCTTTGCATCGCCCGCGCCATAGCCACCCGACCGGAAATCGTCCTCATGGATGAACCGACAAGCGCAATTGACCCCATTGCGACACTCAAGATTGAGGAACTTCTCATTCACCTGAAAAAACAATTCACCATTCTGATCGTCACTCACAACATGCAGCAAGCCGCACGCGTCAGTGACTACACCTGCTTCTTTTACAAGGGGCAAATTATGGAGTACAATGTAACGAATGATATCTTTACAAACCCCCAGAATAAGAAAACCGAAGAGTACATCACGGGAAGGTTTGGATAAGACAACCAACACCGATTATGGAAAAATTTAATATGAGAGAGCATTTCGCCCAGGAACTTAACAACTTAAACCAGCACGTTCTGACACTGGCCGCCAAAACAGAACACGCCATTCAGCAATCCACCAAGGCCGTATCCAAACACTGCGCCGATACTGCCAGAAAGGTTATTGCCGGGGATTACCAAATAGACATGGATGAAATCAAAATCGAATCCATCTGCCTGGAGATGCTTGCACTTTACCAGCCAGTGGCCTCCGATTTACGGCATGTGATCACACTGCTCAAAATCAATAATGAAATTGAGCGCGCCGCTGATTATGCCGTAAAGATTTCCCGAAACGTTCTGGACATGATCACCTACGATCTGGAGAAAATCGAGGAATACGACTTCAGCGAAATGGCCTCAATTTCGCGGGAAATGTTGAGAAACGCTCTTGACTCAATGGTTTATCATGATACTAATATGTCGTACAACGTTCTCAATCGAGACGAAAAACTCGATGCGATCCACAAAGGCAATTATCAATGGGCTCGGAACATGATTATCAAACATCCCGAGGAAGCCGGTTACTACTTGGATTGCTTGACGGTTTCGAGCAGTTTCGAGCGAATCGGCGATATTGCCACCAATATCTGTGAAGATATTATCTATTTTCATCAGGGAAAAATCGTCCGCCACACAGGAAACACAAACAAAGACTCCGAATGTCAAAAGGAAAAATCTTAATCATCGAAGATGAAGAATCCATCCGGGACGTCATCCGTTTTGCATTGGAAAATAACGGCTTTACCGAGATTAAAACTGCGCCTGACGGAGAGACCGGCATTCAATGTGCGAAAACGTTTTTACCCCATTTGATTCTGTTGGACCTCATGCTCCCGGGGATGGATGGCCTGACGGTCTGCCGCCAATTGAAAAGCGATGAACAGACGTCTTCCATTCCTATCATCATGCTGACGGCCAAGAGCGAAGAATCCGATATTATCGTGGGGCTTGAAATGGGGGCTAATGATTACATTACAAAACCCTTCAGCAACAAAGTGCTCATTGCTCGCATCCGGGCACAGCTGCGCCAGCAAAATGAACAGCCGAACACGGAGGAAATTCACTATGAAAACCTGGTCATTTTCCCGGCTCAACGGCAAGTCCTGCTGAATCAGAAAAATGTGGAGCTTACCTTTACTGAATTTGAAATCCTGACTCTTTTCACCAAGCACCCCGGCCGCGTCTATACACGTGACCAGATTATTTCGCAGATTCGCGGGAGTGACTACCCTGTGACGGATCGCTCCATCGACGTCCAGATTGTCAATTTGCGGCGCAAGTTGGGTTCCTGGGGCAACCATATCCATACG
>DBPU01000005.1 GCA_002305615.1 Verrucomicrobia bacterium UBA1412 | reverse complement strand
AAATCCATGAATTCATAAGAGAGCAATTCGCTCTGCTCCAGCACCTCCTCGGGGAATGCGCTTCGGATGATCTCCCTTTGCTTCTCGCGCGCGGCCTCATGCGCATCCAGCTCCAAAGCCAGAATCAAGGCCGCCGTCATCAGCGGCTCACGCAGCTTCGAAAGCGCCACAATAGGCATATCACCCAGAAGATTTTGCACCTCCGGCGATTCAAATCCGCTTTGGGTCCAGGTTTGCTGATCCCACAGTGGACTCTGCTCGATCGTAATCCGGCGAACATCCCGATCGGTCGACTTCCTGATCGTTTCCGGTGACTCCTCGGCTCGCTTGACCTTGATGGCGAGAAAATTCCCGTCAAAACTCGGATCCAGTGTTCTTATCCGCTCCAGGAGAGGCGGATGGCTTGAGAAAAGCCTCTCAATGAAAAGCATCCCGGTATCAGCGAAAAAAAGCGGGGCATACTCCCGGTCCACAATCCCCATTGTAAAATTGTAAGGCCTTTGTGCCGCATAAGCGCCGATCTTCTTCAATGCCGAGGCCAGACCTTCCGGGTATCGCGTATATTCTGCCGCTGTACCGTCGGCCAGCCGCTCCATCTGCCGCGAAACCGATAGCTGCAGGAGCAACCCGAATATGTAGCTGATAAACCCCAGTAAGACCAGGCCCAGGCTGAATAGGAGTATCACAATATAAAAAAAGCTCACGATATTGATCCGGATGCAGGGGGTGGGATAATCCGATTCCCTGGGGCATATCATGTTTCGTAATATCCTCAGCGGGATTCCGAATATCTTTATGAGAAACATGAATCCGAAGCTCAAACCGGCCAGATAGGTCCGAATCTTCACATCCTCGTTCAGAATGTGGCTGAACTCATGCGCGATAACCCCCTGCAGCTCGTCTCGACTCAGATATGCCAGGGCTCCCTGGGTCACCCCGATCACCGAATCCTCCCGCGTAAAGCCCGCCGCGAAAGCATTGATGCTGTGATTGCCATCCAGAATATAAATCTCAGGCACCTCCACGCCCGAGGCCAGTGCCATCTCTTCCACTACGTTCAGAAGCTTGCGCTCGTTCAAGTCCTGCGTAAAAGGCATAAGCGGCCTCGCGCCCAGGTCGATGGCGACAATTGAGCCGCCATCCTTTAATTGAAGAATTCTGGACCAGGAAACAGAGAGAATGACAAAGATGATGACGAAAAAAACAATCAGAAATCCCTTGGGATGCCAGAGGTCCGCTTCAAGAGATAAATTTCTATACTCTCCATGCTTCTCTATATACCGTATCCCGTCCAGGAAAAAGAAAGCGATCACAACGTAAAAGGCCAGCACCGTTCCCAACATATTCAGAGCGAAGAAGTAGAATAAACGCCGCTTTTTGGAGCGCATCTTCTCTTGAAAACTAAGAAAATCAAAGGTTCTCCTCCCTTCAAACGTCTTTGCCTGCTCTGAGGTTGTGCCTGTCATTTCTGTTTTTTTCTTGTTATCCCTTATCTCTTGCCCTCTTTCAAGGCCTCTTGAGTACTCCGTCTCAAGAGATTACTGCGAAAATTTACCTTTGAAAATAAAAAAAACTACCCCCCTTTTACCCCTTTTCAACTCTTACTCCTTTGAAATAAAATGCTTATATCAAATTAACAGAAAAAATCCTCCCTCGATTCTTTTCTCGCATTCCCCTCTAAATACTTGAATTTTACCGAAAAACCTTCAAACTACCTCCCTGTGTTTCGGGGAGGAGTTCCTCTCATTGTGACCTGTCTCTGCCGTGAACATCACCGGTATGGAACCAATTAAATTTGTTGATATTAGCCGCTTTCATCTTCCTTTGCGAAAACAGCTCCATGAAGCGGCCATACGTGTTATTGATGGTGGAGCCTACATCAAAGGACCCGAGGTCAAAATTTTCGAGTCCAACATGGCTCAATGGATGGGTGTCGAATCNNCTCGGGGTCAAACCCGGCGGAGAGGTCATCACCACCGTCCATACTGCCATCGCCACGGCCGAAGCGGTCACTCTTTGCGGCGCCACACCGGTTTTCTGCGACCTGGAGCCCGGATATTTCTTCCTGAGCGCTCGGGAAGCCGAAAAGAAAATCACCCCCAAAACTCAAGCCCTGGTGCCCGTCCACCTCTATGGACAACCGGCCGCCCTGGATGAATTCCTGGAGCTGGGACGCAAATACGGAATCCCCGTCATTGAGGACTGCGCTCAGGCTCAAGGCGCCCGCTACAAGGGCAAATACGTCGGTACCCAATCCGATGCGTCCACTTTCAGCTTTTTCCCTTCCAAAAATTTAGGCGGCTTCGGCGATGGCGGCGCTTTCACCGCCAAAGACCCGGCCAAAATGAAGTGGATGAAAATGTTCTCCAACCACGGCCGTTCTCAGAAATATGAACACGAGTTTGAGGGAATCAATTCCCGTCTGGATACCCTCCAGGCCGCCCTCCTCAATGTCTGCCTGCCTCATCTGGATGAGTGGAATCAGAACCGCCGCCGCGCAGCCCTCTGGTATGATGAAGCTTTTGCCGACGTCCCTCAGGTAACCGTCCCCAAAGTCCTGCCGGAGACCGAACCGATCTACCACGTCTATGTCATCCTCGTTCCGGATAGAGATGGACTCCAGGAGTTCCTCAGCAGCCGCCAGATTGAGACCGGCATTCACTACCCCATGCCCCTCAACCTCCAGCTTGCTTACCGCTACCTCAATCAGGGCCCCGGCTCATTCCCTCAAGCCGAGTATGCCTGCGGGCACATGCTCTCTTTGCCGATGCATCCGGCTCTCACTCAGGAGGAAGTCCATCGGGTCGTCAATGCCGTAAAAGAATTTCTCGCCCGTTAATTTTCTCGTCATGAATGAGTTACTGGATATTTCAGTCGTCATCCCCGTCTACAACGAAGAGGATAACCTGGGCCCTCTGATGGAGGAGCTCGAAACCGCCCTGGCCAAAACGGGCAAAACCTTTGAAGTCATCTGCGTCAACGATTCCAGTACCGACTCCAGCCTGACGACTCTCAAGACGCTCCGCGGCAGCCGTGCCTGGCTCAGAATTATTGACCACAGCGTCAATTCCGGCGAAAGTGCCGGTGAAGCCACCGGTTTCCAATTCGCCCGCGGCCGGATCGTCATCACCATGGATGCCGACATGCAGATGGACCCCGCCGATATTCCCGCTTTTCTGGAAGCTCTCAAGCCCGGTGTCGATGCCGTCTGCGGCATCCGCGCCAAACGCCAGGATGATTTCGTACGGCGCATGTCCACCAAGATCGCCAATGCCTACCGCAATTGGATTACTGGCGACAGTATCTCCGATGCCGGCTGCACCTATCGCGCCATCAGGTGCGAAGCCCTCAAGGAAGTCCCGGTCTTTAACGGTATGCACCGCTTCCTCCCCACCATGCTCCGCTATCAGGGCTATCGGGTCGAAGAAATTTTTATTAACCACCGCCCGCGCACCCGCGGTGTCTCCAAGTACGGTGTCGGCAATCGCCTCTGGAGAGGCATCAAGGATTGCCTCGGCATGCGTTGGTATCGCAGCCGCGCCGTCAAGGGCAGCCGCAGCCGCGAGATACTTTAGCACTAACTAAGAGTGACCGCCGAAGCCGACCATCTTTCGCCAAAGAGGAAGCGATTTCCCGTGAAAAGGGCGGCGGCTCTCTTAATTTTCATCCTCCTGCTCACGCTCATTCTTTTCGAATCTCCTGTGAGGGAATATCTGGCCTCGGCTCAGGATGTGGCTCAAAAGCTCACTCAATTCGGTTGGCAAGGCCACCTTCTCTTCTTTTTCGGCACCACCGTTCTGGTCCTCCTGGGAATGCCGCGCTTGCTTTTTTGCGGCATCGGTGGTATGGCCTTCGGCTGGTGGCAGGGTCTCACCTACGCGGTTTTGGCAACCCTCCTGGCTTATTACCTTCAGTTCATCTTCGTGCGTTGGGGCGGCAAGCCTTTCGTGGAAAAATACTTGAAGAAATATCCCAATGCAGGAAAATACGTCCGCGATGAGGGTTTGAGCGCGGTTATCTTGGCTCGCCAGGTCCCTTTGCCGGGAATTGCTCTTAATTTTGCCTTTGGCCTTTCGACCGTACGCAAAAGAGACTATCTTTTGGGAACCCTGGTCGGGCAGATTCCCGAGGCGTTGCCTTGTGCTCTGGTCGGCGCCGGTTTATTGAAAAACTCGGCTAAAAGCCTCATCTTGACCCTTGCGGTGGCTGTCGCGGCCTTCGCCCTGCTCTGGCTCGGCTTTCACCTGTTAAAACGATATTTAAAAAACAAAACCAAGAATGCAGAACATCAAGTATAAGTTCGGATTGGTCGGCTGCGGCCGCGTCTCTGAAAACCACCTCAGCGCCCTCACCTCGGGCAATATCCCCGCTGAGCTCGTCGCTATCTGCGATATCGACCCAAATAAGGTAAAAGCCAAGTCCGAAAAATACAAAGTCCCCGGCTACACCGATTATCACCAGATGATGCAGGCGCACCCGGAAATCCAGATCGTCAACGTCGCCATTCCCACCGGTTACCATGCCGCGGCCGTGATCGACCTGGCCCGCTACGGCAAGCACATCGTCACTGAAAAGCCGATGGCCCTCGCCGTGAGCGACTGCGATAAGATGATCGCCGCCTGCAAAAAGAACAACTGCAGGCTCTTCGTCATCAAACAAAACCGCTTTAATCCCGCCGTGGTTGCCGCACGTAAGGCCTTGGAAGAAGGCAGATTCGGCAAAATGGTCATGGGCACCGTCCGCGTCCGCTGGCGCCGCTACCAGAAATACTACGAACAGGATAACTGGCACGGCACCTGGGCCCTGGATGGCGGCGTCATGTCCCAGCAGGCCAGCCACCACCTGGATTTGCTCCAGTGGTTTATGGGCCCCATCCTGCAGATGACCTGCAAAACGGCCACCCGTCTCCTCAATATCGAAGTTGAAGACACCGCTCTGGCCACTTTTGAATTCACCTCCGGCGCTCTGGGCGCTTTTGAGGCCACCGTCGCCACCCGGCCCGAAGACCTCGAAGGCTCTCTCAGCCTCCTGGGCGAAAAAGGCTCCGTCATCATCGGCGGCCATGCCGTGAATAAAATCCTTTATTGGAAATTCGAAGAGCCGCGCCCCGAGGATGATCAGATCCAGGCCGCTTTCTCCCAGGATGTTCCCAACGTCTACGGTAAGGGACATACCCCCTTCCTGGCCGACGTCATTGACGCCATTGATAAGAAAAGACCCGCCCTCATGGAAGCCGAAGAAGGACGCAAAGATATCGAGATTCTGACCGCTCTTTACGAATCCGCTGCCTGTGGCGGCAAATGGGTCAAGCCCGGCTGCCCGATCGTGCATTCACGCCTGGGCCGTGCCTGATTTCTCCACGTTTAACTGAAGAGCCAAAAACCGGCGGACCATCCCAACGTCCTCCGGTTTTTAGCCTTGTACGGTTCCTCATTTCCGCGTTCCCCGACTTTCCTTTTTTTCTCTAAAAAAAGCCTCTTCTTTTCCCGATTTCTCTTGAATTTTCTACGCTCCCAATGTACATTAAAAATGCTCGCTCAAGGAAGATCGCGCGGCTTCCCAGCCTCGAGCTTCGGAGTAGGAGTCGCGATTCTGGCGAGCAGTGAAAGTTAATACATAATAGATAACGGTGAAAATATGAAAGTGATTATAACATCGCATAACCTCAAAGCCACTGAAGCCATTGAGGCACACGTTAACAAACAGCTCGGAAAGCTCGATCGCCTTATTCCGAACGTGTTGGCTGCCAGAGTCAACCTGGAAAACGATACAAGCAAGTTGCATGTCCCATGCAAATGCCTTGTCCGCTTGGAAATTCCCGGTAATGACCTTATTGCGGAAGACTCTCAAACTGATATGTATACGGCCATTGATAATGTGACCAAGAAATTGGCACAACAGGCTCGCAAAAGACAGGGTAAGAGCATAACGGTTATCAAGCGAAGCTCCAATACATCAGAGGCGGAGCAACTGCTTACGGGGAATGTGGAAGCAGTAAGCGAATAACCTAGCCGTAGAGAACGGATTTAAAATGACGAATCGCCTCCCGAACGGGGGGCGATTCTTTTTTTCTATCAAAATCGAATTTTAGAGGAAATACCCCCGCTGCTTCTCCGAAATCTCCATCCCCAGAAATTCCATCACCTGCAGCATATCCTCCCAGACCTGCCGCTTGACCGTCGCGTTCGCATACCTCAGCAAGTACGAAGGATGAAAAGTCGGCATCACCTGCATCCCGTGGAACGGCTGGAATTTACCCCGTATCCGGCTGATCGGCACCGTCTGAGCCAGCAGCGCATTGACCGCAGTCGCTCCAAGCGCCACGATCACACGCGGCTGGATAATTTCAATCTGCTTCACCAGCCAGGGGTAACAAATCTGCATCTCCTGAGGCGTCGGAGGCCGGTTGCCTGAAGTCTGGCCCGGAGTATCCGGTCTGCATTTTAAGATATTGGCGATAAAGACCTTCTCTCGGCTCAGCCCCATCGCTGCGATGATCTTCATGAGCAGCTGGCCTGCACGCCCTACAAAAGGCTCTCCCTCAATATTTTCTTCCGCTCCGGGAGCTTCCCCGATGAAGAGAAGCGGTGAATCCACATCCCCGACTCCGAAAACCACATTCCGCCGCGAAGAGGCCAAATGCGTACACTTTCCACACTTCAGCAACTCCTCCCGGAGTGCCGCCATCTTCGCGAGCTTCTCCTCTCGGGATAGAGCCGCTCCCAGCTTGATCTCAATATCCATTCCGCTATAAGGGTTGAAATTTTCGGGCTTCTGAATCCGCCCTGAAGGTAAAGGCGCCACTGCGCCCAAAGAGCTCACGTCAAACGAAGGCGCAACATCGAAGCTCTTTCGGGGCATCGCCCTGGAAGAAGAACGGGCCGAACCGGGCTTATGTCGCTCCGTTTCAGGTTCGGCCAGTAACGATTTGAGAGTCTCGGGCGATACCTGCACGTACTTCACCCCGCGCTCCTTCTGAGCCTCCAGGTAATTCAGTACCTCATCAATCGCCTCGTCGAACATGGCCGCTCTTTAGTAAGTCTTTACCAGCTCCACTTCAAACTCTTTTTTCAGCTCTTTGGAGACCTCCGGCAGCTTTTCTCTGCGCTTCTCAGCCTTCAGCTGCTCTTCAATCTTTTTCTCCACTTCGCCGAGAGGAATGAGTCCCGCAGCATTATGCTTCACGACCTTCACCACGTAGATTCCCTCAGACGTCTCGATAAGATTGCTCAACTCTCCGTTGCGAAGTGCGAAAGCCGCCTGATCAAATGTCGCTCCCAACTGCCCCTTGACAAAGACAGTCGTCAAGCCACGGCTCCTCGTGCGCACATCGTCGGAGTATTTCTTCATCAATTCCTCGAAACTCTCTCCGCCCTTGGCCTTCTTGAGCACATCGGCAGCCTGCTCCTTCTTGGACGCCCATTCACTTTCACTGAGATTATTCCCGTTCAGGGTATCGCTCCGGGAGAAGAAAATAAAACCGCCCATGAACATCTCCTCAGCATCAAAGAGCTTCTTATTCGAGTCGTAAAACTCCTGAATCTCCTCCGGTTTCACTTCCACCTTGATGTGCCGCTCCATGTATACCGAGCAGATGCAGACATCCTCCATGTTCTTGAGATAATCCTCATAAGAGGGCCACCCCTCCAGCAGCACCTGCCGCCGAAGCCGGCTCTCGTCGCCAGCCCGCTTCAGAAGACGCTCCTTCTCCTCTTTTGCCTTCTCTTTGCCCAGCTTCAGATCCTCGGCGTCGGCCTTCAGGAGAAACATCTTTCTCAAAATCAGCTGCTCGAGCATCTCTTCCTCCACCTTCTTTACTTCACTGGAGGGAACGCTCCGCCCTGATGCCGCCAGCCCCATGCTGTAGCGGATGTATACCTCATCAAGCTCCTTCTGCGTCACCTTGAAACCCTTGCCTTTGACCGCAAGCGCTTCCACCTCCTGCGAAGACGCCCCGGCCAGAGGGGAGCTTTGAGCCCACACCTCTGAACCGAATCCTCCGCAGAGATAAGCCGCCGTAAGGAAACTTAATCCTGCTTTGAATATAAACCTCATTATGTTTTAGAGAACGATAACTCGTGAATCGAAGATCTCCGGCTCTCTCTTCAATTCTTCCACCACTTCGGCTGGCGGTACTCCGTCCAGGTTCAGAACCATCATGGCCTTGCCGCCCGCATTGCTGCGGTCCAGCGTCATGTTGGCGATGTTCACCGAGTAACGGCTCAAGAGTGCGCTCACCTTGGCGACCACACCCGGCTTATCGGCGTTCTGATTCATCAGAATCACACCCTGGGGCACCACTTCCACGCGGTAATCATTCACCTGAACGATGCGCGGGGCCATGCTCGCTCCGAAGAACGTGCCGCCCACGACCAGCTTGGTATCCGCAGAATCCACCTCGACACTGAGCCACTCGTTGAAATCCAGCGAATCGCTGGAAACATGCGAATCCAGCTGCAATCCGCGCTTCTTGGCCTTCGCATACACGTTGATGTAGTTGGTCCCGTTGGAAGTCGCCTTCAAAAATCCGTATAACACCGCACGCATTACCGGGTCGCTCTGAATCGCTGCCGCCTTGCCGCCAAAGCAAACCGTCAGCTTCTCATTGCTCTTAGGTGCCAGCTGTGCCGCCAGGGCTCCCAACTTCTCACCCAGATGCAAATACGGTTTCAAAGCCGTGTAATCGCGGCCGTCCAGATTCCAATCCGGCAAATTGACCGCATTGCGAATCTCACCCAATTTCAGGTAGGCCATAATGCAATCGGCGATCTCTACGCCCACACGCACCTGAGCCTCTTTCGAACTGGCTCCCAGGTGCGGCGTCATCACCAGATTCGGTGTCTGACGCAGCGGATGATCTGCCGGCAGCGGCTCCTTGGTGTACACATCCAGCGCTGCGCCTCCCACCTGGCCGCTCTTGAGCGCTTCGATTAAATCCTCTTCGACAATGATGCCTCCGCGGGCGCAATTCACCAACTTGACTCCGCGCTTCATCTTCTTCATCGTCTCGGCATTGATCAAACCGCGCGTTTCATCCGTCAGCGGTACGTGGAACGTAATATAATCCGAGCGCTTGTAAATCTCTTCCATCGTCACCATTTCCACGCCCAGCTCCTTGGCCATTGCCACAGAAAGAACCGGCGAAAAGGTGATAACGGTCATCCCGAAAGACTGCATACGCCGGGTTACCTCGGTGCCGATGCGGCCCATTCCGACCACTCCCAGCGTCTTGCCGAAAAGCTCTGTTCCCTTGAATGTCTTGCGGTCCCATTGCCCCGCCTTCATCGAAGCGGAGGCATCGGGCACATGCCGCGCCAATGAAAGCATCATCGCGCAAGTCAGCTCTGCCGTCGCAATCGTGTTGCCCGAGGGCGTATTCATCACGACCACGCCCGCTTCTGTCGCTGCCGCCACATCCACGTTATCCACGCCCACTCCGGCACGACCCACGACTTTCAGTTTGCTGGCCGCGGCGATCACACTGCGCGTTATCTTTGTCTCGGATCGAACCACTATCGCGTTCACATCAGAGACCATGGAAATCAATTCGGACTCGGTCGGTCTCTTTTCAAGGACTATGACATTTAATCCCTCACATTGCTGCAATACAGCCACACCTTCTGAGGAGATTGGATCGCAAACTAAAACATTCATTTTATTAAGTAGGCCTTTTGTAATTTAAGGCTCCCTTAGTTTTGCAATTTTCACCTCCCCTGTCCAGAATCGATTTAGGCCTCCTCTAATTTCCGCCATCCCCCGAATACATCCATCCTGAATTTTCTCAACACACTCTCCCTCCAGCGCTTTTACCCAATAAAATGGCCTTTTTTTGAAATTAATACTTGCGGTATTTGTTGACTCTGCTAGAATCCGCATCAGATAGTTCTTTTATGAAAAGCCTTGTTTTAGCTCGAGTTCTCAAATCAATCATACCAGGAGTAGGTTTTTTTGCCCTTCTGTTTTGCTTGAACGGTTGTTCAGAAAAGCCGGACACACTACCCGACATGGCTGTATCCTATGTCGCTCGCGTCGAATCTGTCGTACCGAATTCAAAGCTACAAATTAACTATCCCCTCGATGAGGCCCTGTTCCCTCCCGAGATAATTGCACCCACTTTTCTCTGGGAAGATAAAACCCCCTCCGTTGACCGCTGGATCCTGAGTTTCCAGACCCCCTCGTCTCTGCAAAGAATCCTCTGCTCCGAGCCCTCCTGGCGTCCCGATAGAGAAACCTGGGAGGAAATGAAAAAAATCTCTGTCGATAAACCCCTTTCCATAACGCTCACCGGCTACAACAGCAAACACAAGGCGACGGCTCTCTCCGGTTCCGCGGTGCGTATATCCACCTCCACCGATGAAGTCGGAGCCCCCATTTTCTTCAGAGAAGTCATCCTCCCCTTCCTGGATGCCGTGATCGACCCCTCTAAAATCCGTTGGCGCTTCGGCTCCATCGACCAGGAAGAGCAACCGCCGATCGTCCTGGAAGGCCTCCCCGTCTGCGGTAATTGCCACTCCTTTTCTCAGGATGGCTCCCTTCTGGCCATGGATGTCGACTATGCTAACAGCAAAGCCTCCTATGTCATCACCCGCACCCAGGAAGAAATGAAGCTCAATACCAGCGATATCATCACCTGGAACGAGTTCCGCAAAGAAGACCGCGAGCAAACCTACGGCCTCCTTTCACAAATCTCCCCCGATGGCCGCTATGTCCTGAGCACCGTCAAAGATAAATCGGTCTTTGTCCCCATCGAAGACCTCTATTACTCCCAGCTCTTCTTCCCGATCAAAGGCATCATCGCCTGCTACGACCGCGTGGAAGAGAAATACACGGCTCTCAAAGGCGCCGATGACCCTCAATTCGTCCAGAGCAACCCTACTTGGAGCCCCGATGGCAAAACCATTCTCTTTGCCCGCACCCAGGCCTACGACCTGCAGAATACCCAAGGGCAAGGCAAAACCCTGCTCACCCGTGAAGAATGCAAAGAATTCGTGGAAGACGGTAAACCCTTCAAATTCAAAATCTATAAAGTCGATTTCAATGACGGCCAGGGCGGCGAAGCAGCTCCCCTGGAAGGCGCCAGCGAAGAAGGTGTAAGTAATTACTTCCCCAAGTATTCCCCCGATGGCAAATGGGTCGTTTTCTGTAAAGCCTCCGACTACATGCTTCTCCGGGGCGATAGCCGCCTCTACATCATGCCCGCTCAGGGCGGCGAGCCGCGCCTCATGCGCTGCAATACCGACCAGATGAATTCCTGGCACAGTTGGTCCCCCAATGGCAAGTGGCTCGTCTTCAGCTCCAAAGCCAACGGCCCCTACACCCAGCTCTGGCTCACCCATATTGACGTCAATGGCGAAAGTACTCCTCCGGTCGTCCTTGCACACTTCACAGGCCCCGACCGCGCAGCCAATATCCCTGAATTTGTCAACCGCGCCCCCAACGCCATTCGCAAAATTACCCCGGAGTTCCTCAACGATCTGTCCTGGTGCCGTGCCGGTGACGAATATTTCCGGAACCACAAACCCCAGGAAGCCCTGACCAATTACCTCTACGCTCTCACCATCAACCCTGATTGCTACCAGGCTCATCAGAAGATCGGCTTCCTCTACTTCAACGTCTTTGACCGGCTCCAGGAAGGGATCACTCACATGGAGAAAGCCCTCAAAATCGAGCCCCGCTATGCAATGACCCAGTTCGATTACGGCATGGCCTGCCTCCACATGAAAAATTTCAAGGCAGCCAAAGCGCATATCGCTGAAGCCATCCGCCTGATCCCTCGCGGCATTGATAAACAATACGATGCGGCAGAAATGCGCTTCCAGTTGGCCCGCACCATCCTCCTGGACGGAGAGCCTTCGGAGGCGGTTCCTCACTTGGAGAGTGCGCTCCAAATTAACCCCAACCATCCCGAAGCCAATTACCTCCGGGCCCTCCTTTATATAAGCGCTGATGATGTTTCCAAGGCCATCCCGCTGATGCAAAAAGCCATCTCAGCCAATCCCAAAGTTGACCGCAACCCCGAAATGCACGCAAAGGTAGGTGCCTACTACGCGGAAAATAAACAATACAGCCAGGCCCTGAGTGAAGCTGAGCGGGCTCTCACGCTGGCCCAGGACCAGAATAACGCCGGTTTGGTCGACGAGTTGCTTCAGGTCATCCCTCAACTTCGCAATTTAGCCGCCCGGGAATAATTTTACACTCTCCACGTTTTGTGTTAGATTGTCTGCTGATTTGGCCCCATGGGGTCGAGAATAAGCAATGTCTAAGCAAAACGATAATAAACAAGACAACGATAACGGGTTTCGTCCTAAATTGGATAAGAAATCGCCTCCTCCTTTTGCTTCCAAAGGCCTCCTGGCCTGGTTCTTTATCCTCGGGATTATCTGCCTTCTGATCTTCTTCCGCGAACCGCCGAGCAATGGAGCCCAAGAAATCTCCTATAACGAGTTTATCGCCCTGGTGGAAAATAACCGCCTGGCCGGAGGCGGAGAAATTGTCTATAACCCCCAGGCCCCAGAGCTTAAGGAAGTAATCGGTAAATACCTCGTCGAGAAAAATGCCGATTCTTCCTCAGCCAGCACCTCCGCGTCGACGCCCATGCCCTTTGTCATCAAGACTTATCTCACCGATGATTTGCGGGAAAAACTTTTCATGGCCGGCTTCAAAATGAAGGAATTGAACACCGTCTGGCAGAACCTCCTTTTTGGCATCCTCCCCTTCATCATCATTGCTCTTTTTATCTACTTCCTCCTGATGCGCCAGATTCGCGGTGCAGGCCGCGGAGCAGCCACTTTCGGCCGCAGCCGAGCCCGGATGCTGAACCGCGAAAAAAATAAAACCACCTTTAAAGACGTGGCCGGTGTCGAGGAAGCCATCGAAGAGGTCCGCGAATTGGTCGAGTACCTCAAGAACCCCAAGAAATTCCTGAAACTGGGCGGCAAAATCCCCCGCGGCGTTCTCATGGTCGGCTCTCCCGGTACCGGNNTCTGACTTTGTCGAAATGTTCGTCGGTGTTGGCGCCAGCCGTGTTCGCGATATGTTCGAGCAGGCCCGCAAAAACACCCCCTGCCTGATCTTCATTGATGAAATCGACGCTGTGGGCCGCAGCCGCGGTATCGGACTGGGCGGAGGCAACGATGAAAGGGAACAGACCCTCAATGCGCTCCTCGTGGAAATGGATGGCTTTGAAGCACAGGAAGGCGTCATCATCATTGCAGCCACCAACCGTCCCGATGTCCTGGACCCCGCTCTTCTGCGCCCGGGCCGCTTCGACCGCCAGGTCGTTGTCAACCTGCCCGATATTAAAGGCCGTGAAGCCATTCTGAAGGTCCACTCCGCTCGGGTCAAACTGGCCAAAGATGCCAATTTGAACACCATCGCGCGCGGCACCCCGGGCTACTCTGGTGCCGAGCTGGCCAATCTCCTCAACGAAGCCGCTCTCATGGCCGCCCGCGCGGATAAAAAAGAGATCGATATGTCCGACCTGGAAGAGGCCCGCGACAAAGTTCGCTGGGGCGGTGAGCGCCGCAGCCTGGCATTGACCGAAGAGGAAAAACAGATCACCGCCTGGCACGAATCCGGCCACGCGCTCCTCAACGTCCTCCTGCCGCACATGGACCCTCTCCATAAGGTCACCATTATTCCCCGCGGTCAGGCTCTGGGCGCCACCATGTCTCTGCCGAAGGAAGATATCCGCAACCGGACCCGCAACCAGATGCTCGATATGATCGCCATGGCCATGGCCGGGCGCATTGCCGAGAAACTCATCACCAACGACATCTCCACCGGAGCCGCCGGCGACATCAAAATGGCTACCCAGCTCGCACGCAACATGGTCTGCCATTGGGGCATGAGCGATAAACTCGGCGCCGTCCTCTATGGTGAGGATAACGAATACGTGCTCCTGGGCCGCGACATGGTCCGGGGCAAAGAATACAGCAACGAAACCGCCCGCATCATTGATGAGGAAGTCCATAGAATCATCCGCGAAGCCTATCATATTGCCGAAGATTTGATCCTGAAAAACCGCGATAAAGTCCAGCTCATCGCTGAGACTCTCCTGGAAAATGAATCCCTCTCCGGTGAAGAGGTTGCCTCACTTATCTGGACAGGCAAGCTTCCGCCTCCGCCCGAGCCGCCTCAGGTGGCCGCCAAGCCTGTAGTGGAAACATCGGAAACCGTCAGCCTGGCCGATTTACCCCAGGAAGACCCCCCTCCGGCTCCTGCCACGGCTTGATTCAACCCGGATTCACCGCTTTGAACAACCTAATCCATAACAGCCCGACCATGAAGCTCTTGAAGTTTTACCCTTTATCCCTCGCTCTGGCCGTTCTTTTCCTCTTTGCCCCGGCGCAAAGCACGGCTCAATCCGGCCCCTCCCCGCGGAAGGCCGAGGTCTTGAACGGAATCGACGTCCTGAAAAAAGATGCTTTTGCATCGCTTCAGGGCAAAAAAATCGGCCTCCTTACCAATCAGACCGGCCGTGACAAAGAAGGCAATTCCACCATCGATCTCCTCTTCAACGCCCCCGGAGTAGAACTCGTGGCTCTCTTTGCTCCCGAGCATGGCATCCGCGGCGATAAAGACCAGGCCGTCATCGAAGACGGCAAAGACGCCAAAACCGGCCTGCCCGTCTACAGCCTCTATGGTAAAAACCGCAAGCCCTCACCGGAGCAATTAGCCGGCCTCGACGCTTTGGTCTTTGATATTCAGGATATCGGCTGCCGCTTTTACACCTACATCTCCAGCATGTCCTACGCCCTGCAGGCCGCCGCAGAGGCCAATATCGAATTCATTGTCTTGGACCGCATCAACCCCATTAACGGCCGCGACGTCGAAGGCCCGGTCCAGATTGACAAATCCACCTTTGTCGGCATCCACCCCATCGCCCTGCGCCACGGTATGACCATCGGCGAACTGGCTCTCATGTTCAACCAAGAATGCGAGTATCATGCGCGCCTCACCGTCGTGGAAATCCGCGGATGGAAGCGCAAAATGTGGCAGGACCAGACCGATCTGCCCTGGGTCAACCCTTCTCCCAATATGCGCAGCCTCTGGGAAGCCGCTCTCTACCCCGGTATCGGCCTTCTGGAGTTTACCCCCATTGCCACAGGCCGCGGCACCTCTATCCCCTTTGAGCTCCTGGGCGCTCCCTATATCCGGAGCGATAAGCTCGCCGAGCGCCTCAGCCAATACGAGGTGAAGCACATTGATTTTACTCCCTTTACCTTCACCCCGACCGAGCGTCAGTTTGCGGGCGAACCCTGCCACGGTTTGCGCTTCAATGTCCTCAACCGCGATAAACTCCGAATCATGGATGTCGGTATCGCCCTGGCGCAAATCCTCCATCAAGATTACCCCGATAATTATTCCCTGAAGAACCTCAACACCCTTTTGCTGCACACTCCCACCCTGGAGGCCATCCGCCGCGGCGACTCCCTGAGCCAAATTCACTCCCTCTGGGCTCCGGAGTTTAAAGACTTCAAGAAACGCCGCGCCGCTTACCTCCTCTACAGATAAATCGATCAAGAATGGGAATTTCCCCCAAGCAGTTCAGCCAAATGCAGAAACGGCTCGATTCAGCCGCTTCCGGTTCCGAAATCGCCTTGGGTCTCAATAAAACTCACTCCGTCCTGCTGGGGGTCGATCCCTCGCTCCGCGGAACCGGCTATGGCATCATCCGAGTCGGACCCCGTCGCGATCAACCCTCTCTCCTGGAGTGCGGCACCATCAAGTGCCCTCCGGGGCTCCTGCATTCACGCTGCTTCCTCCAAATCGCCTCCACCCTCCGGAGCGCCATCGAAAAACACCAACCCACCGTCTGCGTTGTCGAAGGCCTCTTCTACGTCCATAACCTCAAAACCGCCATCGTGATGGGTGAAGCCCGCGGCGCAGCACTCCTGGTCGCTGCCGAGTATGGATTGGATATTTTTGAAATGGCTCCTCGACGTGTCAAACAGGCCATTGTCGGATACGGGGGCGCCCAGAAACTGGCGGTCGCCAAAATGATCCAGCGAATGCTCTCTCTGCAGGACCTTCCCGAACCCGATGCCGCCGATGCCCTGGCACTTGCCCTGGCCTACCTCCAGGAATCCGGAAAGCCCACCCTCTCTCCCCTGGAAAAAATTTAAGGGCACCCCGTCTCTTCTAGCCTCTGCCTTATGAAACTGTGCGCCCGTTGTCTCTCTCCGCACAAATTCAGCCATTGACTCCAACTTCCTTTTCATTTAGAATCTTGCGGTTTAACTGTGTATAGCTTCTATACAGTTGTTTTTAAATAAAATGAATAACAATTCGAAAGGCGGCCGCTTTCAGCCGTATATCTCCCCGCAAATGCGAGTGAGGGAGTTGGGTATTGTCCCGGTTGCACTGGGGGCACTGTTAGGTATGGTTTTTGGTGCATCTTCCCTGTACCTGGTCCTCAAAGTGGGCATCACGGTCAGCGCCTCCATC
>DBPU01000094.1 GCA_002305615.1 Verrucomicrobia bacterium UBA1412 | reverse complement strand
ATCTGCCGATGGCGGCTATCTCAACCGCCGCGTCGTGTTCGCCAAACCGCTGTAATTTGAATCAATCAATGAAAAAAGATCCGGAGCTTGTCCGGATCTTTTTTTTTGTATATTCTCGGAAAAACGTCAGTGATTCGAAATTTGGAAAAATCTTTTGAGAAATAAGAGAAAAAATGTTGTTGTGTTGTTTTTGCGCTCCGCGCAAAAACAACACAACAACAAATAATCCCTCTCATATTTCGAATTATCGAAAAATCGTTAATCCTCTTGAATTTTAATCAAATTCACTGTATTGTAAAAATAACTCCAGCACATGGAGATTGGCTTCCCCACAGTGGGGCGCTTGAAACGGAGTAAATTCTGTAATGAATTTTTTCGTTTAGGAAAGGGCTCTCGAGTTTATTCGGGGGCTCTTTCTGTTAAATGAATGCAGGGTAGGGGCGGGGTTTACCCCTGCCCAATATGAATCATGACGAAACCTATCGATATCGGGCAACCGGGCGACCTGCCGGTTGCCCCTACCCAAAATGGGTCATGCCAGACATAATCATTCGGATAACCGACCGATCTCCCCTACAAAAAAAATCATGACGGACCATGTTGATAACGGGCAACCGGGCGACCTGCCGGTTGCCCCTACTAGTGCGTACGAAAATGAACAACGAAAAACCATGGGCAATTTTTATCTGAAAATAATCATCTTCGGTTTCCAATTTTTTGGACAAAATCGACGACCCAATAACATCGTAGGGGCAGGGCTTGCCCCTGCCCGGAATAAATTTACAATGAACAACAGGGTAGGGGCAAGCCCTACCCCTACATGGAAATATTGAAAACATGCAAAGAAAAACCGTGAGCGGTTATTACCAAAAATATTCATCATCTTTTCTGTCCGCAGAATTAAAGTGCGCCTGGAACGATTCTGTGACGGTGAAGAAAAAAGTGTAGATTCTCAGCAGTATTAGATTTCGACGGTTCACAATCCTTTGGATTGCGTATATAATTTATCGAATACCAATTTTTTTAGAGATCTCGCAAGTCATATTGTAATTTATCAGCAAGTAAAACCGATATATAAACCTGTAAAATCGTACCACATGAAAACTGCCGACTTATACATAGATTTGTGGGATGGCTCATGAAGCTAAAGAAAAGACATTGGCTGACCGATCAGAATTAACCAGGAATTACTGTGCTGTCCGAAAGGAAATCGCATTCGTATCCAACAAACCCAGCTAAGTTAAAAAACAATAAGGAATTTTATTCTATCGAGGTAAGAATGAATATATTTGATCTACGCAACGACCTGATTGATGATTATGCATCCTATATCAAAAGTTTTATTCAAATCCATGATCAAAAAATTAAGGACTATGTGGATCAGAGCATTGATCAGGGTTTGTTATGGCCGGATCCCCTTATTCAACTAAACCCCACCTTTGAACCTGGAAAATGGATTGATGACCTGACCAATGAATGTGTTCTGCACAAAGAATGTAAACGGATATTTCGTCGCAAACAAGCACCTGATGATTTCGGTCAACCGTTACGGTTGCACAAGCATCAGGAAGATGCCATCAGAACAGCCCGAGAAGGTCATAACTATATACTTACAACAGGAACTGGATCTGGAAAAAGCCTAGCCTATATTATCCCGATAGTCGATTACGTATTGCGTAACGGGAGTGGTAAGGGAATTCAGGCAATCATCGTTTACCCGATGAACGCACTGGCAAACAGTCAGAAAGGTGAATTGGAGAAATTCCTTAAATTCGGTTATCCAGATGGAAACGGCCCAGTCACCTTTGAGCGGTATACCGGGCAGGAAAATGATCAGGAAAAAAACCACATCATGTCGAATCCTCCGGATATATTGCTGACAAACTATGTCATGCTGGAATTGATCCTGACTCGCCCTGAGGAGCGTAAGACGCTGGTTAATGCTGCGCAAGGATTGAGATTCCTGGTTCTTGATGAACTGCATACTTACCGAGGACGCCAGGGAGCAGATGTATCCATGCTCGTTCGGCGTGTGCGAGAAGCTTTACATGCCAACCACTTACAGTGTATCGGCACATCGGCTACGCTTGCAGGCGGTGGTAGTCTGGAACAGCAGCGTGTTGAAGTTGCTAAGGTCGCATCCAAATTATTTGGGGATACAGTGCTCAATGAAAGTGTGATTGGTGAAACACTTCGGCGTGCAACAAAAGAGAACCAACTTAATGATGCATTATTTATTAAGGAACTCAAGTCAAGTATTCAAAATCTCAATTTACCGGACACGTATAACGATTTTATTCACCATTCCCTGGCAAGCTGGGTTGAAAGCAGTCTGGGCTTAAATACAGATAAAGATAGTGGACGCCTGGTACGCGCCCTTCCAAAAAGCCTAACCGGTAACGACGGGGCTGGACGTGAATTAAGTCTCCTTACCGGATTGCCAGAAGAAATTTGCGTTCATGCGCTTCAGGTTATTCTGTTGAAAGGGTATTCGATTACGAATCCGGAGACAAATTTTCCAGCTTTTGCTTTCCGATTACACCAGTTTATCAGCCGTGGAGATACGGTCTATGCGTCAGTGGAAGCAGAAGCGGATCGTTTCATTACCGTATATGGACAAAAATTTGTACCCGGCGAACGGGACAAAGTATTACTTCCCCTGGCTTTTTGTCGTGAATGCGGTCAAGAGTATTACGTTGTTCGGCGAATTAAAGGTCTTGAAGGCAGACCTGATCAGTTTCTACCGCGCGACCTCAATGAAAACAGGGATTCCGATGATGGTGAACCAGGATTTCTCTACCTGAACCAGGATAATCCCTGGCCGGAAGATAATTATGATGCGATTGACCGCCTCCCAGATGATTGGCTTGAAGAACGTAATGGCGAATTGGCTATCAAGAGAAGCCAATTGAAAAATCTGCCTGAAGTTGTCAGGATCAGTCCGGATGGAAAAAAAGGAGAATCTGGTCAGCGCGTGGCTTATTTGAAAGCGCCTTTCCGCTTCTGCCTCCATTGTGGAGTGTCTTATGGAGCGCGTCAATCTTCTGATTTTGCGAAACTTACCGAACTCAGTTCGGGCGGTCGCTCCACAGATACAACCATTCTCAGCATGTCCTTAGTCCGTCAACTGAGAAATGATCAGGATTTATTACCAAAAGCCAGAAAACTTCTCAGTTTTACCGATAACCGTCAAGATGCTTCGCTGCAAGCTGGTCATTTTAATGATTTTGTGGAAATTGCGTTACTTCGCTCAGCCTTATATCGAGCAGTGAAAGCGAATGGACAAACAGGAATTTCTCATGATGTATTGACAATGAAGGTTTTTCAATCCCTTGACCTTCCATTTGAGTGCTATGCCAGCGACCCTGAAGTTCGCTTTGCACAGAAGGCTGAAACGGACCGCGCCTTACGTGAGGTTTTAGGATACAGAATCTACTGTGATCTCAAGCGTGGATGGCGTATTACTTCTCCCAATCTTGAGCAATCGGGTTTGCTTCGAATTGAATATGCATCCTTAGATGAGCTGTGTGCTACGGAAGACATATGGCAGAATACACATGAAGTACTTGCTTCAACAACACCGGATAACAGAATACGTATCGCGAAGGTTTTATTAGATTACATGCGTCGTGAACTGGCGATTAAAGTTACTTATCTTGATCAGGGAGAACAAGAAAGTATACGTCAGCTTAGCAGTCAACGTTTGATTGCACCCTGGGCGATGGATGAAAACGAGAAACTGGAACATTCTTCTATCTTGTTTCCCAGACGAAAACTGGGTGACCAGGAGGAATATGGCGGAAATCTTTACCTCTCACCCAGGGGTGGATATGGACAATTCTTACGCAGAAACACGACCTTCCCGGACTATCACGATAGCATCTCTATAGATGACACCGAAGAAATCATCGATCAAATCCTCAACAGCTTACGTATTGCCGGCCTGGTAGAGAAGGTTTTCGATGAAAAGAATGATGTCGGTCATAAACCGGGTTACCAGTTACTCGCTTCAGGAATGATCTGGAAAATTGGAGATGGAAAACATGCTTTTCACGACCCGATCCGTGTTCCACGGTTGCCTGAGGGTGGTGGTAAAACAAACGAGTTTTTTGTGAATTTTTACCAAACCGTAGAAAAACAAATCCTGGGTATCGAAGCGCGAGAGCATACTGCGCAAGTTCCCTCAGCGCAACGGGAGGAGCGGGAGGCAAGATTCCGCACTGGGGAGTTGCCCATTCTTTACTGTTCGCCCACTATGGAATTGGGGGTGGATATCTCCGAGCTTAACGCAGTCAATATGCGTAATGTACCACCCACTCCTGCGAATTATGCGCAACGTAGCGGACGCGCTGGTAGAAGCGGACAACCGGCAATGGTCTTTACGTATTGCACCATCGGCAGTCCACACGACCAGTATTATTTCAAACGTCCTGGATTGATGGTCTCGGGAGCAGTTACCCCACCCAGGATCGACATGACGAATGAAGATCTGATACGCAGCCATGTCCAGGCGATTTGGCTGGCAGAATCCGGGTTAAGCCTGGGTACCTCCTTGAAAGATTTGCTTGATCTTTCCGACACCTCTAAGTTATCTTTTCTCAATTTTGTTCAAGATGCATTAAATTCACAAGGTAATCGTGACAAAGCAAAACTGAAAGCGCATGCAGCGCTAAGCGATATTGAATCAGAATTAAATCAAACGGATTGGTGGAATGAGGGTTGGCTGGACGGTGTCCTTTCACAAATTGATCTTCAATTCAACCAGGCTTGCGAACGATGGCGAAATCTTTATCGAGCTGCAATGAACCAACTGGAAGTGCAGCACAAAATTATCAAGGATGCCAGCCGATCTATTCAAGATAAACGTCTGGCTGAACGGTTATATCAAGAGGCGAAAAGTCAATTGGAATTATTGACTGAGGCGGAAAATATTGTTCAATCTGACTTTTATTCGTATCGCTATTTTGCCAGCGAAGGTTTCTTGCCGGGTTACAGTTTTCCCCGCCTTCCCCTTTCGGCATATATTCCTGCCAGGCGTATCCGAAGTCAGGACGATGAATTCCTGTCGCGGTCCCGTTTCCTGGCTATCTCGGAGTTCGGCCCGCATTCCATTATTTACCATGAGGGATCCCGCTACATTATCAACAAGGTGAACCTGCCCGTTTCAGATACGGGGGATGGGTTTGCTGTATTACGCGCCAAGCAATGTCCAATCTGCGGATACCTGCACCCGATTACCAATGGCGATGGACTCGATCGCTGCGAGCGCTGCGGATCCTTGTTAGAAAATCCGATGAATAATCTTTTCCGCCTGCAAAACGTATCCACCAAGCGAAGAGATCGTATCTCCTCGGATGAAGAAGAACGCTTGCGTCGAGGGTTCGAATTGCGCACAGCTATTCGCTTTGCCGATCATGGCGGAGTCATCTCAGCCCGTAATGCAGAAATTTATTTCCACTCGCAAGGAGCACAAGGCGAAGGCACATTACTTGGTAAATTGACGTATGGTAATTCAGCTACACTGTGGCGTATCAATTTGGGCTGGCAAAGACGTACAAATCGGAAGCAATTTGGATTTATTCTCGACATCGAGCGAGGTTACTGGGAACAGAGTGAAGATGAAAAAACAGCAGGCGAAGCGGAGGATCCGATGTCTCCCCGGAGAATGCGGGTGGTTCCTTTTGTCGAGGATCACAAGAACTGCTTACTCTTCGAACCGAATGAAAAATTAGATCTTACGCAGATGGCATCTTTGCAAGCTGCATTGAAGAATGCTATTCAAGTGGAATACCAGCTTGAAGACAGCGAAATCGCTGCAGAACCTTTGCCAGGCGGTAATGAGCGGCATTTGCTTCTATTCTATGAATCTGCCGAAGGAGGCGCCGGCGTATTGCGGCGTCTGGTCGATGATCCAGGTGCATTTGCCCGAGTCGCAGCCCAGGCATTGCATGTCTGCCATTTTGATCCGCAGACCGGCAAAGATTTGCGACATGCGCCCAATGCAAAAGAAGATTGTGAAGCTGCCTGTTATGACTGCCTGATGAGCTACTATAATCAATCGGATCATCAGCATTTGGACCGTCAGACAATCAAAGAATATCTGTTACAATGCAGTCAAAGTACCTCAACATCCTCTCCACAGACTATCTCCAGGGCTGAACATTGTCAACACTTGCTGAATCTCTGCCAATCGGATCTTGAGAGAGAATGGTTAACGTTTATTGAAAAAAGTAATTTGCGATTGCCAAGCCATGCACAACTTCTTTTGGAGACCTGTCATACACGTCCTGATTTCTTTTACGAGCAGGAACACGCCGCGATCTATGTGGATGGCCCCCATCATCAATATCCCGAAAGGCAACAACGGGACCAGACGCAGAGGGAGTGTATGGAAGATACCGGATACACGGTCATTCGCTTCTCAATAAAAGATGATTGGGATCAAATCATCAAGCGATATCCCTCCATCTTTGGAGGTAAGGGGTCTTTATGACTTACAAGGTTGGTTCTCTCGTCAAAGCGCGCGGACGTGAATGGGTCGTCCTTCCCGACTCCACCGATGATCTTTTGATATTACGACCATTAGGCGGATCGGATGATGAAATTTCCGGTATTTATACACCACTGGAATCCGTGGCTCCGGCTACCTTTGACCTTCCTGATCCTTCAAAAGTTGGTGATTATCGTTCAGCTCGCTTGCTGCGCGATGCGATCCGACTTGGTTTTCGCTCCAGCGCTGGACCGTTCCGATCATTTGCACGGATCGGTTTTGAACCGCGTCCCTACCAGCTTGTACCCTTGCTGATGGCACTCAAACTGGATCCGATCCGTCTGTTAATCGCGGATGATGTCGGTATCGGCAAAACGATTGAAGCGGGCTTAATTGCGCGCGAATTACTGGATCGTGGCGAGCTCTCGCGCATGGCGGTTCTCTGTCCACCACCGTTAGCCGAGCAATGGCAGTCTGAACTTCGTGAGAAATTTCATATCGAGGCGGAATTGGTTCTTCCATCCACCGCAGCACGTTTGGAACGGAATCTCGGTCTGGGTGAAAGCCTTTTCGAACGTTATCCCTTCGTAATCGTCTCAATGGATTACATTAAATCCGATCGTCGACGCGAAGAATTCAAGCGCGCCTGTCCCGAATTGATCATTATTGATGAAGCCCATACCTGTGCTTACGGTGCCGAAAGAGGTGGACGCCATCAACGGTTTGAAATGGTGAGGGGTCTGGCTCAAAAACCAGACCAGCACATCATTCTCGTAACCGCCACGCCGCACAGTGGAAAAGAAGAGGCTTTCCGTTCTTTACTCACGTTTCTGGATAAAGAATTTAATGATCTACCCGAAGACCTGACTGGAGAACGAAATTTGAGTCACCGCAAACGCCTTGCCCAGCACTTTATCCAACGCCGGCGGGGTGACATTCAAAATTACATGGACACTCAAACCCCATTTCCCAGGCGTGAAGATCGCGAAGAATCGTATAATCTCAGTCCGGATTACAAGCGGTTATTTGAACGTGTGCTGGATTATGCCCGAGAATCTGTTTTGGATGCTACCGGTGGACAATTCCATCAGCGAGTACGCTGGTGGTCAGCTTTGGCCTTATTACGCTCACTGGCATCCAGCCCGGCAGCGGCAGCGGCAACCTTGCGCAACCGTGCCGCGCCAGCAGAAGCGGAAAATCCGGAAGAAGCCGATGAAATCGGGCGCCGTACGATTCTCGATATGATTACGGATGAATCTGCAGATGGATCTGATGTCACCCCGGGCTCTGA
>DBPU01000110.1 GCA_002305615.1 Verrucomicrobia bacterium UBA1412 | reverse complement strand
CCTTTTGATTCATTGGAAAACTCTCTTCCCGGCATGTCATCCAAAATGCGGTTGTAGAATGTATCTGGCTGCCAGGCTCCCTCATAATGAACAAATAGACCTTTTTTGAGTGCAGCATCTTCCTCTGATTCTCCTGCCTTCAGAAAAGTGCTGGCGTCAATTCCGTAAACCACTTTCCGTAATGGCGGAGCCTCTTCCAGAAAACGTTTCACATCGTAATTCTGTGAATCTTCCGCAGATGTAACGGCAGCGGGTGCGGCCACGTTGTTTGTGGCATTTGCTCTATCTCCTGCGATTACAAAAAGACCTAATAGTAATCCCAAGAATATTTTTATCAGTTTCATTTTATTTCTCCAATTAAACTTATTTATTCTTTATTAAAAGATTCTTTCCAAATTTAAAGAGGAATGGAAATAGAATGAGACACACAATTAGAGTGATGCCAAGCAATTTGGATTTCAAACTAACAGTCCGTCCTCTCTCTTCATCAGGAAATCGTGCTAAACCATCTTTTTCAACTTTAAAAATAACATGATTGGACTCATATACCACATAAGGAGTTGACTTATCCATCTCTAAAAACATTTTAGGAACATACCCACTATCACCTGCGTTTGTTATCCCTATATCAATGTTTAATAAAATATTTGTAGAGAATCTTATATCCTTTTTACCATCGGTAAGAATTCGAGCACTTGCTTTAGCGATGATATTGGGCAGCTTTGTTTTACCAACTGGCTCCGTATACAAAAAATCATTCCAAACTTCGATCCCCTCTCTCATTGCCGGCCAACGGTACTTAATTTTCGTGGGACGTCCCGACTCATCATACTCCGCAATTTCACCAAAGATAACCCTCTCCGATTCATTGGTTCCATACACTCGTTCAGAGCCGGAGGCTTTGCCTTCAAATCGGTTCTCATCAATCCAACGCACTGAGCCGGGAACCAAGCCATTGATCCAAAGGCTGCGAGCCCTGTTCAAATCACCGTAAGAAAGATTGGCTAATCCTCCGGAATGAGACTCGGCTGAGGTTTCGTCCTTCCTGTTGCTCGTATAAACGAGCCCTTCCGGTCGCTGCATGTCCACGGTCCAATTTATCCCGTCAGAGGAAGCTCCGGCAGTGGAGCCAACATCAATCCCGGGTATTTTTTGTTCCGGTCGTGCTCCAATTGTCCGCAGGTAAAATGTCTCGGGTTGAAAAGCTCCCTCATAACAGACAAATCCTTTCCTGGCTTGATGAGTATTAGCTGGTTCATTGACATCTATATAATTACGAGCATCAATTCCATAAATGATCTTTCGTAAATGCGGAGCCTCTTCCAGGAAACGCTTCACATCGTAATCCTGTGAATCTTCCGCGAATCCAACGGCAGCGGGTGCGGCCACGTTATTTGTGGCAGCGGCTCTATCTCCTGCGATTACAAAAAGACCTAATAGTAATCCCCCAAAAAAACTTACCCTTCTCATTATCTTCCTCCAGATATGGGAAGTGTAAAAAATTTGTCAAATAAGTCAATGCTTTTTTGAAAAAAATCTCGATGTACGATTTTTTCTGAAATTTCTTCGGTGGAAGACGTTGCCTTTCCGCTCGGCATGAGCGAAAAAGATTACGCCTGCAAATAGAGGCAATTTTGCAGGTCCGGGCGCGTTTCTTTCTCCGCCAGTTCGCAGAACAGGCGTTTGAGGGGAAGCGATGAGCCGCCTTCGGTTATCTTTGCGATGTTTTTTTCAAAGCTTCGGGTCGTCTTCGGGTCGGAGCTATCTTTGAAATAGTCCCAAAACTCCCGGGCAGCCATTACGGCGTTGGCTGGGGAGACCGGAGCCTTTACGGCTTCATCAATCAGCCGGTAAAACTCCCGGACCGGGTAGGCGCTTTTGTTTTGCAGGAGTCGGCTGATCTGGCGGTGAGCCTCGGGCGAGTGTTCCAAGACCAGGTGGCTGTAGCAGGCCCATTCCTTTTCCAGCCGCCGGATGTCGGGTGAAGCGATCGCGTTGATACATTTCACTGCGGAGAGATTCTTGTCTTTGACCTCCAGCATGATGTCGGCCCCGCTATTTCTGATCTCTTCGTAATATGGCAGGAAATCATCCAGATCCACCGTGGCGGAATGGGACCCCGGTCGCTTGCCGCGGTCCTGCTGAGAGTAATGCATTTTCTGGGGACCATCCTCCGGCTTCCAGGTGCCTGCACAGAGAGCGATCCATTCGCACATGGAATGCGAGGGATCCGGGTTGACCTCGTGGTGAAGATTGTCGAACACGACCGGGATGCCCTGGCTGCGTCCAATCGAAAGAACATCGGAGACGGTATACTGGCGGTCATCGTTTTCGATTACTAACCGCCGGCGGATATTTTCATCCAGGCGCCCGTATTGACGTATAAAGCGCTCAATCGCGGCCGGTTTATCCCCGTAAATGCCGCCGACATGGAGGATAATCTTGTGCTCCCTGCCCAGGCCCAGCGCATCCAGGAAGCGGGTGTGGTACCGCAGGTCTTCCACGGCCCGCTCGACCACCTCCGCATCGGGGGAATTGAGCACGGTGTATTGGCCCGGGTGCATGGAAAGCCGCAGGCCGTTCGCCTTTGCCTTTTGGGCGATTGCATCCAGTTGATCTTTGAAAACTTCCCACCATTTCACCGTGTTGACCGGGTGCGAACCAAAGGTGATGATATCCGAGCTGATGCGGAAGAGCTTGATGCCGTTGCGGATGTTATAATCCAGAATATGATCGAGTGCTTCGAGGTTTGATTGAATCAAGCCCTCCAGCACATCCGGGGTGACGCTTTTCATGGCGCAGGTACGATGTCGCGTCCCCGGAACGCCGACCGTTAAACAGGCATAGCCGATCTTCATAAGGCTCTATTGATTACCCGGTTTTAGCCGAATAAGGCCCATCGTAACTTACATGAATTCCGTGCATTTGCAAAATTTATTCGTGAATACCCGGTTTTCAGGATAAGGATTGAAAAAATGGGGAATTCGGGTTAGGCTACCTCCAGCTTTTTGATAGACGAAAAAGGAGATTAGATGAAGAAATTATTTTTATCTTTTTGGGCAGCCGCTCTCATGCTGGCTGCGGGTGCTTTGAGCTCGAACGCGTTAGCGGCGGAGCCCATCGCCGTTAAGACCGAGGACGCACAGCTCAAAGTGATGACCTTCAACGTGCGCTGCGGCAATGAATCCGATCCCTATCCCTGGTCCAAGCGCAAAGGGGTCATCGGAGAATTCCTCAAGGACCGCAAGCCCGATCTCTTCGGCACTCAGGAGGGTTTTTACTGGCAACTGAACGATATCCAGAACGCGGCGCCGGATTATGCCTGGCTGGGTGAAGGAAGAGAAGGCGGCAGCCGTGGAGAATTCATGGCGATTTTTTACCGCAAAGACCGCTTCAAACCGCTGGAGTACGACCACCTCTGGCTTTCGGAAACGCCCCGCACGATCGCCAGCAAATCCTGGGATTCGAACTGCACGCGAATGGTGACCTGGGTGCGCTTCCAGGATACGCTCACCGGCAAGCAATTCTACTTTTTGAATACGCATCTGGACCACATGAGCCAGGAGGCGCGGATCAATGGAGCCAAGGTGATCGCTTCGACGATCGGGAGTCTCGACAAGAAGCTGCCGCTCATCCTGACGGGTGACTTCAACACCGCCTCGAGTGACCAGGAGGTTCACGGTGTCTTCGAAAAACTCGGCTTGCTGGATACCTGGAATGCCAAGGACCAGAAGCAGAGCCCGGTTTATGAAACCTTCAACAATTTCAAAATGCCCAAAAAAGACGGTCCGCGCATCGACTGGATTTTTGTCCGCCCGGATACCAAAGTCTTTGCCAGCGAGATCGTCCTGCCTGAAGAAGGGAAAGTTTGGCTCTCGGATCACTCTCCGGTGATTTCGATTATCCAGATGCCCTAGCCAGGGGATTTCCCAATTCTGTTTTTAATAAAAAAAGCCTTCCGCTCTCGCGAGCCGGAAGGCTTTTTTAGTTAGCGCAATAGGAGGCCGAACGCCTCATCGTAGGAGAGGCCGGCCGAGCGTTTTTCATTCACGAAGGAGCGAATCTCCTCGGGGCTTTGCAGGAGGTGCGGGCTCGTCCGGCAATAGGCCGAACGCAGACCGGCGGTGGAGGCGATGGGGCTGGTTTTCATGGGAGGCAGCGAGCCGCCGCAGAGTCCCGGAGCGCCTGAGGTATTCGCCAGAGATTGCCCCTGTATATTGGGCCGGCGGGTGAGGCCGACCGAGAGGAGCTCTACCGGGCGATAGAGACGTTCTCCCTGATCGCTGCGGCCGATCTCTTCCACTTTCCAATAGGGCGAGAGCCAGCGGATGCCGCCCTGAACCAGCTTCAAGCCCTCTTCCGTCAGGATGATGCGCGCGAAGAGTCCCTCGTCCCGGGCTTGCAGCTGGCTGATGAGCCCATAGAGGCGGTGATCGGGGTAGCTGCGTGCCAGCTCAGGCGTATCGGGATGGCCCAGGTAGACGGCGCGGCCCACAAAAGCACGCTTGAGCCGGCCCAGAAGAGAGTGAAAGGAGCGGACCATCCGGGCCAGGGATTCGGCGTCCACCCGTTGAACTCCCTGTTCATGGGGGTGATCACCCAGAGGGGCCAGGAGAATCCATTTTTCCCGTTGAGCCTGATCATCCAGGGGCAGCGGAGAAGCGATCGAGAATTGAGGTTTCGTATTCATATTCTAATTTGTACGGAATCGGTTTTCTAAGGGATTACGTTTCGGAAGACTCCGGTTTCCCGGCTGGTGAATCCGGCTCGCTGACCAGAGTCTCCCCAGCGGTGGGTAAAGAGCGTTGATAGCGCTCGAGCATCTGGCGCAGGGAGAGCGGCGCGCGGTGCCGGAGTAGGAATTCATCCACCTTGAGGTCCATATCGACATTGGATTTCTGTGAGTTATGGAGGTGGACCTTCGCCAGAGGCCGGACCTTTTCGCCAAAGAGATAACGAATCACCCAGGCATCCAGATGCGTGTTCAAAGTCTCGGAAATCCACTCCGAGTCATCCGTCTCCAGGAGCAGCGCTTCATCCTGCTGCAGAGAGGCGCCCGTGCCGTAATGGGTGGAGCGGGTGGAGAGATCGCCGCCGCGCCAGAGCGAAATAATCGCGCGGGTCATCTCCTCCACCAGGATGGGGAAGGGCAGGGTACCGGCATTGCCGCGCTCGATTACCCGGATGCTCTCGGTGGGAGAGATGAGGACCGATGAATTGGAGCTGAATTCCCGGAGCGCCTCAAGCATGTCGCTCCACTCGGGCGAGCCGCGTTCTGCCGAGCTGGTTCCCAGGACGGCGGGGGTTCCGTGGCGCTGGCAGTAGTTGAGCCAATCCTGAAGAGGCAGCTGCTTAAAGAGGCAGGCAATGGAGCAGGCCATCATGAGCCCCTCGCCGACGCTGACCATCCATCCGCCTTCCTCAAGCGCAATGGAGACGGAGCCGAATTCGTTCGGGTTGAAGCGCAGTTTGCCGGTGGTGTTTTCGAAGCACCAGAGCGGCACGAACCGGAGCTCGGCGCTGAGGCGGCCCCCGGGCTCGGGTCTCCAGACGATTTCATGAATGGCATACCTTTTACCAACGGCATCCATCATTTGGCGGACCAGAAGCTGGAAGCCGCCGCGCTCGTTTTCATCCAGCGCATGGGTGACGGCCAGATGTGAGTAGAAATACTCCAGCGCCTCCTTGTGGGCCAGGGCTGCGGGGGATTCCTCCAGAGTCAGGACCTCGTATCCGTGGCGCGCGACGGCTTTTTTGCGTTTGGAAGAGGAGATGCGGATGGTTTCATCGCGTTCTTCCATCGCTTCCCAGGTGAGGACGGCTTCGCGGAGGCGTCCCGCCGAGAAAGCATCGAGCTGGCGGGTGAGGGCGGAGGCATCCAGAGAGGCCAGCCGCTGCAGAGAGGCCTGGCGCAGGAGAACCGGGGAGCGGCCCAGGCCGGAGCGTTGTTTCATTGCGGTCGTATTCATCTTGTGTGGGGAGAGTCTGGGTCAAGCCCTGAGAGAATACGCAGGCAATCCTGGCAAGGATGTCATCCTTGTAAAAAAGAAGAAAAAGAAAAAACCGGAAGGATAGATATCCCTCCGGTCTTATAACACCAGGAGATGGCGCTTGTTCAAGGCGCCATCTTGAAAAATTGGCACCGGTATTTCTACCAGGCCCAGCCCTTGCGGTATTCGCGTTTGACGAAGGCCGCGGATTCAGGGCAATTGGGCGACTTCATGCCCGGGCCGTCCCATTCCATGAGCTTGCCTTCACCCACGCGAAGAGCAACACAACCCAGGAGGATGATCTCGGTCAGGTAGGCCGCGATGTCGAAGTTCGAGTAAGCCGGCTTGCCGCCCTTACAGGCTTCGATCCACTCTTTGTAGTGGCCGATGGAGCGCGGGATGCTCACCGGGATGACGTCGGTCTTGGCTGCGTCATGATTGCCGCTGGCCTTGAATTCTTCGTCTTCGTTGAGCTTGACGTAGAACTGTGCGCCGTAATCGTCCGGAGAGAAGATTTGACCCTTTTCACCGATCAGGAGGCAACCTGAAATGGGTACATTCTCGAAGAGCTCCTTGATGTGTGCGGTGACATCATCGTTGGGCTTCCAGCCGCCGTCGTACCAATAGAAGGTAACCGGGGCGAGATTTTCACGAGCCGGGAATTCAAATTTGATCCGGGATTTATTCGGATAGGTTTGGCTATTGGCACCTTCCGTGGCTTCGGCAATGACACTGCTGGGATAACCCAGTTTCAATGCGCGGAAAGGCATGTTGGCAGTATGGCAGGCCATATCGCCCAGTGCGCCGGTACCGTAGTCGAACCAGCCGCGCCAATTGAACGGCAGATAACCTTCGCCGTATTCGCGCTCAGGTGCCGGTCCCAGCCAGAGATCCCAATTGACGCCGGCAGGAATTTCAGCCTTCGGCAGCGGGTCTTTGATACCCTGGGGCCAAACCGGACGGTTGGACCATACATGGACCTGCTTGACCTGACCGATGATACCGCCCTGGATACACTCGACGGCGCGGCGCAGACCGGTTTCCGAGGAGCCCTGGTTGCCCATCTGTGTGGCGACCTTGTATTGAGCTGCGGCCTTGCGGATTTCACGCGCTTCGTACACGGAGTGCACCAGCGGTTTCTGCACATAAGCATGGAGACCGCGCTGAATGGCCCTCATGGCGGCCGGAGCGTGGTTATGATCCGGAGTGGAGACTATGACTGCATCGAGATATTTTTCCTTCTCGAGCATAATGCGATAATCTTTGTAATAACGGGCGTTGGGGAGTTTCTCCCTCAAACCCTTAGCCTGGCGATCATCTGCATCGCACAGGGCGATGATATCTTCGCTCATGACTCCTTCGGCATCGCTAAAACCCTTACCACCGCAGCCAATAACACCAATCTTGAGTTTGCTGGTGCCGTCGGCGCGCATGATATAAGGGGCAGACATGGTGCCCAGAGTTGCCAGCGCAGCAGTCTTCAGGAAGCTGCGACGGCCCATACCATATTTGATGACTTCTTTCATAATTTAATACCCAAAATGACCGTGGGTCCTAAAAAGCTCAAACTCACCTCCCACTCTGGGAGTCCTGCTTACACGTCTTTTTATCACCCGCATCACCGCTCAATATATATTTTTGGAAGGGGCTAGTCAAGCGCGCTCCAAGCTGGAATATAACTTTTTCGGCCAAAAGAGAGGAGGCCTCCCAAATCAAAAGCTGGAGGATTTTATCTCCTTCCGGCTCTCGAATTGCTAATCAAATGAACATCCGTTCTCCTACCAGTTCAAATCCTTTAAAAAACACATCCTGGCCGCGTAGCACAATTAGCATAAGCAATTTTTGTTGGTGTACCGTAAAGCAGTTCACAGTCCGGAAGTGTATATACCCCTGGTACCATGCTGAACGTCATAGGCGTTGGTATATAACACTCTGTGACAATGGTCATTTTTGGTTTACAATCAGGGGCATTGTAATAGCTGACAGTACATTCATTGCATATACCCACTTGATAGACTCTAGTTGATGTTGAACAGTATCCACACGCAGCAATGAGTGTTGCTGTGGTGAAAGATAATGCGATGAGAAAACAAGTAATTTTATTCATATGTTTAATTTTATTTTAATATTTTTATTTAAAAAACTCTTTACTCCAAAAAATAAATGGAATAGCAGAGAAAAAAAGTAAAAATATAAAAATTATATAAAATCTTAATCCCGATGTGTTTTTGTTTTTTCAATAATCAACTGATTGAAGAGACTATTTGTTTCCACTTGTTTTTTGTCCCATATACTCCCATCTCTTGTAGTATAAGTAAAACTGGTTAACGGAGAAATATGAGATGGCCGTTTTTCTCTTACAATAGTAACGTCTGGAATTTGGAGGTTGTTAAATTTACGAGTACCCATTGAAAAATTTGTAGCAACTCCTTCAAATACAACTCTATTTTCAAATTTTCCATTTATACATGTTGTTGTAAAAAACAATTGTGGAATATTTATATTATTAACAGAAACCCATTTTTCTGTTTTGAAACATGTATTTGTAAAAACATTATTCAAAGGAAAATCGATCCCCCTTTTTTTTAGCTTAGAGGGGTTCACTATTTCGGTCAATGAATCTAAAAATAGCTTGGAATCACCCGCTAACGAGTAGAAGATATCAGATGTTCCCCCAGCTTCCCGGTATTCGTATCCTCCTTGACACAATGAAAAAATAGGGGCCATTTGCAGGTGATTTGTCTGACAATCCTGTTTATCCAAGTTAAAACAATAGGCTAGCCAAACGGACGGTGTTACACTGGTGCTATACTCTGGAACCCTTCCTTGATTAATGGATATCTGAGCCTCATTTTCTGGCTTTACAGGCTCTTCTAAAGCCACTGTCTGATTTTGTCCGTTTATGGTCAATACAGCTTGAGATATTAATTGATTTGTGAAATAAACAATTCCATAAGAGTCCATTCCAATGGTGCCGTATTCGTAATCGAGCTTTTCTCTTCCTACTTTTATTTTTGCATCTTCTCCATAAATCTCTACAGAAAACCAGTTTGTTGAGGTTCGATAAAGACAGGAGTCTCTGTAAACATGCCCAAGAACATAGCCGCTTACTTCCAAAGAAAAGGGTTTCGAGTTCGCTTCTGTTGCCACAGGCATAGACTCCTCGCTTGTTATAGAATTGTCAGAGAAAGTAGACCTCTCTTCGGCATAAGAAAAAGCAGACAATAGGGAAAATAAAAAAAAGATCAGCAGCGGAAGGAAGCTGCGGCGGCCCATACCATATTTGATGACTTCTTTCATAATTTAATACCCAAAATGACCGTGGGTCCTAAAAAGCTCAAACTCACCTCCCACTCTGGGAGTCCTGCTTACACGTCTTTTTATCACCCGCATCACCGCTCAATATATATTTTTGGAAGGGGCTAGTCAAGCGCGCTCCAAGCCGGAATATAACTTTTTCGGCCAAAAGAGGGGAGGCCTCCCAAATCAAAAGCTGGAGGGTTTCATCTTCCTCCGGCTCTAAGAGATAGGCCAAAAAGGTCTGGCTTGCCGCTCCGGCGGCTTGGAGCTAATTACCATGCCCGGCGCCGTTTGTGTATCGTAAAACGGCTTTTACGATACACAAAACCTTTTGTGGTAATTACACGATACACAAACTCACTAAAGGACCTTTTTCCCCTCAGCGACATTCAACAAATCGGGGAAAGCAAGAATTGCCGGCCTGCGGCCACAGCCAGGGCGGAATTCATTAAGAATCCCCCCTTTCTTTAGTTGTCTGAGAATGGACATTGCTGTGGCTTTTTGTATTCCGATTTCCTTCACAAAGTCTGTTGTCTTAAACATCGGGCGGTTAAAAATCTGATCCAAAACATGAACAGAATATTGAGAGTGCGTGATTTCTTGAATTTTCTGCTTCATCTGCTCATAGAGCTCGCGGATGTGATTGACTTTTTCAATATTGCTTTTCGCCTGCTCTGTAATAGCCTGCAGGAAAAAAAGGATCCACCCATTCCAATCACCCTTTTGGGAAATTGCACCCAAATGACCATAGTATTCATCGCGGTGCCGTTCAAGATAGGCACTGAGATAGAACATTGGTTGCGACAGTCTTTTCTTTTGATACAGGAACAATGGGATTAAAAGACGCCCAATTCGTCCATTGCCATCTTTAAACGGATGGAGCATTTCAAATTGAGCGTGCATTACTGCGGCTTGCAACAGAACATCAATATCTTCCGTCTCTAAATAATTGAGCCAATTTTCCATGTGATCCTGCAATCTCAATGGAGACGGAGGGATAAAAAAAGCATCTTCGATGGGAGTCCCCTGAAAACCAATCCAATTTTGAACTTCTCTGAAACTTCCTGGGCTTTTATCTTTTCCACGAACGCTGCTTAAAAGGAGCTTGTGAAGTCCCAGCACAAATGAAAGCGTAATCGGATACTCTTGCAGATGTTCCTGAGCAAGCCGCAAGGCCGTTCTATAGTTGATAACTTCCTGGACGTCGTGTTTCTTCTCTGCGTCTTTCTCGATGCCCGCTTCATGTTCGTAAACATCGTCAACCGTCGCCTGGGTACCCTCCAATCGGGAGGATAAAACCGCTTCCTCAACAGTTAATGGTGAGAGCATAATCGCCGGATTAACAATTCCCTGCAATAAACCGTCATACCTGCCAAGCTCTGCATTGGCAGCACCTGCCGGAGTAATCAGACGACGAAGGTCTAAAGTCTCAGTAGGTAAAGGTAGAGATGTAGGCTCATAAGGTTTCACGCTTTATTTCCCAATTATAATTTTTTCTAACACCGCTTTTATTTGATCCATCCACCTGGAACATTCCTCTTCATTATCAATAGCAATATTTTTGACGATTTGCAACAGGGCAGATGGTAAACTGTAGCAATCTTTCGGTTTTATACTTTCGGGATCGGAACAATTCCCAGCGGCATCTTCTACATTATAGATCCACATTGAATCCAGCTTTTTATAAATGTCTGCCATGTTTGAAAGTAACATAACGTCATCTTGCGAAACGCCTTGAACCAAGATATTGAGCGGTTCGTGGACAAACACGTTTCGGCGATTTTTCGCCTTTGAAATGATTTCAACATCTTTCTCAGTCAAATCACCTCTACTCTGAAACCACTTTATAGATGCAGAAAAAGGGTTTTTATCTAGAGTCTTCACATTCTGTTTGTAATCATCATTTTCCTCATATACTATTTTACCTTCTTTTATTCTGCAGGAGTAAATACAATATAGTTCGAGAGGACGATCAATAATGAAATCTTTCAAAGATTCGAAAATCAAAACAAAAATTGATAAAAATAAAATACCTTTCCTTAAGGTTTCTTTGTTTGAAATATTTTCAAAAATCGTAATGAATTCGTCCTTATTTTCTCGTAGAGACACACTACACCTCTTTCTAGAAACAAGATAGAGTTTTAGAAGGGGCTAGTCAAGAGCCCTCCAAGCCGGAATAAAACTTTTTCGGCCAAAAGAGGGGAGGCCTCCCAAATCAAAAGCTGGAGGATTTTATCTCCTTCCGGCTCTAAGAGATAGGCCAAAAAGGTCTGGCTTGCCGCTCCGGCGGCTTGGAGCTGATTACCGTGCCCGACGCAGTTTGTGTATCGTAAAACGGCTTTTACGATACACAAAACCTTTTGTGGTAATTACACGATACACAAACTCACTAAAGGACCTTTTTCCCTTCCGCGACATTCAGTAAATCGAGGGAATTCCGTTGAGGTTGGGGGGTGCTATCTCCTCTATTGTCCAAGTCCCATGACGTTCCTTTCTACAAAAGAAAGAGGGCTCCCAACTCAGGGAGCCCCTTGGTAACACGTTCTCTCAATCTATAATGAAGACAGAACGAAATCTATGCACTCCAGTTCCAGCCCTTGCGGTATTCGCGCTTGACGAATGCGGAGACCTCCGGGCAGTTGGGCGACTTCATGTTCGGGCCGTCCCACTCCATGAGTTTGCCTTCACCCAGACGGATGGCCAGGCAGCCCAGGAGGATAATCTCGGTCAGGTAGGCCGCGATGTCGAAATTCGAATACGCCGGGGCGCCGCCCTTACAGGCTTCGAGCCACTCTTTGTAATGGCCGACGGAGCGCGGGATGCTCACTGGGATGACTTCGGTCTTGGCCGCGTCATGGTTATTGCTGGCTTTGAACTCAGCGTCGTCTTTGAGCTTGAGGTAGAACTTTGCGCCGTAATCATCCGGGGAGAAGAGCTGACCCTTGTCGCCGATTAAGAGGCAACCTGAACCGGGAACCTTCTCGAGCAGCTCGCTGATATCGGCTGTGATCTCGGGGGTCGGTTTCCAGCTTCCGTCATACCAGTAGAAGGTGACCGGAGGCAGGCCTTCGCGCTCGGGGAATTCAAATTTGATCCGGGATTTATTCGGATAGGTCTGGCTGTTAGCGCCTTCTACCGCTTCGGCGATGACGCTGGTGGGGTAACCAAGCTTCAGGGCGCGGAAAGGCATGTTAGCAGTATGGCAGGCCATGTCGCCCAGTGCGCCGGTACCGAAATCGTACCAGCCGCGCCAGTTGAACGGCAGATAACCTTCGCCGTATTCACGTTCGGGGGCCGGTCCCAGCCAGAGATCCCAATTCAAACCGGCGGGAATTTCAGCCTTCGGCAGCGCATCTTTGATTCCCTGGGGCCACACCGGGCGGTTGGACCAGACATGGACCTGGCGGACGGGGCCGATAATCCCGGCCTGGACGCACTCGACAGCGCGGCGCAGACCGTTCTCGGCTGAGCCCTGATTGCCCATCTGGGTGGCGACTTTCTTGCGGGCGGCGGCCGCACGGAGTTGACGCGCTTCAAAAACAGAGTGTACCAGCGGCTTCTGCACATAGGCATGGAGACCTCTCTCAATGGCCAGCATGGAGGCCAGGGCATGATGATGATCGGGTGTGGAAACTACCACTGCATCCAGGTCTTTTACCTTCTCGAGCAGAACCCGGTAATCGCGATAATAGGGGACATCGGGCAGCTCTTTGCGAAGGGCTGCACACCTTCTGTCATCAGCGTCGCAAATAGCGACGATATCTTCACCCTTCATGTTGTCGGCATCGCTTTTGCCCTTACCGCCGGCGCCGATGATGGCGATCTTCAGCTTGGAGGGTCCGTCTGCCCGCATGATATAGGGGGCGGAGAAGGTGCCCAGAGTTGCCAGCGCAGCCGTTTTGAGGAAGCTGCGGCGGCCCATTCCGTATGTGTATGTCTGTTTCATATTGGTTCTGTAAAAAACCTGTAATATTTATTTCCAAGGCTCTTTCGGAGCTGTGTGCCACAACCAGAGTCTCCGCTCAGTAAAAATTCATTGCGCCCCTAAGTCAAGATTTCTCTTCCAAAGGGCCCAAAAAACCCGAGTATCCACTAAAAATTAACCTCTGAAGTTGCGGGCTAGCAGAAAATATGCCATATTCACCTCAGGGATTGATAATTGTATGGGGCGTGAAATGAAACTGACAATGAAGACGGCTCTGGCGCAGGTAATCGCGCCTCAGCTGCAGGAGTCATTGGTTTTATTGGCGACCCCCGTTCTGGAGCTCAAGAGCAAGGTCAATGAGGAGTTGGAGCGCAATCCGGTTCTGGAAATGGACGAGGGCCCTCCTCCGGAGACCCATCGTACCGCGGGTGTGACTTCCCCAGCAACCGACCTGCCTTCAGATTCTTCCGGAGAACGCGATTTCGATTCCGCCCCGGAAGCCTCCGGCGCTTCCGATTCCTATGGAGATCGCCCTGCCGAGGAGGGTGAAGGCTGGAAGGAGTATTTCCTCCAGGGCGACCAGCGGACTCAATCCACTAACACGGTCGATGAAGAGAAACGGCAGTTTTTTTTCAACTCCATTCCGACCGAGCAATCTTTGCAGGAGTATCTCCTGGAGCAGGTCGAGCTCCTGGATACTACCGACAGAGAGCGGGAAGTCCTGGTTCTTCTGGTCGGTTTCATCGACGAGCAGGGGTATTTGCGGGCCAAGCCTGCCGAGCTGGTGATTTCCACCAATCTTTCCCCGGAAGAGATCAAGCGCGGCCTGGAGCTCATGCATGAAAACCTGGAGCCGGTCGGAGTGGGCGCACGCGATTTGCGCCAGTGCCTGCTCATCCAGCTTGCGCGCGCCGGCATGAAGGATTCTCTGGAGTGGAACATTGTCCACGGGCACCTGGAAGCGCTTGCCGGGAAGAAATATCCCGAGATCGCCCGCAAGAACAAGGTCACGCTCGAAGAGGTGAACGAGGCGGCCCGGCGGATTGCCCAATTGGAGCCCAAGCCGGGCAGACCCTTCTATTCGGTTTCGAACCTCTATGTGGTCCCGGAAGTTTTTGTAAAAAAGGATGATGAGGGCGAGTACAAAGTCATCATGAATGATGATCTCCTGCCGCGGCTCAAGATCAACCCCATGTATAAGGAGATGATCGGCTCGAGCGATTCCAAGGAGACCCGCAGCTACATCCAGGAGAAAATCCGCTCAGGGCGTTTCTTCATCACCTCTCTGGCACAGCGGCAGCGGACGATCCGCAAGATCGCCGAAGCGATTGTCTCTTTCCAATCCGAATTTATGAGTGTCGGCCCCAGGGGCTTAATACCGCTGACGATGTCCAAAGTGGCTGAGGTGACCGGACTGCATGAGACGACCGTTGGCCGGGCCGTTTCGGGTAAATACATGCAGACGCCTCAGGGAGTCTTCGAGATGCGCTACTTCTTCAGCAGCAAGCTCAAAAGCGATACCCCCGAAGGCGTATCGAATATCAAGGTCAAAACCGCTCTGTCTGAAATGATCGCCGGGGAAGATAAATCAAACCCGCTCTCGGATCAGCAACTGGTTGAGAACTTTGAGAAAAAAGGCATCCATGTGGCCCGCCGCACACTGGCCAAATACCGCTCAGAGCTCGGGATTTTGCCTTCTTCCCAGCGCAAAAGCTTCTAAAAAAGCGCGTTAAGAGGAGTCCTACTTCTTCAGAAGGAAGCGGAAGCTCTTATCCTCCACGCTGAAGACCGTTTTACCCTCTTTTTTCTTCGCGACCAGATCAATCACCGCACTTTTACGGGGATGCACTTCTTTGTCCGACTTATGAGTATGGAAGACATAGAGGAGCTTGCCCTCCGGGTCGGTGAGAACGTCGCCGTGGCCGGTTCCGTTATGTCCCACGTTTTTGCGGCTCAGAATCGGATTGCCTTCATAGCGGGTCCAGGGGCCCAGGGGTGAGCTCGCCGTGGCGTAACCGACGGCGTATTCCGCATAGCGATAGTCATTTGCCGAGTAGAAGAGGTAGTAAACTCCGTCGCGTTTGATGACGGTTGGTCCCTCTGCCACGCCGTAATCGTTGTTCCGGACGTTTTCCCAGGAATCCAAACGGGTGGAGATACATTCGCGGAGGGTATCTTTTTTGATCCCGGAGAGATTGGGCTCCATTTCCGCGACGTAAATGCGGTTGCCGCGGTCCAGACGGACGTGGAAGAAATAGATTTTGCCGTCATCGTCAAAGAAGATGTAGGGGTCAATCTGAAGAAGCTCGCCCGGGAACTTCTCCATTTTTTCCTGTTTGAAGGGGCCCAGGGGACTTTCAGCCGAGGCCAGCGCGATACATTCATCAGCGGCATAGGCTATCCAGTAGCGATCCTGATAGCGGAAAATCTGCGGAGCCCAGAACCATTTCGTGCCGAAGACGTCGCCCTTGACCAGCGCAAAGCCGTCTGTGGCACCGGCCGGACCTTCCCAGCACTTGAGGTCTTTGGAAGTATAGACCAGGAATCCATCGCGTCCGGAACCGGGCAAACCTCCTGTCCCATAGAGGTAATAGGTCCCCTTATCCATGAAAATGGTCGGGTCGGCCAGCGGGATGGTTTGCTCGGGCTCCGCGGCAGAGAGCGAGCCCGCACTCCAGAAAGCCGTTAAAAGAGAGAGACAACCGAGTGAAACCCACAGTTTTTTCGCTTTATTCCACATGGCCTTATTATCAAGTTTGGCAGCTCCTATTCCAAGAGAAAACTTTGATGAACCTTTGACAAAAAAAGCGTTTTGGCTCACCCTTTGGCCGAAAAGGGTGAGGTCAATAGCTGCCTCCGGGGGAATAAAGTTGAATATGAGCGACATAAAAAGGGGAGAGAGATTTTTCTGCAAAGCGGGGAGTATCGGGCTGTTGGCTCTTCTTCTCCTGTTCTGGTTTGGGGTGAATCTCACGGCGCAGAGTTTCAGCCCGGCTCCGGAGTTTGCTGGCCGGAAGATGGCGAATTTTGAGCCGGCTTTCGGTTTGAATGCAGTGGGCTGGAGCGTTGCGCAAAGTGCCTGCTCTGCCGGCGCCAATATCCTCGGCCCCGGAGAAGAGGCCGCCTTCACGTTTTTTATTAAGCCCGAAACACCTTATCGCGGGGCCGTTAAGCTCGAGGTCAACCGCTACGGAACCCGTATGCGCCCGGAATCGCCCGATCAGCCGGTGATTTACCTCATTGAGAAGCTGGGCACGACTCAAATAGAGGCGCAGATTCCAGTCGAAGGCGCATTCGTGACTTTTACCCCCGAGATCGGCGAGCTCTTTGGAGGCTACCTTCTGGTCCTGGAGTTGGAGGGGAGAGGCCGGGCCTTTGGCGCATCGGTGGCGCGTGTTCTTGAGGCGGATCCGGGTCCAGTCTTCGAGCCCGGTTTCTCGGTGGATCTGGATTCAAGTCTGGAGCTCTCCCCGGTCCTTTTCAATGCTCTCCGCAAGCTTGGGATCAAGGGTGCCCGGCTGGAGACGGGCTACGGTCTTTTCCGGGAAGCCTATGCGCAATGGGCCTCTGAGAACGATGTGAGCCTGCTTCTGAACGTGGGCGGCGGAAGCCTGCCGTCCTCAGCACTGCCCTTGGGTCGGGAGCGTCCCTGGCTGAGCCCCGAAGATGTACTGCTCGCGCAGGGACCGCGGGATAACTCCTGGATGAGTTCTTTTGATGAAACCTGGAGCCGCTATTGGCTGGAGCTCCTGAGCCGCTACGGCTGGCCGTTGGGTTCCATTCAGGCGCTGGAGCTCGGGCAGGCCGGACCCACGGCGAGCGAGAATTTTGCAGGATGGAGGAGCGATATTCCCAGATTTCAGGAGGCATACCGCGCGATGAGCCGGGCCGTCCTGGAGGCCCGTCAGAGTGCCGGGGTCAAAACCCTCGTGGGTGCCTCGGGCAGCTCGGCTCTGGTGGGTGAAAGCCTTTTGTCCGAGAGTGGGACCGAGTTTCTGAGCGATCTGGATTTTATCAACGCTACGGATCGGCCCCTGGCCGCTGAGCTGGCGCAGAATCCTCTCCTGAGCGGACGCAAAAGCCCCCGGGGTCCGGTGCGCTTCTGGAATTCGGGCGGCGCGCGGCTCCGGAGTGAAGAAGAGATCGCGGCGCTCTGGGCCGTTCGGAGAGCCGGCGGCTTTGTGCGGACAGGCGCCGGACTCCATGCGAGCTCCCTCCTGACTCCGGAAAAATCGCCCGAGACCCCTCTGGCAGCTTCGTCAGATGTGGAAAAAACGGCCGGGGGCGTGGCGCAGGTATGGGCACCGGCAGCCGCAGTGGCCGCGGCTCAGAAATGGATCGGCGGACGCTCATTCCGGGAAATTCTCTTCAAAAACGGGTTGCCCTGGGTCTTCGTCTTTGAAGGCTCGCAAGTCTATCGAGACGGGGTGCCCACGGGTAAAATCCATCCCGGGGATGGAACCGTCGTCGTGGTCGGAGATTTGAAAGAGAGTCTTCCTCCGGACCGGACCCCCTTCCGCTCGGTGAAGATCAATCCCGGTGCCAGCTTTTCCATCGAGAATCCACGGGATGAATTCCGTGTTTATGATTTCTACGGCAACCCGCTCCAGAGCGTGGCGTCCCGGATTACCCTTCCGCTCAACGGCAGCGGCTACTTTCTGAGGACGACCGGCCGCAGCGGCTCCTTCAAACGGTTGCTCAAAGCGATCAAAGAGGCGCAAATCCGCAACGTCGACCCGGTGGAAATTATCGTCTATGACTTCACCGCTCCGGTATTGAGGCCCAAAACTACCCTGAAAATCCGCGTCTCCAACGTCCTGAATCAAACCGTGAAGGGGAGCCTCCAGGCGTTGGTCCCGGGGATTGTTTTCGAGAAGGAAACCTTTGAGCTCAAACTGCGCCCACATGAATCCCGGGTGGTCGAGATGCGGATTGTGCCGCATCTTTCTCAGGAGCGCGACGGCAATAACTACCCCCTGATTATCGCCTGGAGCAGTCCCGAGGGGAATATCCAGCACGCCGAGACCCTCCACGTCCAGTGGCTGGCGCGGCATACGCCCGAGCTGGATGGAAACCCCGAGGATTGGAAAGAGATTCTGCCGGTTTCGACCTTTACGCCTCTGGCTCCGCCCGATCCGGCCGCGCCTTATGAGCCTTTTAAGGATTGGCCTCTGGCGACCGAGCGCGACACGGTGAGCGGCTGGGTGGCTTGGGATGATGCCTATTTCTATTTTGCGGCCCGGACTCCCGGCTTTCGGCCGATGCCCCGTTTTTCTACACGCGATGAGGAGAGCTACTTCTACCCGCAAACGGTGAAGGATGGCTCAGCGGAGCTCTCCTGGCCTGCAGGAGTGCGGCGCTTCTCCTACCGCATGGCCCCGGATTTGCCTTCGGGCAACGGCAACTACAATGTACAGATCGCCTTCAACGTCCTTCCGCCGGAGAAGAAGGGCCTGAGAGCTTATGCGCCCGAAGCGGTGCCCCTGGCCGGCGCTTACCCCGACAGCGATTACGAGTTCGCCCTCAACCTCTGCCGGGACGGGGGAACGGAAATCTTCTGCCTGAGCCGCCCGGAGGCTCCCCGTAAACATTTCTATCCGCGCCAGCCGGTTTCGCCGCGCGATGGCGGTCCGCTCGCCGATGACGCCCGGCTCGTTATCCGGGGCGGTTTTTGCGAGTGCGCGATCCCCTGGAGCCGGATTCCGGAGGTACGGGATAGAGTGTTGAAGGGCAAGCCGATCAAGTTCTCCTATCGGGTCAATGCCGGTGAGCGTGCCTGGGAATTGCCCCAGGGACGCAGCGCCTCCCGAGAAAACCCTTTCACCTTCCACGATGCCGGCTCGATTCACTGGGCCAATGAGCTCCTCTTCGGCATCGAGCCCGCTCCGAAGAAATAGACTTCCTTCGGGGTGCCGTGAACCACGGATAGACACGAATAAACACGGATTCTTGAAGTGCTTTCTACAACGATGCGGGTGATTCGGTGAATTGTTTGGCAGCTTTGATCTCGAGTTTCGCGAGTCCTATTCCGTGCGGCGCCTTGAACATCCAACACAAAACATCCGTGTCCATCTGTGTTCATCCGTGGTTCTGATCAATGGTTCTTTTACCCGTGCCTGATTCGTGTTATTTTGTCGATTCGTGGTTCTGATTGGGTAGTATAAATTTTCCCTTTACAATCGAAATAATGTATTTACTCTGAGTGGTGGCTAATGTGTACTCAAATTTATAGAAAATCATAAGGGAAAAAATGAAGACAGAGAAATTGTCCTCCTCCTGCGTCGTGTCACGCTTCGTCATGGCATTCATCCTCACATCGTTTCTGGTTTTGCCGAAGGCACACGCCGTAATAGGCGATACATTCACGATAGATCAGTTGAAATACACGGTTCTAACGGAAGCCCCCTCCTCCCAAACGGGGACGGTCTCTGTTCAGGCCGAATCCACGGAAATATCCGGTGACATTGTGATTCCTGCATTTGTCACTAATGGGAGGATTACCTATTCGGTAACTCTTATTCCGCATTACGCACTCCAAAATTGCAGCAGTCTGACAAATGTAACCATCCCAGAAAGTGTCACTTCTATTGAAAATCAGGCATTCTGGGGATGCATCGGTCTGACAAGCGTCATAATTCCTAAAAGTGTTACTTCTATTGGTAATGACACATTCTACGGGTGCAGGAGTTTAACAAGCATAAAAATTCCCAACAGCGTCACTTCTATTGGACATGGGGCGTTCGGGAAATGCATTAAGCTTACAGATGTTACAATAGGCAGCGGCGTCACTGTAATTAGTTGTGACACATTTGCTTTTTCCGGCCTGACAGGCATAGTAATTCCTGACAGTGTCACTTCTCTTGGTCGTGCCGCATTCTATGATTGCAACAATCTGACGAATGTAACAATAGGCAATAGAGTCACTGTCATTGATGATTCCACATTCTCTTCGTGCAATAATCTGAAGAGAGTAATAATAGGAAACAGCGTGACTCATATTGCTGAACATTCATTCTTTGACTGCAGCAGTCTGACAAGCGTCATAATTCCAAAAAGTGTCACTTATATTGGAAGTGAGGCTTTTGAAGGATGCAGAAGTCTAGCAAGCGTGACAATAGGTAAAAGTGTCACTTCTCTGGGAGCCGCTGTATTCGCCAAATGCAGCAAGCTATCAAACATAATGATCCCAAACAGTGTCACCTATATGGGAGCTGCGGCATTTGCCGAATGCAGCAGTCTGACCAGGATCGAAATCCCGGACAGCGTCACCTCCATGGGAGCCGGGGTATTCGCAGGATGCGGCGCACTGACAAGCGCAAAACTGGGCAACGGTCTTACGACTATTGGTTATTGGGCATTCTATAAATGCGGCAATCTGGCAAACATAGAAATCCCCGCTAGTGTCACCTCTATTGAAAAAGAGGCATTCAAGGATTGCAGCAAACTGACGGCCGTTTATTTCAAAGGGAACGCGCCGAAAATACCGAAAAGAAATGCCTTCTTTAAACCATCTGTTATCTACTACAAGCCCGGCACTACGGGATGGGAGAATCCCTTGGACGGTAGACCGACAAAAGAATGGTAGAGTAAACCTCCTGAGATTAATGTGTACTCAAATTTATAGAAAATCATAAGGGAAAAAATGAAGACAGAAAAATTGTTCTCTTCCTGCGCCGTGTCGCGCTTCATCATGTCATTCATCATCTCGGCATCGCTTCTATTTTTGCCAAAAGTACAGGCTGCTGTCAGTGATGCATTCACGATAAAACCACCGAGTACGCCAAAAAGGAATGCTGCCCCAATAAACAGCTCATTCACGATAAATCAATTGAAATACGTGGTTATGACAGAAGACCAGGCTTCCAAAACAGGGACGGTTGTTGTTGTGGCGGATTCCGGAAACATATCCGGCGATATTGCAATTCCGGCCTCCGTCTCCAACAAGGGGATCACCTATTCAGTGACTCGTGTTCAATTTAAAAACTCATTCTATGATTATGAGGGTTTGACAGGCATCATCATCCCCGATAGTGTCACCTCTATTGGAGAAATGGCATTCAACGGATGTAGCAATCTGAGAAGCGTTACAATAGGTAAGAATGTTACTTCTATTGGTAAAAAGGCATTCCAGGATTGCAGCAGTCTGACCAATATCATAATTCCTGACGGTGTCACTGCGATTGGAGATCATGTATTTTCCGAGTGCACAAGTCTGACAAGCATCGAACTCCCTGATGGTCTTACTGAAATTGGAGAATGGGCGTTCTTTGGCTGCAGTAGTTTGACAAGTGTAACCATAGGCAACAGCGTCACGTCTATTGGAGAAATGGCATTCTACGGATGCGACAAGCTGGCAAACATCATCCTTCCGGACAGCGTCACTTCCATGCGAGATTGGGCATTTTTCGGCTGCAGTGGTCTGACAAGTGTAACCATAGGCGACAATGTCGCTTCAATTGGAGCCGGGGTATTCGCCGGCTGCAGCAGTCTGACAGAAATCAAAGTCGGGGAAAAAAATCCCAATTTCAGTTGTCTGCAAGGGGTGCTTTTTAATAAAGACCAAACAACACTGATTCAATTCCCCTGTGGTAAAAAAGGTGTCTATACGATTCCCGAGAGTGTCACTTCTATTGGAGATGGGGTATTCACCGGCTGCAGAGGACTGACAGGCATCGTAATACCAGACAGTGTCACTGCGATTGGGAAACGAGCATTCGCCAGATGCGTAGGTTTAACCAGCATAGTAATTCCTGATAGTGTCACTACGATTGACACAGGGGCATTTTCTGTATGCAGCAGTCTGGCGAGTATTACCATTCCGGACAGTGTCACTTCCATTGGGGATCAAGTATTTGTCGCATGCTATAAGCTGACAAGCATCACCATCCCGGACAGTGTCACTTCTATGGGAGACAGTGTATTCTTGAACTGCAGCAATCTGAAAAGTGTGACCCTAAGCAAGAACGTCAAATCTTTGGGAGATTGGATGTTCGAAGGGTGCAGCAGTTTGACGAGCATCATCATCCCCGATAGCGTCACGTCTATTGGAGAAGTGGCATTTTCTGAATGTAGTAGTCTGGCAAACGTGACCCTGGGGAAGAGTATCACTTCTATTGGTTCGGAAGCATTCGGGAAATGCAGCAGTCTGACAAGCATAGTAATTCCCGACAGTGTGACTAAAATAGGTGAGGGAGCTTTCGCCGAATGCAACGGTCTGGAGAGCGTGACCCTGGGGAAGGGTGTTGCTTCCATTGGGAAAGAGGCATTCAGGAATTGCGGCAAGCTGACGGCTGTTTATTTCAGGGGGAACGCGCCGAGATTACCGAAAGGAAGTGCCTTTTACGACCCATCTGTTATCTACTACAAGCCCGGCACAACGGGATGGAAAAATCCCTGGGATGATAGACCCGCAAAAGAATGGGTAGAATAATCATTTGTGTTTATTCGTGTTAATTTATGGTACTCATTAGGTAGTAGCTTTTTTCACTTTACAAACGGGAGAATGATTCTATTCTGAAATGCGGTAATGTGTTCTCAAAATTTAAAGAAAATCATAAGGGAAAAAATGAAGACAAAATATCTGTCCTATTCGGGCGTCGTGCTGCGCTTCATCACATTGTTCATCCTCCTGGCATCTCTTCTGTTTTTGCCAAAAGTACAGGCAGCAATCGGTGACAGCTTCACAATAAATGGTTTGAGATACACAGTTCTAACGGAAGAACCAGCCTCTAAAACGGGGACAGTTTCTGTTAAAAACCCTCCCGAAGGAATGCCCACCGGAGATCTTGTGATTCCCGCCCGGGTCACAAATAATGGGTTTTCCTATTCAGTAACTCTTATTCCAGAATTCGCATTCGAAGTATGCTTCGATCTGACTGGCATCGTCATCCCCGCCGGTGTCGTTTCTATTGGACGTGAGGCATTCGGCGGCTGCATGAATCTGAGAAGCATTACAATCCCAGAGAGTGTCGCGTCTATTGCTGATTACGCATTCTCCGGCTGCAGCAGTCTGAGAAAAATTGCAATCCCTGGCGGGGTCACTTCTATTGGTGACTACACATTCCTCGGCTGCAGCAGCATGACAAACATCGTAATCCCGGAGAGTGTCGCTTCCATTGGCAAAAAGTCATTCTCAGACTGTAGCAGTCTGACAAGCGTTATAATCCCTGAGGGTGTCACTTATCTTGGTGATTACGCATTCACGAATTGCACCAATCTGACAGGCATTGTAATTCCAAATGGTGTCACCTATCTGGGAAGTTACGCATTCCGAGACTGTAGCAGCCTGACAAACATCATCATCCCTGACAATGTCACTTATATTGGAATTGAGGCATTCCGGAATTGCAGCAGCCTGACAAATGTTACGATAGGCAGCCGTGTCAATTCTATTGGCCGGGATGCATTTCGGTATTGCAGCAAGCTGACAGGCATCACAATTCCTGATCGTGTTACTGCTATTGGCCGAGACGCATTCTCCGGCTGCAGCAGTCTGATGGATATCGTTGTCGGAGAAAACAACCCCAACTACAGCAGTCTGGATGGAGTGCTTTTCAATAAAGATCAGACAACGTTGATTCTATGTCCCAATGTTAAAAATGGTGCTTATACAGTACCGGAGAGCGTCACTTCCATTGGATATTCTGCATTCAACGGCTGCACCGGTCTGACAAGCGTAACCATAGGCAACAGCGTCCGTTTTTTTGGTGACTACGCATTCAACGGATGCAACGGTCTGACGAGCATCGTCATCCCGAGTAGCGTCACTTCTATTGGTTATTACGCATTCGGGGAATGCAGCAGTCTGACGGGCGTTTATTTTGAAGGAAATGCGCCATCAGCCACATGGAATTCTTTTACCGATCCTGCGGTCATTTATTACAGAACTGGCACTACCGGTTGGACAAATCCCTGGAACAGGAGACCCACAGAAAAATGGCTAACGGCTCCCGAGATTACAGTGCAGCCTCAGAGCCAAGCCGTAATAGAGGGCGATTCGGTCACCTTCAGCGTTGGCGTTTGGGGAACCGCCCCCATGAGCTATCAGTGGTATAAAGATGGGGCCGTTATTGAAGGAGCCACAGGGTTGGGTTATACGATCGAAAGTGTAACCGCTGAAGATACCGGTAACTACTCGGTCCTCGTTTCTAATGAAGACGGAACGGTACTCAGTGCGGACGCCGCCCTCACTCTGAAACAACCTTACCGTGCGACGGCGACGCTTCAAATTGTGGATGGCGCAGTTGTTGGCCTGACCCTTACCGATGGCGGCTGGGGATATACGCGGGCCCCCAAGGTGAGAATCAGGTGTGGAACAGGAAGCTGTTTTGAGGCCCATTGCATTATTGAAAATGGAGTAGTCGTCGAAATCGTGATTGATAATCCTGGTTCCGGTTATTTGGATGGCACTACCCTCTTGATCGGTGAGCCGAGGAATAACAGCAGTCTGGGAATCGGCGTATCCAAACAAAATGCAGAAGTGAAGGTAAAGACGCATCTGGCTCTGGGGGTGAAATATCAGCTCTGGAGCTCGAATGACTGCATCAACTGGGAACAAGTAGGGGAAACCTTCACCGCCGAGGAGGAAGAACTCGATATCCTATTCCAAGCCGAGAAATCCGGAAAATTCTTCAAGCTGCAGGAAATCTAGTCCTATTTAGATTCGCAATAGAGCGAAAACGGAGCCGAAGACGTAATCATGTTTTTGGCTCTTTTTTATTACGAATGAAGAAGGGATGCCGGAACCACAGATCGACACGGATAAACACGGATATTGGGGTTGGATGGTTCATACGAAATAGGGCCTTCAAAACTCAAGTCAAAGCAACAAACACTTCAGCAAATATCTCTCATCGTTATAGAAAACACTTCACGAATCCGTGTCCATCTGTGTTCATCCGTAGTTCTGATCAATGGTTCTTTTACCCGTGCCGGATTCATGTTATTTCACGTTTTCACGCATTGTCTTTCGGGCTGAGGCAGGCTAAAATATCTCGGCGTGAGGCAATACCGCATAACGACTGAGTAACCATGAAATTTCTCAATTCCAAACCGATCTTCCTGGTGGTTTCGGCCCCCAGTGGCGGCGGCAAAACGACCGTTTGCAATGAACTCCTGGCAGCAAACCCCGATCTTCAGCGGGCGATTACCTGCACCACCCGGGCTCCCCGGGCCGGAGAGGTAAACGGCAAGGACTATTATTTCCTTTCTCAGGAGGAGTTTCGGGCCAAACGCGATGCCGATGAATTCATCGAGTGGGCCAATGTCTACGGCAATTTTTACGGGACGCTCAAGAGCGAGATCATCACGCGGTTGGAGGCCGGCAGCGACGTGATCGTCTCGGTGGATGTTCAGGGTGTGGAATCGATCAGCCGCAAGGCGAAGGAGGATCCGGTATTGGGTGCCTCACTGGTGAGCTTTTTCATCGCGCTGCCTTCTCTGGAGAGCCTGCATAAGCGGCTCCAGAAGCGTGCCACCGATTCGGCTGAGGTGATCCGGCGGCGTCTGGATACGGCCCGGGCGGAGATGGAGACCTGTGTCGGCTTCGATTATATTCTCCTGAGCGGCTCCATTAAGGAGGATTACCAGCTGGCCCAATCCATTCTCTGGGCCGAGAAAATGAAGCGCTCCCGGGTGAAGCCCGCAGAGCTGGAGAATTTCATCGCCTCATTTCGCTAGAGGCGTTCCTTGAAGAGAATTGCCTTGCAGGCAGAAGTTTCCCCTTCCTGTAGAGGGGCCGTTCTGCTATAAGTCCGGACGTGATGAGCAGCTTTTTAGAAACGAAAAGATCCCCCCAGGTAGTGGTCGGCGTGACCGGTTCGATCGCGGCGCATAAGGCCGTGGACCTGGTCAGCTTCCTGGTCCAGCGTGATTGCGCCGTGCGTGTGGTGATGACTGCCGACGCGCTGCGGTTCGTGACCGAGGTGCCGTTCAAGACGCTTTCGCGCAACCCGGTGGTGAAGGGCCTTTACGAAACCGATGAGGATTGGGTTCCGCAACATATTTCCCTGGCCGATTGGGCCGATGTCGTCGTCATCGCTCCGGCTACGGCCAATACGATTGCCAAAATCGCCTGCGGAATTGCCGATAATGCGCTCACTTGCCTGACGCTGGCGCTCCGGCCCGAAACCGGGCTCCTCATCGCTCCGGCCATGAACGGCAGGATGTGGTCGCACGAGGCGACAGAGGAGAACGTGAGGATTCTGACGGCTCGAGGTGTGAATATGATCGGTCCGGCTGAGGGACTTCAGGCTTGCGGCTATTCGGGCAAGGGCCGTATGAGCCCCGTGGATGAGGTCGGCGCTCAGGTGATGGAGATGCTCAGAGAGCGCAATTTGGCCTAGGCGGGAGGATCCGCAAGCCTTTCAACCATGCAGAAGATCAAAGAATTACTGGAAAAAGCCAAGGCGCTCGTTCCCGATTCGGAGGAGATGCGCCAGCGGGTACGAGTGGTTGAAAGGCATATTCTTCTGCCCATCAAGGTGGTGGCGCTGCCCATAGTCCTCTGGAAGGCTCTGGCCCAGATATGGGATACGGAGGTGCTTACCCATTGGGATGCCACCATGCACATGATTTATCTTTTCTTCGTCTTCTATTTCATGATCTCGCTGGCCTGGGGGATTCTGATCTGGGGGATGGCCGGGCTCAAACGCTGGCAGCTCCTGATCGTCCTCTTTGCGGGAATTCTGGCCGATACCCTTTTCCTGGCCGGGGTCATGGTCGGCTCGCACGGCTTTGACAGTCCGGTTTTCTGGTTGTTCTGCCTCTGGATTATCCGGACCTCGGTTTGTCTGCCGACCTTTATGATGCAGCTCAGCGTGGCTTCGATCATCTGCCTTCTCTATGTCTCTGCGGGGCTTTTGGAGAGCAGGGCTGTGAGCGCCGATGGGTTTACCCGCGAAGCGTTTGCCGAGCCGGTGGTCTTGCGAATTTTCTTCCTCGTGATGCTCTCGGTCTGTTCCATGGGGGTGCATCTGACCCTGGTGCGCCAGAAACAGGTGCGCGAAGAGGCTCAGGAGTTCTGGCTGCGGCAGGAGCAAATCCGGGCCAATGGGCGCCTGGCGGCCGAAATTGCCCATCAGCTCAAGAACCCGCTGGGGATCATCAATAACGTCGCCTACATCATCCAGAAAAAGGTGGAGCGCGGCAAAACCGATATCGACGGCCAGATACAGATTATTCGTGAGGAGATCAACCGCTCCGACCAGATCATCACCGACCTCATGGGCTATGCCAAGCTGGCCGAGGGTACTCTGGAGCGGCTCTCCATCAATGCGGAGCTGGACCGCGCCCTGGACCAGGTTTTCCCCAAAGGCACCCAGTTCGGAATTGATATTTCCAAGGAATATGCCCAGGGCTTGCCGCACCTCATGATGCAGAGAAGCCACCTGGCCGAAATCCTCGTGAACCTGCTTTCCAATGCGCGGGATGTCCTGGAGGACCGCGGTCAGATCGCCTTGCGTTCGCGCTTCTCGAGCGATTATGCCGTGATTGTGGAGATCGCCGACAGCGGCCCGGGAATCAGCCCGGAGTTTTTGTCGCAGATTTGGGTGCCCTACTTTACCACCAAGCGGAAGGGGACCGGTCTGGGCCTCTCCATCGTCAAACATAACGTGGAGATGTATGGCGGCACCATTGAGGTTTATTCGGAGCCCGGCCGGGGAACCTGTTTTACGATACAACTTCCTGCTCGTTCTTTTTTGAAAATGAGTTAAAATGAATCGAGCGTTGTGCGACCTACGGTGAAAAAATGGAAAAACAGATGAAAAGAGCTTTGCCTCCACTGCTGATTGTGGATGACGAGAGAAACATGAGGATTTCTCTCCAGACGGTGCTTTCAGATGAAGGCTATGAAGTGATCGCAGAAGCCTCTGCCGAAGACGCTTACAAAACGCTGGAGAACAAGGAAGTCTTCATGATCATCACCGATGCCCGCCTGGGGGGGATGAGCGGTTATGATTTTCTCCGTTCCGTCAAACAGCGCTGGCAGGATATTCCCGTCCTGATGATTACCGGCTATGCGACTCCGAAACTGGCGGTGGACGCCATCAAATGCGGCGCGGTGGATTATCTGGCCAAGCCCTTTGCACCTGAGGAGCTGATCCACAGCATCAAGCGCTGCGCGGAGCTCCATCTGCTCCGTCAGGAGAATTTAACCCTGAAAAAGGCCAGCACCGAGCAGTTCACGCTTTCCCATATTATTGGCGATCATCCCTCCATGGCCGAGCTGCGGAGCCTCATTGAGACCGTCGCGCCGACTGATGCCACGGTTCTCATTCTGGGCGAGAGCGGCACGGGTAAGGAATTGATCGCCGGCGCTATCCACTCCCTGAGTCGACGCAAAGCCGCTAATTACGTGCGTATCAATTGCGCTGCCATCCCCGAGACTTTGCTCGAGAGCGAGCTCTTCGGCCATGAAAAGGGGTCCTTTACCGGTGCGCTCAAGCGGAAGATCGGCCGCGTGGAAGAGGCCGATGGCGGCACGATTTTCCTGGATGAAATCGGCGATATGAGCCGTCCGCTCCAGGCAAAACTCCTTCGCTTCCTGGAAGATGGCACTTTTACCCGAATTGGCGGCAATGAAGAGCTCCAGGTGAATGTCCGGCTGGTGGCCGCCACCAATCGCGACATCGTCGAGGCCATCCGGCAGGAGTCTTTCCGCGAGGATTTGTTCCACCGCCTCAACGTGGTTCAGTTTTGTCCGCCTCCGTTGCGCGAGCGCGGCGGCGACGTGATGCTCCTGGCCCAGTTTTTCCTCAGGCAGTTTGCCGCATCGCTCAATAAAACGATCGAAGGCTTCAGCGAGGCCGCGGAGCAGAAGCTCACCCGCCATCACTGGCCCGGCAACGTCCGCGAGCTGCGCAATGCGATCGAGCGGGCCGTTATTCTGGAGCGCGGTAAGTGGATTAGCCCGGAAAATCTGCCCAGTTTCCAGATAGAAAGCCGTCTCAGAAAGGATACGATCAACTATCTCTCCTTCGATTCGTACGAGGAAATACTTGAAGACTGTGAGCGAAATATGTTACTCAATGCCCTTGAGCTGTGCGATTACAGTCTTCCGAAGACGGCTGAATGTCTGAAAATCACTGAGGCACTTCTCAAGAAGAAAGCGCAGAAGCTCAATCTGATTGTTGGGTCGATGGGTTCCGGTGGCAGGGCGGCAAGGTAATGAGCGGTCGGATGTTAAGTTTGGTATCTTTTCTGCTTTCTTTTACAGGCAGGGGCCGAAGTAAGTAGCGTATGATTTTTAATTCTCTAAATTCTGTTTTAGCTCAATCAGTTGTTCAGACACTTGAACAACCTGATCTAGTCAATTCTACCTATAAGTTCAATATTGAGACGATCTGCGGCGTTCTGCTCCTTCTGGTGATGGGGATCGGTGTGGGTATCTGGATCGGCTACAAGAATGTCAAAGGGCGCAAAGTCCGCGTTTACCGCACGAGCAGCCGTCACCACCATTCCTCCTCAAAACGCAGAAGCAGTTCCTCTTTCGAAGAAGAGGGTTCTGAGCGCGAAGAAGAAGAGGGGGATAAAGAAGAGACTTCTGAGAGCACCCCGAAAGAGGTGGAGACTGATGACGAAGAGAGCGAGGAGAGTGAGGATCGGGAGAGTTCTTCGGAAGGTCACAGCAAATCCCGCAAGCGCCGGCATCGCCGCGAACACCGCCCACGGGGTACGAGTTTAGCCGAAAGTGGAGAAGGGCTGCCTCCTCCGCGTCCGCCGGGAGTTCCCCCTCCGGCTTTCATCAAGAGAGACGAATAAAATTGTGCAGCCGAGCCTGTCCAGCCAGGAAATCACCCGCAAAAGCGCATCCAATCTCGCTTTAGCCTTCATATTACTTCCCAAAGAGAAACGCAAAGCGATGGTTTCTCTCTACGCCTTTTGCCGGCTGGTGGATGATATCGCCGACGAAGAAACCGCTTCAGTACCGGAGCGGGCCCGGGAGATCAACCGCTATCGCGAGGGACTCCAAAAAATCTTCGACGGATTGAGTCCCGAAATCCCCTTTCTGCAAGAGTTTGCTCCCATTATCCGCCGCTATCGCATCCCCTATGATCTCCTGAATGATCTCCTCAAGGGAATGGAAATGGATTTGGAAGGCGTTGAATACCGGACCTGGGAAGATCTGGATTTATACTGCTACCGGGTGGCTTCCTCGGTGGGCCTGATGAGCCTGAGGATTTTCGGTTTCACCCGCCCGGAAACTGAAGAATACGCGCTGGCTCTGGGCCGTGCCCTTCAATATACCAATATCCTGAGAGACGTGAAAACCGACCAGCAGAAGGGGCGGCTCTATCTGCCATCGCAAGAGCTGGCCCGGTTCAACGTGAGCCGTGAGGATATCTTTGCCGGACGTTATACGGAGAACTACCGCCGGTTCGCCGAGGCTTACAAAGAGCGTGCTCTGGGCTATTACCGCCGGGCCCGCGAGTTTCTGCCCGAAGTCGACCGCCCGAACATGATCGCCGCCGAGCTCATGGGGGCCGTTTACTGGCAGCTTTTCCTGAAACTGATCCACTTTCAATACGACGTCTTCAGCCACGAACGGATCCGCCTCACCAAGTGTGAAAAAATCCGGCGGATATTGCTCACCTGGTTGCGGTTCAAGCTCGGCTTGCGCACTCCTCACTACGGAGTGTTGAAAGGCGAATAAATGGGTGCGGCTTTACCGAGAAGATTGATCGTCAATGCGGATGATTTCGGCAGAGATCCCGCCGCCAATGAGGGAATTACCGAAGCGCATGACCGGGGGATATTGACCTGCGCCAGCCTGATGGTGAATGAGCCCAGTGCCGCGGCCGCAGTCGAACTGGCACGCCGCCGGCCTAATCTGGGTGTGGGGCTGCATCTGACTCTGGTTTGCGGACATGGTGCGCTCAGCCCTGAGCAGGCGCCGCATCTGGTGGATGGCCGGGGACGCCTCTCCGACAATGCGCCCAAAGCCGGGATGCTCTACTTCTTTTCACGCGCGGCACGGGCGGAGGTCGAGCGGGAGGTTACCGCCCAGGTTCAAAAATTTAAAGAGACCGGTTTGCCGCTGGATCACGTCAATGGCCACCTGCATCTTCATCTCCATCCGGTCGTGGCCGATATTCTCCTGGACCACGCAGAGGAGTGGGGGATAGACGCGCTGCGCTGGAGCCGCGACCTCTTCTGGATGAGCTGGAAGCTGGGTTCCGGGCCTCTCTTTTACCGTGTCTTGCACGCCGTCATTTTCAATCTCCTTTGCCTGCGGGTGAAAAAGCGCTTCTGCAAAATGGGCATCCGCCATACGCCTCGAGTCTTCGGCCTCATGCAGACCTCTCACGTGGATGAAGCCTATCTTCTGAAACTCCTGGAGCACCTGCCCCCGGGCGATTCGGAAGTCTATTCCCATCCCTCTACAGAGGCGAAATATCAGAAAGAATTCTCAGCCCTGACCTCTCCAAAAGTCCTCCGCAAAGTGGAGGAGGAGAGAATCGAGCTCATCTGCTATCGCGACCTGTAATGAAGCGGCTAAATGCCGTTCAGGGTACGCCGGAGCCAATCCAGAGCGAACTGCGCCACCGAGAGCTTGAAGCTTTCCCGGTCATAAGGGTAAAAGAGTTTGTGGGTCTGGGTTCCGCTGGCTGAGCTCAGCGACACGAAGACTGTTCCTACCGGTTTATCCTCCGTACCGCCTCCGGGCCCGGCAATGCCGGTAGCCGAGATTGCGTAATCAACCCCCAGGCGCTTCCGAAGACCGGAGGCCATTTCAGAGGCGACTTTTTCGCTGACGGCTCCATGGAGCTTGAGCGATTGCGGGTCGACTCCCAGGAGGCTGATCTTGGCCTCGTTGGAATAGGTGATGCAGCTGCCGAGGAAGACTTCTGACGCTCCGGGCACGTTCGTCAACTGATTCGAGATGAAGCCGCCGGTGCAGCTCTCGGCCGTGCCAACGGTCTGGCCCCTCTGACGCAGGAGGCGAACCACGATATCGCAGAGTTTCTCGTCGTGCTCGGTATAGATTTTGTCGCCCAGAGTTTCGCGGGAAACTTTCTCGGCAATCCGCACGATCTCTTCTGCACTGTCACCAAAAGCGCTCAGCCTCAAATCCACTTCTCCCACACGGGCGCAGTAGCCGATCTGGAGCCCCTGATGGACCAGCTCCTCAAGCTTGGGAGCGATCTCCATCTCGATGAGCGATTCTCCCACGCAAGCCGTTTTGAGCGTGATGGAGGCATGTTTCTGATGATTGGGCAGCTTTTCCTTGAGGAGCGGAATTACTCTATCGCGGAACATCGGCCGCAGCTCGCGCGGAGGGCCCGGGAGCATGATGAGAAGCGCTTTCTCCCCGGAAGAATTGAAAGGATTATGCTCCAGCTCGATCAAAAGCCCCGGCGCCGTCCCGAAATCATTGGCGATGACGAGTGCCCCTTCGGGATACTGTGCCTGGATTTCGCATTTGAACGGGATTTCACGCCCGCGGGATTGAAAATAATTGCGGATGCGTTCCAGTGTCGGTTCATGCACGAGGGTTCTCCGGTGGAAAAGTTTCGCGATCAGCCCGCGGGTCAAGTCATCGGAGGTGGGCCCCAGTCCCCCGGTCAGAATAACGGCATTGGAGCGGCCCAGCGATTCCTGAACCGCATCCACAATGGCTGAGCTTTCATCGCTGACCGATACCTGGCGATGCACCGTGTAGCCCAGCTCATCGAGTTGAGCGCAGAGCCACTGGTGATGCGTATTGAGCACGCGGCCGATCATGAGCTCACTGCCCGTATTGATAATTTCAATTGCCATGCTGCGAAAAATCCTGTTTTTAAAGAGTATCCTTCCCGATGTTGTTCTTTGCCGAGAGCAATGTCCGCGTCCTTACGTGGGCACAGTCGAGCTTATAGCGCTTTGAGCCTCAGCGTCCAGAGTTTTATGAAGGAGGAAAAAGAGAATAGGGGCAACAGGCTTGCACAAAAAGAAGGGCAGAGTGCAAAAGCACCGGTAGATTTGCCGTTTTATACCTGAAAAAAAGACAAAAAAACCGGGCTCCTTAGATCAGGGGATGACCCAGGAGCCCGGGGAATTTACGAATTAAACACACTCTTGTAGATCTCTGATAGGATACCCCCAGACCGTTGTGTGTCCCGACCCAGGGAAATTGTTTTAAAGAACACCCACACACTTTTGACCCGCATGATCTCCAGCCGTGTGGCTCTCATCTGCGAAAGAGTATAGCGGATACTGAAAAAATGGCAAGCGATTTTTAAAAATTTTTCCAACTATTTTTCAGCAGTCTTTATAAACCACTTATAATGAGTATGATATTGGTTGTAAAATTTTTTCATTTTTCTCGAAAAAAACCGGGTTTCGGGCTCAAACACGCAAAAAAACCGCAAAAAAAACTGTGAAAAAAGTGGGCCTTTCCGGTTTTTGCCCTTGTTTTCCGGGGGGTAGAGGTCTAGCCTTAGGCTCGAAGGTTCGTTTTAACAGCTAATACACAACACACTCGCAAAATATGAATGATCAAAGTGAAAAAAAGGCGGCCCCGTCCCAAATGAAAAAAGGGACCTGGTCGGTTCGTACAGGGATTCTCCTTTCGACAATCTTTCTGGCAGTGCTCTTCTACTGGTTTTTGGGCTTTGCCACGCATGATATACGCTCGATCAAGGGACCTGACTATGATTTGTTCCTTGAAGAGAAAATAGGCAAAGAGCTCAAGGACAAGCAAGAGTCGCTCGGCGCAGAAATCAGCCGTCTTAACTCGGAAATCAGAGCGCTCAAAGAGGAGCAGGCTTTGAAATCAAGCGGCTCCAAAAATATGGAGGCGACACTGGAGCAGCTCAATAAGCAGATCGCCTCGACAAAAGATGATGCCGAGCGCGAAAGACTCAACCGGAGGCTGGATGATTTTCTGAAAATTCAGCAGGAGTATCAGGATTTGCTCGGGAAGATCAGCCAATCGACTCTGGATCGGCAGGCTCTGGAAAGAGAGATGAATGAGGTCCAGAAAGAAATAGGTTCCCGGGATGAAGCCGCATCACTGGAGTGGCGCAAACAAATGGATGCACATCGAACCAAACTGGCACTCCTGGAGTTGGGGCTGATGGTTCCTCTGCTTTTGCTCGCGGGCTATGCCCTGCTGCGGGTACAGAAGAAACAGGGGTCGCTCCTTTTCCCGGTTCTCCTTGCCTTTGTCTGCGCGACGCTGGTGCGGCTTTTCTTCACCCTGCACGAATACCTGCCGAGAATCTGGTTTAAATATATTGCGATTGTGGCGGTGATCGTGGTCATAATCCGGTTCCTGGTCTATCTAGTTGGGCTGGCCACGAGGCCTCGCCCCGACCGGTTATTGCTCCAGTATCGTCAGGCGTATGAGAAGTATCTCTGCCCGATCTGCGAGTATCCGATTCGCGTAGGTCCGCTCAAATATCTGTTCTGGACCCGTAAGAGCGCGGTCAAAACGTTGGCCGGAACGCAAAAACGGCAAGCCGCGTCCCTGAGCCAGCCCTACACCTGCCCGGCCTGTGGTCAGAACCTTTTCGAAACCTGTCCCGATTGCGGCAATATCCGCCACTCGCTCATGGAACACTGCGAGCACTGCGGCGCCCGCAAAGAGGTCAAAACTCTTTTCTAGAATTTTCCGAAATTTCTCACGGGGGAAGAGCGATTACTCCTCTTCCTCCGAAAAATTCTGCCAGATTTCCGAGGTGACCGATTTGAGTTTGCCGCCTCGGGCGCTGCTTTTGGGAAGAGTATCGCTGGCGACGAATTGGACGTTTCTGCATCCGTTGCCCCGAAGGATATGGCTGACCCTTTCGGTCAGGGCGTTGAAAAAAGCAGTCCGGTCGGTTTCATCGGGGTAAACAGCCCGGAATTCGAGCCGGTTCCTCCGGGTCTGCGCGAACTGATAGCTCAGGACTCCGGGCATGTCGTTCATCAGGGTGGTGAACACGATGGAGGGCAGGAGGATATTTTCGAAGATGACGACGTCCGATTCACGGCCATGGACGGTGATGAGCTGCCGTTTGGAGCCGCACCGGCACGGCTTGGACATCGGCTGCACCCGGTCGTCGAGCCGATAACGGATGATGGGTTGGACAAAATTGGAGAGATCGGTCACCAGGACGCTGTCGGAGATTTCCATGGGGCTCACGGGCCGGTCTTCTTCATCCACCGGCTCGAGGATAATCCAGTCTTCATTAACGTGGAGCTTGCCGCAGTTGCAGGTCATGGCGATTTCTCCGCCTTCGGCCGCACAGTAATCGTTCAGGACCGTACAGTTTTCGAAAGCGTTCCGAAGCGCCGAGACGGTCGCCTCGGTCAATTGCTCTGCAGAGGAGAGGATGAGGCTTGGGGCAATCTGCAGCCGCCCGTGGATTTGCTCCAGAGCCAGCACGCCCAGGAGCGAAGAGTATCCGCAGAGGGTTGCCGGTTGGAATTCGTTGAGTTTGCGCACCAGCTCCGGGATTGGCTCAATCGTGGAGAGTCCCAAAATATTCTCGGATTTCTCCGGAAAGAGCCGCTTGAGCTTTACGTAAGAGATGTAGTTGGCCGAAGGAGCGTTTTTCAGGAGGATGATGGCGATGCGGTTGCAATCCGGCCGGAAAAGCTCCGGAGGAATCCGCCCCAGGAGTCGTTTGAGCCGAAAAGCCTGATGGACCTCCTGATGGAGTTTATCCCGAACGACAATGAGCGGCGCGTCGGAAGTTCCCGAGGTGGTCACCAGTGAATATTTCCCCAGGAACGGGGTCGCCATGTTCTCCGGGTTTGCCAGGAAAGCTTTGGCGTCGGCTTTGCGAATGGCAGGATCGGTCACCCATTCTTCGAAATTCTGCTCCAGAACAGCCCTCTCCTGAATAGGAAGCTCATTGAGCGAAAAGTTCTCCGGGTCAATATCCCGGTAAAGCTTGGAAAGATAGGGAGAGTGTTCTTTGGCGTGAAGTAAAAGCCGCTTGAGCCGGTTATCCCTTCTTTCGAGGGAAACCACTCTTGGCGTGGCGTCAAAAACTTCAATCTCTCGAATGATCTCTGATTCAGGCATGAGCAATCTTCAGTCTCTTCAAGAACCTTCTGCATAATACAACCAAAAAGCCTTTAAGACCAGTAAAAATCGACATCTTCCATCCCGGGCGGATTCTTCAGCAAAACAGAAACGGGGAGACAGGTGAATAACTTTCTACCGATAAAAAGGTTAAAACCGAGAGGGAAAAATTCTCATTGCTCCCTACTTTTGGCTTTAATCGTTCAGAGAGTTCGATATAATCTCGGGCGGTATGATGCGTAAATCTTGGTTTTCGAGGATATCTTTGCTGTGCGTGACGGCGTTGCTTTTGACCGGCGCTACTGCAGCTCCGGCTCCCCAGGAGGCGGCCCAGCCTGCTGCCCAGGCCGTTCCGGCCGGTGAGCGTGCGCCGCTGACCCGGGGTCCTGCGGTCAGGACAGTCACGGAGGATGCGAATGCGGTGAGGACTTACACCGTCGATTCTTTCTACATGACTTTCAAGGTGGAACCCACGACTGGCAAGTGGGAGCTTCAGGAGAAGCTCAGTAATACGCGCGGTGGGGAAACCTGGAGCTCTGGCGAAAAAAGCTTTGGCGAAGTAACTTACCAGATTGATGACCGCCTCTTTACGGCCGAGCTCAAGGATTGCGAGGTAGCGGTTCAGGGACGCGGACTCAAGATGACCTTCCGCCCCGTGGCCGAGATTGCCGATATGAACCTCTCGATCCTGGCGATGCTCTCCAGCGATCAGCCCAAAATCACTTTCACGGTTCATCCGGCCCGTCAGCTCAATATCGTTTCGATCAAGCTCATGGATGGCGCCTTCCCGCTGACCTCCGAAGATGTCGGAGCCGGGGTACTGGTGCCGGCCCGTGCCGGTATGTTTGTCCCGGCCGATTCAGGCAAAGCGTTCGAGCGTGAGTTTGGCGACAGCGCCTATGAAGGCTGCCATATCCGTCTCTGGGGGCTCACCAAGAATAATACCGCCGCTTTCCTCACCTGGGATGACAGCTATACCTCCCTGGGTCTGAAGAGCGAGATCGACCCCGAGGGCAAGCAGACGCTGAGTACCTCTATTACTCAAAAGAAAAACCCCGGCGGATTCAGTTTCTACGCCTGCGGTAAGGGTGATTACAATGAGATCGCCTCCGTTTATAAAACCAAGGTGGCCGAGAAGGCGGGTTTCTACGTTCCCTGGTCGGTGAAGACCAAAGAGAACAGCCTGCGCAAGAATCTTTGGGGCGCAACCAATTTCAAACTCTGGTGCGTGCTCGACCGCAAAATGGATGAAGCCAGCCAGAAAGAGAAAAGCGTCGTGGTCAACTGGACCTTTGAAGAGGCCGGCAAAGTGGCCGAGCATCTGAAGAATGACCTCAAGATGGATGACGTCCTCTTCAGCATGGGCGGCTGGATCCACAGAGGCTACGATAACCAGCATCCCGATATTCTCCCGGCGGCTCCGGAATGCGGCGGCAACTGGGAACTCCGCAAAGCGGTCTGGGCTATCCAGAACGCCGGCTACACCGCCTGCCTGCACGATAACTACCAGGATATGTACAAGGATTCCCCGAGCTGGGATGAGAAGTATCTCTCCAAAAATCCCGATCAGAGCATCAAACCCGGCGGAGTTTGGAATGGCGGCCGTGCTTACCTGACCTGCTCCAAAGCCGCGATCGACCTAGCTAATCGCCCGCAGAATTTGCCCGAAGTGCTCAAAATCACCCAGGCCCGCGCCTATTTCATCGATACGACCTATGCGGCCGGCCCCATGGAATGCTATGACCGCTCTCACCCGATTGATTATGATGGCGACATCTACTGGCGCTCCAAGCTCAGCGATTATGCCCGTAACATGTTCGGCATCTTCGGCAGCGAGGATGGACGCGAATGGGCCATCCCCCATGCGGATTTCTTTGAGGGAATCACCGGCGTGTCAGGAAATGCTTACCATACCTACAAGATCGAAGAGATGGGAGCCACCCAGGTTCCGGTTTTCGAAATGGTTTATCACGACACCATCGCCGCCTACGGCAAGTATGGTTATGACCACAAAACAGCGGCACCGTTTGTCCTGCACCATATCACTCAGGGCCGTCCGCTCTTCCATCACAGCGTGCCTCCTCATCTCTACTGGCAGGCCCAGGAAAAGTGGGATAGCGCAGATGCGACCCTGGCTCCCGAAGCCGTCTACACCCGCTCCGAAGGCGGTTGGACTGCCGGAATGCACCCCTTTGACGTGTTCGTTAAAAACACGCACGAGATTCTCTCCCCGCTCAATAAGCTGACGGCTGAGATGCGCCTGACCCGCTTCGACTTCCTCACCCGGGATAGAAACGTCGCCCGCTCGGTCTTCCAGGGCGAAGGAAAAACGGTGATCGCCACGGTCAATTACGGGGTTGAGCCCTTCCGCTCCGTCTCTATCATGGGAGAAGATTTCCAGATTCCTCAATACGGGTTCGTGATCGAATCCAGCGAATTTGTCGCCTTCAATGCGAGCCTCTATAACGGAGTCGAATATGCGGAACCGGTCCTGTTCACTCTCCGCAGCCTGGACGGCAAACCGGTCTGGAATTCTGCACAGGTGCAGGTTTTCCACGGCTTTGGCTCACCGGTGCTGAAAATCGCCGGCAAGGAGTACACGGTTGAGCGCGACAGCGTGATCAGCACTGCCGGTTCGGGCAAAAAGAAGGCCAGCGCCGCTGAGCCCAAAGTTTCAGAAGAGGTAGTAGCTCCGCAGGAGCCGGCCGTGGAAACCGCTCCGGAAGCAGCGGTTGAAGCCGCCCCGGAATCCGCTCCCGTGCCCGCCGTAGAACCGGCACCGGAAGTGGCTCCCGTACCTGCCCAACAACCTGAAAAGGAGAAAGCACCCCGGAAGCCGGTGCGCCTCCGCGCACATCCTCGCAGCTAGCGGCTGCGTGCGCCATCCCAGCACCGAATGGCGAATTATTCTGATAATGACCCTCTGCCCGGCCCTTCTGAAAAGAGAGCTGGGCAGGGTCATTTTAAGCCTCCTCCTCATCCGGAAGAGGCCGCTGCCAGCCCCCCGAAAATCCCGGATTTGGGCAACCTTTCCCAGACCGATCTGCCCGAAATCGAAGAGGGCACCAAGCTTATCCCGGCACCCTCCAAGCGCCTTGCCATGGAGTGGGGCCTGGTGCTGAGCAGCCAGCGGATTACCTACACGGTCATGCACCCCCATAACGGGCGCTGGTTCCTGAAAGTGAGTGCCGAAGACCATGCCCGCTCGCTGGAAATGATCCATCTCTACCTCTTCGAGAATCGGCACTGGAGCTGGAATCGGGAGATGATTCTGATCCGCGGCAAGCTCTTCAGCTGGGGCGGACTCTACTGGGTTTTCCTGGTCCTCCTGGTCTATCTGCTCAACTACCTGACCCACGATGCGCTTAAGACTTACGGTATCATGGATTCGGAGCAGGTTTTGATGAACGGAGAGTGGTGGCGTATCGTTACGGCGACCTTCCTCCATGCCGATGTCGGCCACCTGGCCAGTAATTTAAGCCTGGGTATCCTGCTTTTCGGACTGGCAATGGGCTATTATGGAGTAGGCTGGGCCCTGATCGGCGCCTCTCTGGGTGGGTTTTGCGGCAATCTGCTCAGCCTCTTCCTTCACCAAAGCCAATATCTGAGCCTGGGCGCCTCGGGTGTCGTCATGGGAGCGCTGGGCCTCCTCACCATTTACTGGCTCCCTTGGATCTACGCCAAGAGCCGTCCGCTCCGCTTTGCTTATTCGATGCTGGGAGGCTCGGCCCTCATTTTTATCCTCGCCGGACTCTCCCCGGACCCGCAGGTGAACGTGCCGGCGCACCTGGGTGGGTACCTGGGCGGCATTTTCTTCGGCGCGAT
>DBPU01000048.1:46426-49997 GCA_002305615.1 Verrucomicrobia bacterium UBA1412 | reverse complement strand
AGCCCCCGCACTTTGATCAGAAGGGTTCTTCGGGGGTCTCCCGGAGCCATGCATCCAGACCCGGTATTTTCCACCCCAGGAATCCTTCGGTGGCGCTGATATCCAGCGAAGTATCGGGCGAACGGGGAGCCCCTGAGTATTCTTTGAGCGAGCCCGGCCGCATCAGTGCCTTCCCTTCTGGATGGCGTTCGGCCAATAACTGAGCGATTTCATAGCGGGAGAGCCGCCTGCCACCGGCCACGTGAACGATTCCCGCGACCCGTTTTTCCAGCAGTTCCACCACGATTCGAGCCGTCAGCCGTGCGGCGATCGGGCAGCGGAATTCATCGGTGAAAAAGCAGAGCTCCTTGCCCGCCTGCCAGGCATTGCGAATCTCCTCGTTAAACCCCCGGTTGCCTTTGGGCGAAATGCCTCCGTTGAGAGAGGTCCGGATCACCGTGTGCCCCGGCTGGGTCAGGACGAGTTCCTCGGCTTCGGCCTTGGTTTCCGCGTACACGCTCAGCGGGTTGACCGGGTCCTCCGGCCCGTAATTCCCTTTTTGCCCGTCGAAAACCAGGTCCGTTGAGAAGAAAAAGAAGGGGATATTATGGCAGAGATCGGAGAGGAACCTCGTAGTGAAAACGTTTACCTTCCGGGCCAGTCTCGGCTGCTCCTGGCAGATGACGCTGCTGCTCAGGGCCGCACAGTGGATAACCGCTGAAGGTTTTTCTCCTAAAAAGGTTTCGAGTAGCCTGTTGCAATCGGTCAGCTCTAACTCCTTGTGGCTGAGACCCCGGCCCGGGAGCCCCCGTTGGGAAAGTTCCCGTACCAGATAGCTGCCGATGAGCCCGCCGGCTCCCGTGACCCAGATGGGCCCGCTAAATCCCATATTTCCTTCCAAGCCCATCCCGAAGAGAAGGTTCTATGCGTTATAGGTCGTGGAAGCGGTGTCGCCGCCGCGGCCGGTCCAGTTGGTGTGGAAAAATTGCCCGCGCTCCCGGTCAATCCGCTCATAAGTATGGGCGCCGAAATAATCGCGCTGCGCCTGTAACAGGTTGATCGGCAGCCGCGTTGCCCGATAGGAATCGTAAAAGGCCAGGGCCGTGGAGAAAGCCGGAACCGGGATGCCTTTCCTGACGGCTACCGCGATCACGTTGCGCCAGGCTTTCTGATGCTCCTTAATGGCTTTACGGAAAAAGTCGTCCAGGAGCAGGCACTTCAATTTCGGTTTCCGGTCAAAGGCTTCCTTGATTTTGCCCAGAAAAGCGCTGCGGATAATGCAGCCGCCTCTCCACATGAGGGCGATATCCCCGTAGTTGAGTTTCCATTTGTGTTCGGCCGCCGCTTCGCGCATCAGCATGTAGCCCTGCGCATAGGAGATAATCTTCGAAGCGTAGAGAGCCGAGTGAATTTCCGAGACGAATTTCTTCCTCTCATTGACGATTTTGGGACTGGGCCCCTTGAGTTTGCGTGCCGCGCTGACTCGCTCCTCTTTCAAAGCCGAGACGCACCGGGCAAAAACCGCCTCCGCAATCAAAGAGACCGGCATCCCCACGTCCAGAGAGGTATTCACCGTCCATTTGCCGGTACCTTTCTGTCCGGCCACATCCAGAATCTTGTCAACCAGGGGCGTTCCGTCCTCCTCTTTGTAGGCGAGGATATCGCGCGTGATTTCAACGAGATAGGAATCCAGTTCTCCCTTGTTCCACTCTGCAAAGACTTCGTGAATCTCGTCCGGGTTCATCCCCAGACCCGCCGACATCAGGTGGTAGGCCTCGCAAATGAGCTGCATATCGCCGTATTCGATTCCGTTGTGGACCATTTTGACGAAATGTCCTGCCCCGTCAGCTCCCACCCAGTCGCAGCAGGGGGCTCCATCCTCCACCTTGGCTGAGACTGCCTGGAAGATCGGCTTGACGCTCGGCCAGGCCGCCATCGAACCTCCGGGCATGATCGATGGACCGCGGCGAGCCCCTTCTTCACCTCCGGAAACACCGGTGCCGATATAGAGCAAGCCCTTGCTCTTCACGTATTTGGCGCGGCGGATCGTGTCGGTGAAAAGAGAATTGCCTCCGTCGATAATGATATCGCCCGGCTCCAGAAGCGGGATCAGTTTCTCGATAAAATCATCCACTGCGCTGCCGGCCTTGACCAGCATCATCACCCGGCGGGGCCGCTTGAGCAAACCGACGAGCTCTTCCAGCGAGTGAGCCCCGATGACGCGGGTCCCGTGAGCCTCCTTGGCCAGAAAATCATCCACTTTGGAAACAGTCCGGTTATAGACCGCCACGGTAAAGCCGTGGTCATTCATATTGAGGACGAGGTTCTGCCCCATCACGGCCAATCCGATTAACGCGATATCAGCTCTTGCTTCCATAATCTATTGAGTATCGTTCTCTTTTTGTTGTTCTAAAAGTCCTTTGGCGATAGTGCTATCTATCTGAATCACAGTCCCATGGCGGTGCCCGGCCGGGAATTTCATCTCTTTGGAGCAATCTTCCCAGTTCTTCAAATCCTTGGACCTCACCGCCCCATAATAGTGAGGGCTGGCGTAGTGATCAAAATAGCAGAACCAGGTATCGCCGACTTTAAGCAGCGAAGGTCCCTCCACCCAGCTCAGGGTAAATGGCTCGCTCACATCCGTGAAAGGTCCGGCCGGACTCTGGGCCGTGGCCATGCGCAAGTTCTTTTTCACCGGGTTGAGCCGCTCGTCCTTGAAAACCAGAAGATACCGCTCGCCATCCTGTGCCATCGTGGCGTCGATGATGTTGAAGCCGGGGTCAAAATAGAGTTTGGATTCGGAAAATGTTTCGAAATCACGGGTCGTTACATAATAGGCGCGGTGGTTGTATTGATCTTCGCTCACTCCGGTCTCATCCGGGAATTTCCCCGTGACGGTGGTGGACCAGAAAATATACCACAATTTTTCTTTGCTGTCGCAGAAAAGCTCTGGAGCCCAGATGTTTCTGGCCTTAGGTTCATTCTGCATGACAGATATCCCTTTCTGAGGACTCCAGTCGATCAGGTTCGTGCTGGAGGCATAACCGAACATTTTGGCCTCCTTGGCTGTCCAGCCGCTGGTCCAGACCATGTGAAAGACGCCATCCGGTCCCCGGGCTATCGCCGGGTCACGCATGAGCTTGCCACCTACGGTCGGTTTAAGGTAGGATTTGTCCCCGTTGAGCGGTGTCCAGCCGTAGCCGTCATTGCTCAAAGACAGATGCAGTCCATCCTGGCCATTATCCCGGAAGGAGGTAAAGAGATACCACGAGTTTTCCTCTTTTTCGGCTTTTGGGGTCGCATGAGAGCTCAGTGTGAAAGCTCCGAGCAACAGTGTAAACAGGATTATACTGTATTTATTCACCGGGCAATTGTCCCTGATACACAAGCAGGATTCAATCTCAAAAAAACCGGTTTTGTGACCTGGAAAAAAAATTGAAAATTTTTTTACATTTTTTCTTGTCTTGTGGCTGCAGAAGGGTTACCATTACCCCACCTAGCAAGTGAAGAACTGGTATTCGTGATACGCTTTTATGCACTTTATCACTGGCATATTTGAAAAATTACAGTCGCACCCCAAACGTGTGGTCTT
>DBPU01000048.1:45064-46353 GCA_002305615.1 Verrucomicrobia bacterium UBA1412 | reverse complement strand
CTGGGAATCGGCCTGGAGGGCGTTCGGGTTATTGACCCCATTCACAGCGATGATATGGACACCTTTGCGAGGAGGTTCGAGCTTGTGCGTCGGAGCCGGGGCCTGGGTTCTCTGGAAGCCCGCGAAGCGATGCAGCAACCGAATTTTTTCGCCACCATGATGCTGGCAATGCACCAGGCTGATGCCCTGGTCTCCGGAGCCGATGACTCCAATGGAGCAGTTTTGCGGCCGCTCATGCAGATTATCCACTCAGCGCCGGGCACCCAGACCGTCTGCGGTTGCCAGATCGTTTCGCTGGGTGATACGGATAACCACAAAATCGGAGCTAACGGCGTCCTGCTCCTGGCCGATTGCGATGTTCATCGCGACCCGACCGTTGAGCAACTGGCCGATATTGCCCTGATGACCGCACGCCTGGCCATTCAGCTTTTGAATGTGCCCCCGCGCGTTGCGTTGCTTTCCATGGCAACCCGCAGCAAGAATCCCTCGACCCACAATTCCCGCGAATACGCGGCTGCTGAGCTTGCTTCTCAAAGAGCTCGCAACGAGGGAATCCAGGCCTATTTTGACGGAGAATTGCAGGCCGATGCCGCCATTGTGATGGATATTGCCCAAAGAAAACTCGGAGAAGATATCGGAGAAGTGGCCGGCAGAGCCAACGTCCTGGTCTTCCCCAATCTGGAGTCGGCCAGCATCAGCAGCCGCCTCATTCAGCACCTGGCCCGCACCAGCGTTTATGGTGATATCCTCCTGGGGATCGACCGACCTGCGGCCGAGCTCTCCCGAGGCGCTACTTCGCACGATATTCTGGGCGTAGCCGCGATCCTGGGTGAGCAGTGCAACCAATACCGGAAGATGTTCCCCGGAGCCGGGGTCAGAATCCCGGGCGAGTAGGGTGAAGTTCCGGGTGAACCCGGAGATTCCTCTTCCTGTTTTTATTTTCAGGGCCGTTTTCGATTTTTCGGAATCGGCCCACTTTTTTCTTCATCGCCGAGCCTCCTTTCAAGAGCTTCCCTTCAAAGCGGGTTGACCTCTGAGCTTTTAGAGGGTAGAGTTTGCGCTTGTTTAGAGTGCGTACCACTTATTAAGCATAATTGGGTAAAAGGGGGAGCTCCTCTCTGTTATGCGCTCTGAAACTATCTGTTAAGAATTATGTCATTACCTTTTAGACTGAATCGGGCGCTGGAGAAGTTGCCGGTTTATCTGCCGGGCAGACCCATCGAAGAGGTCGCCCGCGAACTGGGCTTGGATCCTCATGGCATCATCAAGCTTGCCTCCAACGAAAACCC
>DBPU01000048.1:17910-44992 GCA_002305615.1 Verrucomicrobia bacterium UBA1412 | reverse complement strand
TGCCCACCAACTGCATTTCTTTCGGCAATGGCTCCAATGAGCTCCTGGAGTTGATCGGCCATGCGGTCCTCCAGCCCGGCGATGAATGCGTGATGAGCCAGTATTGCTTTGCGGTCTACCCGATTGTCACTCGCCTTTTCAACGCCGAGATTGTCATGGTGCCGGCCAAAAATTACGGCCATGACTTGGAGGCGATGCTCAAAGCGATTACCCCCAATACGCGAATTGTTTTCCTGGCCAATCCGAATAATCCGACGGGTACCGTTCTCTCTCAAGGGGAATTGAGCGACTTCATCGCCAGAGTCCCCGAAGAGACGCTCATTGTTTTGGACGAGGCCTACACCGAATATCAGGACAATCCGCCCGATTTCCTGCCGCTAGTCCGGGAAGGTAAAAAATCCAATTTGGTTATCTGCCGCACCTTTTCCAAGATATATGGTTTGGCCGGTTTACGTATCGGCTTCAGCGTGGCTTGTCCGGAATTCACGGCCGCTCTGGAAAAAGTGCGCGAAGCTTTCAACACCAGCTCATTGGCTCAAGAGGCTGCTCTGGCCGCTCTGGATGATATGGAGTTCCTGGAGAAAGCACGCCGCATCAATAAAGAGGGTCTGGATTATCTGCAAGGAGAGTTCGACCGCATGAAGTTGGAGTATGTTCCCTCTGTTGCCAATTTCGTCCTGGTCAAAACAGGCAATGGGAAGCGTGTCTTCGAAGAGCTCCAGCGTGCCGGCATCATTGTTCGCCCGGTCGCTAACTACAACTTGCCCGAATGGGTGAGAATCACCGTTGGAACGCCCGAGCAAAACCAGAGACTCGTTAGAGAGCTCAAACGGATTCTCCCGGCTCTGGCTTAATCCAAAGAAGCGGGCTCTTCTTAAAGAAATTCAATAACCCGGGGCTGCATGAAGTCCCGGGTTATTGTGTTAAAGCCGCTCATAGGCATCGAGAATGAGCGACTCGGTCTCCTCCCAACTGATGCAGGCATCGGTAATGGAGATATCGGGCTCGGGCTTCCGGTTTTCCAGCAAGGGTTGTTTGCCCTCTTTGAGGTAACTTTCCAGCATGAGCCCCTTTACGGCACGCTCTCCGGCCAGACGTTGCGCCAGGATTGATTCAAAGGCCAAACGCTGATTGCGATAATCGCGTTTGGAATTGCCGTGGCTGCAATCAACGATGATCGGTGAATCGTTGAGTCCTGCCTTTAAAAGCCGCTCCCGGGTGAGCGCGATATCCTCTGGGCCATAGTTTGTCTTACCCCCTCCGCCGCGCAGGACGATATGCGCATAGGGATTGCCTTTTGTGCGGAAGAGGCCGATATGCCCATTCTTCATTACTCCGATAAAGCTGTGGCAGGCGCGCGAGCTCAAGAGCGCATCCAGGGCCGGCTGCAGGTTCCCATCAGTCGAATTCTTGAAGCCGACCGGGCAGGGAAGCCCGCTTGCCATCTGCCGATGCGTGGGCGATTCGCTCGTGCGCGCTCCGATTCCCGCCCAGGTCACAGCCTCCACGAAGAAGGAAGCGCTCACCGGGTCCAGAAGCTCGGTCGCGATCGGGAGCCCCATCTGCGCGATCTGAAGCATCAGTTTGCGCGCGACCAGGATTCCCTTTTCGATCTGGTATTCCCCATTGATATCCGGGTCATAAATGAGTCCTTTCCACCCCAGGGTGGTTCGAGGTTTCTCAAAGTAAACCCGCATAATGATGAAGATTTTCGAGCTGACCCGCTGGCTCAGCGTTTTGAGTTTCTCTGCGTATTGGAGCGCCCCCTCCACGTCATGAATGGAGCAGGGGCCCAGAATGGCGACCAGTAAATCTTCGCTTCCGTCCAGGATGGAGCAGAGCTTGCGCCGGTGTTCCTGGATGCCGGTTGCGCAGGCCCGGGAGAGGGGATACTCGGCGGCGACCATCCCGGGCGAGGGCAGCATTCTGTTACTGGAGATGTTTTTCTGATTATGCATCCGGGGATAAGCTTCCTGAGAGCGATTTTACGAAGTGCTTGAAATCGGAAATTCTCTCCTCCAGCGGTTTCTCTTGAACGAGCAGGCTCATCCCGGCTGAACCGACCACGATCCCGCGGGCATGTTTGGCAATCTTCCGCGCCGTCTCCGGGTCTCCGATTCCGAAGCCGGCCACAACGGGTATCGGCGATATGCGCCCCATTTCTTCCAGTCTGGCGATTAGTTCCTGCGGCAGCTCTGTCCGGACTCCGGTAATGCCGCGCACCGCGATATAGTAGACGAACCCGCTTGCCTGGCCCGTAATGAGCCGCGCTCTCTCGGGCGATGTGGCCGGTGAGACCAGCGGAATGAGGTGCAATCCCTTTTGTTTGCATAAGGGCTCAAGCTCCGCTTTTTCTTCATAGGGTAAATCAACCGATAAAATCCCATCGACACCGATTCGCGCCAGCTCGTCGGTGAGCGCTTCAAGCCCGTAGCTGAGCAGCACGTTGAAATAGCTGAAGAGGATGAAACCCGTATTGGGATTGCGTTTGCGCAGACGCTCGGCCATGGCCAGAACTTTCTTCAGACTGGCCCCATTCTGCAGCGCAATCTGTGAGGCTTTTTGAATAATCATTCCGTCGGCCATCGGGTCCGAAAAAGGAACTCCCAGCTCAATAATATCCGCTCCGGAGTCGATTGCCCCCTGGATAATGCGTTCGCTATTCTCCATATCGGGGTAGCCGCAACAGGTAAAGAGGATGAGTGCGGCGCGTTTTTCATCGCGGCACCGTTCAAATATTTTCTCGATTCTGTTTTTCATCTGAGTGTTTCCTTATTTGTGTTGAGCTGTTGTTTTTTGAGTTCTTTGGCGGTAGTGCCTGATGTTATCCATATCCTTATCGCCTCGGCCTGAGAGGTTGACCAGGAGGATATCTTCAGGGGAGTATTGGGGAGCGATTGCGATGGCATGGGCCAGTGCATGGGCAGATTCCAGAGCCGGGATGATTCCCTCCATCCGTGCCAGGAGGTCAAAGGCCTCAACCGCTTCGGGGTCATTCACTGCCACGTAGGTCGCCAGCTTTTCATCGGCGAGATAGCTGTGCTCCGGTCCCACACCGGGATAATCCAATCCGGCGGAGACCGAATGAGTCTCCAGAATTTGCCCGTCATTATTCTGCAGAAGATATGTTTTGCATCCGTGTAAAACACCGACGCGCCCGCCGCAGATGCTTGCCGCATGAGCCCCAGTCTCCAGACCGTTGCCGCCGGCCTCGACTCCGACACGCTTCACATCCGCATCTTTGAGGAATCCGACGAAAAGCCCCAATGCATTACTGCCGCCGCCCACACAGGCAATAACTTCGCGCGGAAGCTTGCCGCATTGCTCCAGACACTGCCTGCGAGATTCCAGACCGATGACCGATTGGAAATCACGCACCATGGCAGGGTAGGGGTGAGGCCCGGCCACCGTACCGATCACGTAAAAAGTATCTTCAGCGCGCGCGGTCCAATCACGAATCGCCTCGTTCATGGCATCTTTGAGCGTTTGGGATCCCGATGTGACTGAGTTCACCTTGGCGCCCAGAACTTCCATCCGCTCCACGTTCGGTGCCTGCCGCGCAATATCCACGGCGCCCATGAAGACTTCGCATTCGAACCCGAACAGGGCCGCAACAGTTGCGGTCGCCACGCCGTGCATCCCGGCGCCCGTCTCGGCAATCAACCGCTTTTTGTTCATCTTCCGAGCCAGGAGTGCCTGCCCAATGGTGTTGTTGACCTTATGCGCCCCGGTGTGGTTGAGGTCTTCCCGCTTGAGGTAGATTTGCGCTCCGCCGCAGTGCCGGCTCAGCCTCTGGGCGTGATAGAGCGGACTCTCCCTGCCGACATAATACTTTAAGAGACGCTTAAGCTCGGCCTGAAAATCAGGATCGCTTTTCGCTTTTTCATATTCATATTCCAGTTCATACAAGGTCGGCAGGAGCGTTTCCGCTACGTATTGGCCGCCATAGATTCCATAATGAGAGTTCATAATGTTTTTAGATTTTTAAAAAGTTGTTCGATTTTTTCTTTGGATTTTATTCCCGGGTTCGTCTCCACTCCGGTGGAAAGATCAATCCCGCAAGCCCCTGTTTTCCTGAGAGCTTCCACTGCGTTATCCGGCGTAATTCCTCCGGCCAGAATAACCGACCGCCCGGCGGCCAGCTTTGCGACATAATTCCAATTGCATAATGTTCCGGAGCCGCCGCTGGCCCCATCGGCCAGAATGTAACGGGCTGGATACTCCAGTGCGGCCTCGATATCTTTTTGTCCACGCAGGTGAAACGCTTTCCAGAGCTCAATCCCTTCAAACTGCCGCGCAAAATCAGCCGATTCATCTCCGTGCAATTGGAGGATATCCAGAGCTCCCGCTTCCCGATGCTCCAGGATAAAATCGCGCGTCGCATTGAGAAAGACGCCGACTTTTCGCACGGACGTGTTTTGCAGCCCTGCGCTCAGTCGGCGAAGTTGAGCCAGAGTAACATAGCGCTTTGAGCTCGGAGCCAGGACAAAACCGATATGGGTGGCTCCGGCCGCGATCGCAGCCTCCACATCCTCCGGCCGGGTCAATCCGCAAATTTTAACCACAAGGTTCATCCCAGGAGTTCCTTTAATTTCTCCCCGGGATGTTCAGCGCGCATGAGAGTTTCCCCAACCAGAAATCCCCGGGCTCCGGCCTCACTCAGAACCTGCACATCGTTGCGCGAAGTGATGGCGCTTTCGGCAATGGCGATCCGGTCATGGGGCACCTGTGCGATCAGTTTTGCCGCTGCATCCAGATCGGTTGAAAAGGTGTTCAAATTTCGTGCGTTGATTCCGATGAGCTTGACCTTGCTTTTGACGAGGTTCTCCAGTTCTTCTTCATTATGCGCTTCGCCCAGGACCGTCATGCCCAGTGATTCAGCGATCAAGGCCAGGTCCGAGAGCAACTGTTGAGGCAGAAGCGCCGCAATCAGGAGAATTGCATCGGCACCGTTGGCTTTTGCTTCATAAACCTGATAAAAAGTGAAGATGAAATCTTTTCTCAAGACCGGAATCTTCACGATCTCCGAGATCTCTTTCAAGTAGCGCAGGCTCCCCAGAAAGTAATTCTCCTCCGTCAGCACAGAGAGCGCCGCCGCGCCTGCTGCTTCCAATTCCAGAGCCAGTTTCCGGTAGTCAAATTCCTGCCGGATGAGTCCCTTGGAGGGAGATGCCTTTTTCAGCTCGGCAATAATCCGAGGTGAGTTTTGATTCTGGAATGCGCCCGCGAAATCACGGCACGGCTTTAATTTTTTCACCTGTTCCTTCAGCTCGGCCAGGGGAATTTCGGTTTCTCTGGCTCGAAGCTGAGGCTCAATCCCATCCACTATTTTTTTCAGGATACTATTCATAGTGGCTCTCCTGAAGAAGTATCTCAAGTTTCTCCAAAGCTCTGCCCTGGTCGATCGAATCCTGCGCCAGCTTCAGTCCCTCTTTGAGAGTGGAGGTCAGCCCTGCGACATAGATAGCTGCGGCCGCATTCAAAACGACGACGGCTCGGGGTGCTCCCTGTTCCCTGCCTTCCAGAATGGAGCGCAAAATCTGGGCGTTGTAGGGTGCATCGCCGCCGGAGATTTCTTCCTCATCGTAGCTGCGGCCCAGGAGCATTTCCGGGAAGAGCGCATAGCTCTGAGTCATTCCGTCTTTGAGCTCGGTGACGCGTGTCTCAGCACTGCAGCTGATTTCGTCCAGCCCATCTTCACCGTGGACCACCATCGCCCGCTTCACACCCAGTTTCAAGAGCACCTCGGCGAAAAGCTCCGTCAGTCCGGCATCGTAAACACCCAGAACGATTCCTTCGGCTCCTGCCGGATTGCAGAGAGGTCCGAGCATATTGAAAAGGGTGCGAATGCCGAGCTCTTTTCGCAGTGCTGCCACGTTGCCCATGATCGGGTGCATCCGCGCTGCAAAGAGGAAACCGATTCCGTGATTGCGGATGCAGTTCTCCATCGCGGCGGCGGACGTATTCAGGTTGAAACCGAGTTCCGCCAGCACGTCCGCAGCTCCGCATTTACCCGATACGGCGCGGTTGCCGTGCTTTGCGATCGTGACGCCTGCGCCGGCTGCGACAAATGACGCCGTTGTGGAAATGTTGAAAGAGATTCCTCCGTCGCCGCCGGTTCCGACGATATCTACCGCGCTGCGGCCTCCGCAATCAATAAAGGTTGCGTGCCTCCTGAGCATCCCCGCCGCACCGACCAGTTCATCAACGCTCTCGCCCTTCATTCTCATGGCCGTGAGGATTGCTCCGGCCTGTGTGCAGGAGACGTCGCTCTGGGTCAATATCTCAAAGACCTCCTCCATCTGCTGTACGCTGAGATTCCGCCGCTCAACGACCTGAGCGAGATATTTCCTAAGCATGGTTGCCTCCTTGTCTCTGGCGGGCTTCCACTTCGCTGATGAAGTTTTCCATCTGCATTTTTCCCGTCGCCGTAAGAATGGATTCCGGGTGATATTGCAGCCCTTCTATGAGCAGCTTTTTATGCCGCAGCCCCATGATTTCGCCATCTTCAGAGCGGGCGCTCACTTCCAGCTCTTCAGGGAGAGTCCCCTCTCTGACCGCGAGCGAGTGATAACGGACGGCCTTAAACTCGCGCTTGATTCCTTTGAAGAGTCCCCGCCCGTCATGAGTAATTTGAGAGGTCTTCCCGTGCATGATGCGCGAGGCGCTTGTGATCTCGGCCCCGTAAGATTGCGCGATGGCCTGATGTCCCAGGCAGATTCCCAGTAGCGGAATGTGATCGCGTACGGCGTGGATCAAATCGAGCATGATGCCCGCTTTTTCCGGACGCCCCGGACCCGGTGAAAGCACAATGGCATCCGGGCGCATTTTGACCACCTCCTGCACGCTTATCTCCCGGTTACGTTTGACCAGAACCGTCAGATTCAGCGTATAGAGCATGTGCGCCAGGTTGTAGGTGAAAGAGTCGTAATTATCAAGTATCAGTATCATACAGTGTTCAGTTTTGCAGGTTAATCCAATTGGAAATCGTTGGCAGCCAGATTGACTGCGTTGAAAAGCGCCTTGGCCTTGTTCAGCGTCTCTTCGTATTCGTTTTCAGCAACGGAGTCGTAGACAATCCCGGCTCCCGCTTGCACGTGTATTTTCTTGTCCCGGATTTCCACCGTCCGGATCGTGATAGCCAAATCCATATTCCCCGTGTAGCTGAAGTATCCGACCGCTCCTCCATAAATTCCGCGCGGTGTCGGCTCGAGCTCGTGGATCAGCTCCATGGCGCGAATCTTGGGCGCTCCCGTCAGAGTCCCCGCAGGGAAAGTGGTGCGGACCAGATCAAACGCGTCATACTCTTCAGCGAGCATCGCGTCGACTTCGCTCACGATGTGCATGACGTGCGAGTAGCGCTCCACGTTCATGAAGGATTTTACCTGTACGCTACCCGGCACCGCTGTCCTGCCCAGGTCATTGCGTCCCAGGTCCACCAGCATGAGATGCTCGGCCCTCTCTTTTTCGTCGCGCAGAAGTTCGTCTGAGAGCTTCATATCCTCCGCCGAAGTATTGCCGCGCTTACGCGTCCCTGCGATCGGCCTCAGCGAAGAGTGCCCGTTTTCGAGCTTCACCATCGTTTCGGGCGAGGAGCCCGCAAGAGTGAGGTCGCCGATCTTGAGGAAAAACGTATAGGGCGAGGGGTTCACGTAACGCAAGGCCCGGTAGGCACACAAGGCGCTGAAAGGCATCGGCGCTGAAAAACATTGTGAGAGTACCAGCTGGATCACCTCTCCCTGCTGAATGTATTCCTTGGCCTTTTCCACCATGGTTTGAAACTCTTGTCGGGAAAGATTGCTTTTGAGCCGCGGCACCGCTTTATCGGAGTTTTTCTCGGTAGGCCGGAAAGGCGTGTCGAGCGTCACGGCGATCTGGCTGATTCTCTCCCGGGCATATTCATAGGCGGCCTGAGGATTCTCGAATTCAGCCGGGTGTACGCAGACCACCGTTTTCACCGTATGGCGCTGATTGTCAAAAATGAGAATCTCGTCCGTAATCAGAAACGCTGCTTCGGGTGTCTCCACTTTTGCCTTGGGTTCGGGCAGCTCCTCAAACTGGTTGACGCACTCGTAGCCGATGAACCCGATGGCTCCTCCCAATAGAGGCGGCAGGTCGCCATGTGTGAGCACTTTTTTATTTTGGATGATTTCTCTCAGCGCATTGAGAGGGCACCCGGAAGCCTTAAGCTCACGGCGCGTTCCCTTCTCGCTGTAAAAAGCGCGGGAGCCTTCGACCGTGAACACTCCCCGCGGATGAATCCCCAAAAAGGAATAACGCCCGAAGCGCTCGCCTTTTTCCACGCTCTCCAGAAGGAACACGTTCTCTTCTTCGGCAAAACGTCCCAGAACGGAGACCGGCGTCTCAATGTCGGCCAGCCGCTCTGCATAGACAGGGATGATATCTCCTTCCTGGCAGAGCTTCTTGAACTCATCCAGGCTGGGTTTCAACGTTAATTTTTTTTCACTCATATTCTGTAAATAAAAAAACCGCACCTTCAGGCTTTTAGCCGAGGTGCGGTTTGCATTTCTTACTTAAAAACAAAAAAGACGGATTAAACTTTTTCTTAGAGTTTAAACCGCCAACGCCAATCTACGTAAGGGAAAATACAACCAAGGCCTCGGCGGCTATCGCCAGGACCACTGATTGAAACCCACAAAATACGCAGTTGCTCTCACAACGGGGAGAAAACTAATTTAAAGCCGCAAAAATGGCAAGAGATTTTTCAATTCTGTGTATGACTACATCAATTAACATGCTGTATCAGAAGTGAATAGGTATTGAATTTAATTTCTTCCATTTTCTTTTTTTCAAGCTTCAGGACGCTCAATACCCATCTTTTTCATGCGTGAAAGCAGCGTCGTGGGCTTGATTCCCAGAAGCTCCGCCGCTCCATGTGAGCCTTTGATCTTCCAGCCAGTTTTCTCCAGAATTTTGAGGAGATTTTCCCTTTCCATCCGGCGTATTTCCGATTCCGTCAGGTAGCCATCGGATTCGGAGCTTTTCAGCGCGGGGATGATGTATTTTGAGTGCAGATCGTTCCCTTTCGGAGAAGGCAGGTTGAACTGCAATATGCCTCCTCCCGAAAGAATCACCGCTCGCTCCACGACGTTGCGAAGCTCGCGGACATTGCCCGGCCAATCGTAATTGAGCAGTGTGGTGAGTCCGGCCCGGGTCAACCTCGGGTAAGGGCAACGCAGCTCCTTGACCGATATATCGATGAAATGCTTCACCAGTGGGGGAATATCATCTTTTCGCTCGCGTAGCGGCGCCACCAGAATCGGGAAAACGTTGATGCGGTAGTAGAGGTCTTCGCGGAAGAGCCCAGAGTCGACCGCCTCTTTGAGGTCGCGGTTCGTGGCAGCCACGATACGAACATTTGCCACCCGGGTGTGGTCTTCTCCGACGGCTTCATAGCGTTTTTCCTGCAGAACCCGCAGAAGCTTGCCTTGCATTTCCAGGGGGATTTCCCCGATCTCATCCAGAAACAGGGTGCCTCCTTCAGCCGTTTCGAACCGGCCGGGTCGGTCTTTCAATGCTCCGGTAAAGGCGCCCTTGACGTGGCCGAAAAATTCGCTCTCAAAAAGATCCTTTGGGATGGATGCGCAGTTCACTCTCACCATTGGCCCGTTCTTGCGGTTGCTCCGATTGTGAATTTCGTAGGCGACCAGCTCCTTGCCGGTACCGGTTTCTCCCAGGATCAGGACCGAGGCTTCAGTGGGGGCCACCAAATCGATCTGGCTCACAATGCGCTTCAGGGCGGCGCTCTGGCCGATCAGGTTTCCGAAAGCCTTTGTTTCCAGAATCAGCTCTTTCAGATAAGCATTCTGCAGTTCCAGCTGCGCTTTGAGCCGCTGAATCTCCTCAAAAGAACGTGCATTGACAATGGCGCCACCAATGAAATCGGCGAATACACGCACCCAGGGCTTTCCGATTTCCATGAGGGCCGTCCGGGTGAAGGCTGCCGTTACCCCCAGAACTTCTCCCCTGAATACGATGGGGGTCACCGCAAAGCCGCGGATTTGCTTTTTCTCGATCCACTCCAGACCCTGGATATGGTCAGCAGCCGGACGGCAATCCTGAATGTAATGCTGCTGGCCCGATTGAGCGACATTCCCCAGGAGCCCCATCGAAAGGGGAATTCTCCGGTTCGGATTGTTGATGTCGCTTTCCTCCTCCGGAGTGTTGTTCTTTTCTTTGACGAGCCGGCCAATATGCAAATGCAGGCAGCGGCTCTGATCGGCACAGTGGTCGGAGTGGGGACAAACACTGCAGCGATCACCCTTTTCCAGAAGCCAGACCTGTGCGCAAACGATATTGGAACCGGGTCCGCTGATGGCAGCCTCCATGAGCTTATTAAGGAGGGTGTCGAGCGATTGCTCATGAGCCAGCTCCAGAAGGAGTTGCAGAGCGAGGTTGGGATCCTGTTGAGGGTAATGGGTCTCTTCCATAAACCGGGGTGAGTCTCCTATAAAAGGACGAAGAATTCAACCTTTTTAGGACGATATTTCGTTCGTTCAAAATATCGACCCATCTTTATCAGGGTTCTCTATATATTATATTCTGTTATTATAAAGTGTGTTATGGAGAAAAAATAAAAATTGGCACCTAAATTGCTGCAGCAGCTCCAACTGCTGTCCAAGCAGTAGGTATGGATTCTGCCGGTAGCCAAAAAGCTTTCCATCCCTTTTGGGAGAAGATACAGGAAGTCAATGAAGCAAACTTTGAGGTCGAAGTTTTGTCTTCGTCACTTCCGGTTTGGGTTGCTTTTGGGGCTCTTTGGAGTTTTCCTTGTCAGGCGATGGATTCGCTTTTATCAGAGCTGACGCTTTTGTGCACGGGCCGGGCCAGGGTGGTTTGGGCCGATGCGGATGTGAATCTGGGCTTGAGCCTCTGGTTTGAAGTGATGAATTTGCCGACTCTTCTTTACTTTGTGGAGGGTCAGGTACACGCCAGAATTGTGGGAATGTCCAGCAAAGAGAATATCCTTTTGCAGATAGAGAATATAATGAATTTTAAAACTGAATGAGTATGATGAAGCATAAGTTCCAGTGGGTTCGAAAAGCGGGTACCGCTTCGGCGGCCTTGCTTTGTGTCGCGCTTTTAAGCGGATGTGGTAAAGGGAAGCCCCAGGCACAAAAAGCCCCCCCCGAAGTAATGACGGTCTCCGTAGCAAAAGAGAGCGTGCTCTTGACCAGTGAACTTCCCGGCCGCACATCGGCCTACCGGATTGCTGAGATTCGCCCCCAGGTCAACGGGGTGATTTTGAAACGCCTTTTTGAAGAGGGCTCCGATGTGAAGGAGGGGCAATCTCTCTATCAGATTGATCCGGCTCCTTTTGAAGCCGCGATCAACAGCGCCCGGGCTGCTTTGGAGCGTGCTCAGGCGAATTTGCCGGCCGTGCAGTTGCGCCAGGAGCGCTACAAACAGGCGCTGGAAAATAAGGCCGTCAGCCAGCAGGATTACGATGATGCTTCCGCGGCTCTGAAACAGGCCCAGGCCGATATCCAGTACTATCAGGCGATGCTGGATACCGCACAAATCAATTTAAATTACTCCAAGGTGATTTCTCCTCTGACCGGCCGCATCGGCACCTCTTCGGTGACTGACGGCGCCACGGTCACCGCCTATCAGCCGGTCCCGCTGGCGACGGTTCAGCAACTGGACCCGATCTATGTGGACGTCCCGCAATCGACCAGCGAAATGATGCGCTTGCGCAAGCGTTTCCAGGAAGGACTGCTCACCCGCGATCAGGAGGTTATCAGTCAGGTAGAGCTCATTCTGGATGACGGCTCCATTTATAAGCATAAGGGAACGCTTCAATTCCGGGATATTTCGGTTGATCCGACGACTTCCACGACAATCCTCCGGATTATTTTCCCCAATCCCGAAGGAGATCTCCTGCCCGGGATGTTTGTGCGCGCTATTGTGAGAGAAGGTGAAGACCGTCAGGCTCTCATGGTTCCTCAGGAAACCGTTTCTCGCGACCGTAAGGGTGATGCCTACGTGATGATCGTGGAAAATGGAGTCGCTCTGCAACAGATTATTCAGATCGATAGGGCCATCGGGAATAAATGGCTGGTGGCTTCCGGGCTGACAGAAAAAGAGCACATCGTTTTGGAAGGACTTCAGAATATAAATCATCAGACTCAGGTGAGTGAGGTCTATTCAGGCGTCTGGGGTAAAGAGGTAAAGGAACCTCAGGCTCAAGCCCAACCGGCCCAAGCCCAACCGGCACAAGCCCAACCGGCCCAAGCCCAACCGGCACAAGCGGAAGGTGCAGGTGCCCCACCGGCAGCGCCTCAGAAGTAATTCGTTAAGAGGGTAAAATAGCAATATGTTATCAAGATTCTTTCTAGCTCGCCCCGTCTTTGCATGGGTGATCGCCATTATTCTGATGGTAGCCGGGGTGATGGCCATTTACACGCTGCCGATTTCTCAGTATCCCCCGGTGGCGCCTCCTTCTATTTCAGTGCAGGCGCACTATACCGGCGGCTCGGCGGAAACGGTAGAAAACTCTGTGACGCAGATTATCGAGCAGAAAATGACTGGTTTCGACAACCTGCTTTATCAATCGGCGACCAGTGACTCCATGGGTATGGCCCGACTGGAGCTGACCTTTGCTCCGGGAGTCGATCCGGATATGGCCTGGAGCCAGGTGCAGAACAAGCTCCAATTGGCGATGACCAGTTTGCCTTCCTCGGTGCAGGCCGAAGGTGTGGAGGTGAAGAAAAGTACCCGCAGTTACCTGATGGTTGTCGGTATCACTTCCGAGGATGGAACGATGGTGGGAGAGGATTTGCGTGATTATGCCAAGTCCACTCTGGAGAGTATTCTCTCCCGTGTGCCCGGAGTGGGTGAAGTCGAGGTCTTCGGCGGACAGTACGCCATGCGCATCTGGGTTGATACGGATAAGCTCATCAGCTACAACCTGACCTTCAGCGATCTGGCTTTGGCGCTCAGGAGTTACAACGTGGAGATTTCGGCTGGGCAATTCGGCGGAGCTCCTGCCGTGGAGGGCCAGCGGCTCAATGCCTCCATCATGGTTCAAAGCTTTTTGAAGACGCCTGAAGAGTTTGACAACATTCCCTTGAGGACCAATGACGATGGCTCAATCGTCCGGGTTAAGGATATCGGCCGCTCCGAGCTCGGTTCCGAAAACTATGCCGTAGATGTTCGGTATAACGGCAATCACGTGGCAGGTATCGCGATTCGTCTGGCGGCTGGTGCAAACGCGCTGGAAACGGCAGATAATGTCCGCACCCGTATGGCGGAAATGGAGCCCTTCTTCCCTCCGGGAGTCAAAGTGATTTATCCCTATGATACGACGCCCTTCATCGAAGTGGCTATTAACGGAGTGGTGGAGACGCTGATTGAAGCCGTGGTTCTGGTCTTTTTGGTCATGTATCTCTTCATGGGCAACCTGCGCGCGACGATTATTCCGACCATTGCCGTGCCGGTCGTCATTCTGGGTACTTTCGCCATTCTTGCGATCTTCGGTTTTTCGATCAACATGTTGACGATGTTCGCTATGGTATTGGCGATTGGTCTTCTGGTTGATGATGCCATCGTGGTGGTGGAGAACGTGGAACGTATTATGAGCGAAGAGGGCTGCAGTCCTCGGGAGGCGGCCTATAAATCGATGGGGCAGATCACGAGTGCCTTGATCGGTATCGGCTTGGTACTCTCGGCTGTGTTTGGTCCGATGGCTTTCTTCCCGGGTTCCACGGGTGTGATCTATCGCCAGTTTTCGGTGACCATTGTCTCCTCCATGTTGCTTTCGGTTCTGGTGGCGTTGGTCCTGACGCCTGTACTCTGCGCTTCATTCCTCAAGCCGGTTACCAAAGGGCACATGGCTTCGGATGCAGGCATTTGGTTTCTCAAACCGTTTTTCAGTCGTTTTGACCGGTTATTTGAGTGGGTCAGGAATTGCTATATTGCGCTCTTGGGCCGCTCGTTGCGCCGCAAGAAACGCTACTTTGCCATGTTTGTTCTGATCACGGTGGCGCTTGTCTACTTCTTGCAGAAGATGCCTACCTCCTATCTTCCGGATGAGGATCAGGGTATCATGATGATGATGGCCTCCACGCCTGCGGGCTCTACGCTGGAGCAGACACAGAAGGTAGTGGAAGGCGTCTCCGGTTACTTCCTTGAAAACGAGAAGGACGCGATTGAATCCATCATGACCATTGTCGGCTACGGTTTTGGCGGAATCGGTCAGAATCAATGTATGGCCTTTATTCGGCTCAAGGATTGGAAATTGCGTAATAAACCGGAATTGAAGATCAATGCGATTACGGGTCGGGCGATGAGGGTGTTTTCCAAGGTTCGTGAGGCTCAGATTTTCGCTTTCTCGCCTCCCTCCATCATGGAGCTGGGGCAGGCCAAGGGCTTTGACTTTCAGCTGGTGGATCAGGGCGGCGTGGGTCATGCCAAGCTGATGGAGGCTCGGAATATGCTTTTCGGCATGGTGATGAAGGATATGGCTTCCGAGGATCCGACTTTGGCCCAGGTTCGTCCCAGTGGCATGGAAGATGTGCCTGAGTACCGCCTGGATGTGGATTGGGAAAAAGCCGGTAGCCTCGGAGTACCGATTACCGAGATTCACAATACCATTTCTGCGGCCTTTGGTTCGGCCTATATCAATAACTTCGTTCAGGCCGGCCGCGTCAAGCGCGTGTTTATCCAGGCGGACGCCAAAAATCGTATGTTGCCGGGCGATATTGAGAATCTCTACGTTCGCAACAATCAGGGTAAGATGGTTCCCCTTTCGGCGTTGGCCACGGGCCGCTGGGTTTATGGCTCGCCTCAGCTTGAGCGTTTCAATGGCTTCCCCGCTCTGAATATTTTGGGTGAGTCTGCTCCGGGACGCAGCACGGGCGATGCGATGAAGAAGATGGAGGATTTTGTGAAAGTTCTCCCCACGGGCATTGGTTACGATTGGCAAGGGCTCTCTTACCAGGAGCGCCAATCCAGTTCCCAGGCCGGACCGCTCTATGCGTTCTCGGTGCTGGTGATCTTCCTCTGTCTGGCGGCACTCTATGAGAGCTGGCCCATCCCCATTTCGATTATTCTCACGATGCCTCTGGGTGCCATTGGCGGAGTGATTGCCTCGAGTCTTCTCGGGATGCCTAATGACGTTTACTTCCAGATCGGACTTTTGACAACGTTGGGTTTGACGACGAAGAACGCGATTCTGATTGTGCAGTTCGCCAAGACTCGTGTGGAGGAGGGCGCTGAGCTCTTAGCCGCGACGCTCGAAGGAGCCAAGCTTCGTTTCCGCCCGATTGTGATGACTTCGCTCGCTTTCGGTTTCGGTGTGCTGCCGCTGGCCTTTGCAAATGGTGCCGGTGCTGGTGCTCAAAATGCAATCGGTATTCCGGTGGTGGGCGGTGTCGTTACTTCGACGTTTCTGGTGACGGTTTTCTCACCCTTATTTTACGTGATTATTCAAAAAACATTCGGCAGGAAACATGCGGAAAAGACCGCTATTCCTGCAGAAACAACCCCGTCGGTGGAGGCTCGATAGATGAAGAAAAATCGAATTGTATTGTTGTCCATGCTCGTTTGCGCTCTGGTGGTGGGTGGCTGCACGATGGCGCCCAAGTATGAGCGGCCGGTATCTCCGGTTGCCCCTGAGTGGCCCACGGGCAAGGCCTATGATCCGACCAAGGTATCCGAGCCGGGTACCCCGGAAGGGGAAGATGTGCTTAACCTTCGGTGGCGTGAATTTTTCACGGATCCCAAGCTGCGCGAATTGATCGGCATCGCGCTTGAGAACAACCGGCAACTCAGGGGAGCGCGTCTCTCTGTGGAGTATTACCGGCAGCTTTATAACATTCAGCGCTCGGATCTTTTCCCGACTATTGCCGGGGGGTTGGGTGCGAGCAGCCAGCGGGTGCCGGCGGATCTCTCCGGTACGGGCCAGCGGATAACGACAGACAGGTACGATGCGAGCCTGGGGGCCGCTTCATGGGAAATCGATTTCTTCGGGCGCATTCGCAGCCTGAAGGATGCCGCTATGCAGGAATACCTGGCGACTGAGCAGGCTCAGAGGAGCGCTCAGATAGCGGTTATTTCCGCAGTGGCCAAGAGCTACCTCAATATCGCTTCTGCGCAGGAATGCGTGGCACTGGATGAGAAATTGATCGCCTCTTACCGGGATACTTATGAGAGAGTCAAACGCAACTACGATTTGGGTCTGGTTTCGGAGATCGATGTGAGCCGCTCGGCTTCACAGGTGGCCGTTGCCGAAAGAAGCGCGGCGGTATACCTGCAGCTCCTGGCCCAGAGCAAGAATTCGCTGGAGTTCCTGCTGGGCGGACCGGTTCCGGAAGAGTTGCTTCCTGAGGGCCTGAGAGGTTTGAACCCGTCTCGCGAAGTGAGCGCCGGGATTTCTTCGGAGATATTGCTCAAGCGGCCCGATGTGCTGGCGGCTGAGAATAAGCTCTTGGCGGCCAATGCTAATATCGGCGCGGCCCGTGCAGCCTATTTCCCCAGAATTTCCCTGACGGCGGCCATCGGCAGCGCCAGTAGTGAACTTTCGGGTCTCTTCAAATCGGGCAGCGGCTATTGGAGCTACGCTCCGCAGCTGGTGATGCCGATTTTCGATATGCGGACCTGGTCTTCTCACAGTGCTTCCAAGGTGAGGAAAGAGATGATGATCAGCGAGTATGAAAAGTCGATTCAATCGGCTTTCCGCGAAGTGGCCGATGTCCTGGCGACGCTGGGCACTGTGGATCAGCAATTGAAGGCTCAACAGGATTACGTGGCGTCGGTGAAGCGGACTTATGAGTTGGCAAACTATCGCTACGAGGGCCAGATCGATAACTATCTGAGCTTGCTCGATGCGCAGCGCGCTCTGCAAAGCTCCGAACAGGCTCTGGTTGCGCTGGAGCGTGAGAAGTTCGCCAGTCAGATCGACCTCTACACGGTTCTGGGCGGCGGCTGGGAGGATTCTCCGGCTGAAGTCGAAGAGACGGCTCAGACGGCGGAAAACGCTCCGGCAGACGCGGCTCAGTAGAAGATCCTTAAAAACACAGACGAAGAATGCCGTCGGGGTAACCGGCGGCATTTTCTCACTTCAGGACCAGAGAGAGATTGCCTGGACGGGGGAGAGTCTGGTATTCTCCGGGACGTGAACAGGCGAGCTTTCTNNCGATTTTCGGAGGCGGAAGCAAAGGGGCGGCACTTCCCGATTTATGCACAGGCAAGGTCATGAGCGTATGCGGGCCGGTGAATCCATCCCGGTTGGGCGTGACGCTGGCTGATGAATTTCTGGTTTGTGATTTCAGCGGGGCGGATGCTCCGGGCGCCATCCGCTATGACATGGAGAAGGCTTTCGAGCAGATTCTGCCCGAGCTCGTATCGCTCAAAACGGCGGGCTGCGAAACGCTGGTGGAGAGTACTCCGGCCTATATGGGCCGGAACGTGAAATTCCTGCAGCGGCTCTCCAAGGCGTCCGGTTTGAACATCCTGACCAATACGGGCTACTCGGCGCAGGAGAACGGCCGTTATCTTCCGGCCTCGGTAGAGACCGAGCAGGCGGAGGACATTGCCTTTGGCTGGATACGGGAGGCCTGGTACGGAATCGGAGAAAGCGGGATACGGCCCGGAGTCATCCGAATCGGAATCGATAACGGAGGCCTCACGGCGACGGCGGGCAAACTCTTCCAGGCGGCTTGCCGGGCACATCTGGAGACGGGGCTCCCCATTCTGGTTCAATCGGCGGATGGGCTGGGCGTGGCAGAGGCTTTGAGCCTGATGCGCAAAGAGGGCCTGGAGGCCGCAGCGCTCATCTGGGCCGGAGGCTCTGAGGCTGACAACCGGGAGAGGCTGGAGCTGGCCAGGATGGGAATCCGGCTAAGCCTGGGCGCGATCACTCGGGAATGCTCAAAGGAATATGCACAGTTCCTGGAGCAGTTGAAGAACGAGGATTTGCTGGACCGCGCACTTCTGGGCCACGGCATGAGTCACTACCGCGTGGCTGAGAGCGGAGCCGGAGAGCTCCGGCGGGTCGGTGCAAAAGGAGAATATCTCTGGATTCTGAAAGAGTTCCTTTCGCAGTTGAGTGAAGCCGGGTTCAGCCGTTCGGAAGTGAGCCGGATTACGGAGAAGAATCCGCGAGAGGCTTTCGAGATTGGTGTTCGCAAGGCGGAAAGCAGGTCCCGGAAAAAGTATCTCCTCTTTTAGAGTTTAGAGGAATTACGGCTCAGGCGAGGAAATCCTGGGAGCGCATCCGCTTGAGGGAGCTGCGCCAGGCGTAAACGCAGAGGGCCAGATCATAGAGGAGAGCCGCCAGAGTGATGAGAATAAGGAGCCAGGGCATCTGGCCCAGGTCGAAGGCCTGGGTAATGTTATCAGTGGTTTTGTACCAGAATATGAAGGCCAGATAGGCGATAATCCAGGGCGTACTCAGGACCAGGGTAATGGTTCTCAGGAAAGCGTACTGGATATTCTTGGCGCGCAGTGAAAAGCGGATGGCGACCAGAGATAGGGTGAGGATATCCGCCAGGAGGAGAATGACCCCGTAAGCGACCGGGATATAGGCAACGGTGAAGGGCGTGAGCTCAGGGATGGGGAAATCGGAGTAGACGGGCGGCGGCGTGGCTTTGGCGGCCTGGGTGATTGCGTAGTAGGCGACAATCGCGAAGGTGAAGAAGAGGAGAAGCCAGGCGCGTTTAAAGATGTTTTTGACATGGGAGAGGATGATTTGCCGGGGAGAAAAGCGGCTCATGAGAATGAGCGGGAGCATCTGGGTGGAGACATCGCGGCGGATACGCATGGTGACCAGATAGGCGGTCCAGATTTTGAGGACGATGCAGGAGATGATGCAGAGAGGGGCGGCCATGAGAGAAGGAGCCAGGATGGCGGCTGAAGGGATAAGGTTGGTCAAGAGCTCCAAAAAAACGGCCAGCGGTTTCAGAGAGAGGTGGAGCAGATAGGCGACGGGCAGGAGGGCGCTCAGCCAGAGTATCCAGAGAGAGAGGGAAGGGATGCGGTCCCGGTAATTGACCCAGTCATAGGGATTGGTAAAGCGAAGCCGGAGGAGAGTTCTGCGGGCGAGGGAGCCCAGGTTGATATTCTGAAAAAAAAGTCCGATTCGATTTCGAAGGATACGTTTGCGCGGCGGAGGCTGTTTCCTCCAGACTCGGGAAGTAATCGAACCGGCACCGCAGAGAAAAAGGGTGGAGAGCAGGAGAAGAAAAAGCAAACCCCATTTGCAGAGTTGGAACATCCAGAGCAGGTCTTCAGGGGTGCGCGGGGCGGAAAAAAAGGCGATCATGACGAAAAAGATGCCCCCGGGAGTGAATGGGAAGAGAGTTTTGATGAGGTTCACGGACTCTTCCTGGCTCAGAACCCCCTGGTTTTGAAGAGTAAAACCGGTAAGAGGGATCAGAACCGAGATGCCAAAGGTGACAAAGGCGATAAAGACGATGGAGAGTGCGCTGGAAGTTCTCTGAGTGGAGCAGAAGCTGGAAATAAAAATGCCGCCGCCGGTTGAGAAACAGAGCCAGCAGAAGATAAAGGCATTCATGGCGAAAAAAGCATCCAGCGAGATGCCGCCCATGAGGAAAGCGGCAGCCTGGAGCGGCAGCAGAGTGAGAATCGTCTGGAGATGGAGCTGGACCGCAGAAAAAAACTTCCCGAGGATGATATCCGGGCTTTTGAGAGGCGTGAGAAAAAGCAGGCCCAGTGTATCTTCCTCGCGTTCACGGCTCAGGGCCGAAGAGGCAAAATAGCCGGAGGCGCCCGCGTAAAGGGCTGAGATGCCGAGAGTCGCAAAGAAAAGGAATTTGCCGTCTTTCATCACCTCGTAAAAATTACCTGCCAGAGTGATCGCTCCCAACAGAGCGAGGGTCAGGAGAGTCGGGAGCATCCTGAGAAAATAGGTTTTCCAGGATTTACCGCTGATGGTGAGCTCGCGCCCTATGATGGCCAGGTATTTCACCGTTATCGGGATGAAACTTTTCGTTTCGCCTTTTCGGATTCTGATTGGAACAGAAAAGGGGTTCTCTGTGAAGGAGAATTTTCACCGCATTGCCTCAAAAATGCACACCGCAAAGGGAAGAACCACGAATGAACACAAAGAGACACGAATAGGGAACCGCAGATTCGCGCAGATTGGTTTATGGGATGGTCGGATGCGACCCCTACGGGGTCGTGGGTGCTGTTGGGCGGATGGTACCCGGGGTCTGCGACCCCGGGCTATAGTATGGGTATGCTCCGCATACCTGATATTTGCTGCACCCCGGGGGGTGCAGAGGAAAGAGGCGTGTGCCCTTCGGGCACGAATCTTTTGCGGGAGACGTACCCACGGGCATGCATATTTGCCTCTTCGAGGCGTGTGCCCTTCGGGCTCGGGGTTTTTTCGGGAACGGTGGGTTGAGGCTTGGGTGCAGCGGGTTGAGGTTTGGGTACGGTAGCGGATTCTACGGACGGGGATTCTCGTGGTTCTTCAGGCATCTGCGGCTCTTCGGGGGCCTTGGGTTCTTCGGGCTCCTGGGGTTCTTCGGGGTGGTCCCAGAGTTTGGTGCGGAGGAGGTCGGCTTTTTCATCAAAAGAGAGTTCTTCCATGGCATTGATTTCACTGATTTGCGCGGCGTGTTTGAGGGTCGCCTGCGCAGCGGAGAATTCGAAGCGTTCGCGGGCAAGCTCCAGAGCGCGGATTTTCAAATGGAGCTTGAGGAGTTGAGAGAAGGCTTTGAGGTCGCCTTCTTCGATGGCCTTATCCATGAATTTGACCAGACCGGCGTAGAGTCGGGTTTCGATGATGGGCAGAGTGGGGAGTGAGGCGGATGTCATAGGTTGGGGATCGTAGGCAGAGGAGAGGCGGTTTGCTGAAGTAAATATGGCAACCTCGGCAACCCTGGCAAAAAAGCCGCGGGAGAGGTCCCAGCGGCTTTTTGCGAAAGAGTCAGAGCTCTTTTGTATCACTCTATAAGGATATGCCTTACTTCGAGGGTGCGGAATCCAGTTGTTTCAGGATTTCATGGATGGCGCGCTCAAGCTGAGGGTCACGGCCCAGGCGGTAATCTTCAGCGGTGAGCTCGACGCGGATATCGGGTTCTTCACCCATTCCTTCGGTGGGGGTGCCATCCAGGCGCCATGCACCGGAGAGAGGCATACGGGCGGAGGTGCCATCGACCAGGCCCATCCCATAAGTCCAGATGACGTAACCGGGAGTGGGCATACCGACGACGAGACCGAGTTTATTGATCCGGACGGCGGTGGTGAAGAGCTCACCATTGGAGTAGGCTTCCTGATCAGACAAAACGATGATGGGTTTATCCCAGGAGCGATCGGGGACGGTCCGGACGGCTTCGTCGCGAGGTTTCACGAAACCGTGAGGTTTGCGCATGAGCCAGCCGATCAGGGTGTCGGCGATATTGCCGCCGCGATTACCGCGAACATCAATAATGAGACCCTGTTTGTCCTGAATGCGGTCATAGACTTCGCGCTCGAAGCGGATCTGATTGGGAGAGCCCATGGCTGCGATGTGAACATAGGCGAGTTTGCCGTCGCTGGCCTTGTCGACGATGTTGACGTTTTTCTCGATTTTATTTTCGTAGAGGGTGTTGCCCCAATAGGCGGTAGGCACACTGTACTTGACCAGGCGGGCATCGTTGGTCGAAGGCCTGCTATTGACCATGAAGACGAAGTCATTGGGCTTGTTGTTAATGGTCTGGTAGAGGTTTTCATCCGCGCGGACATCCTTGCCATTAATCTGCATGACATACTCGCCCGCTTTGATGCGCGTGGCTTCATAGTCGCCGGGCATATTGGGAGGAACTTCTGCAATCCGGAGTCCGGGGCCGCGCCAGGTATAGTCGATGATGAACCCGAGCTTGGGCGTGGAGGGTGAAGGAGAAGAAACCTCTCTGCGGGTGCCGATTTCCGAGTGGCTGGACTCGAGTTCACCGGTCATGCGGTTAAGCAGGACGGCGAACTCTTCGCTGGTATCAATGGTAGGCAGAAGCCGTTCATAGCGAGCGCGAATGGCATCCCAATCGCGGCCGTGCATATTGCCGTCATAGAAACCGCGTTTAAAGTTGCGCCAGAATTGCGCAAAGGCGGCCTGGCGTTCATCTTGGACGTTGCGTTCGAAGTCGGCGATGAAGGTGATCTTTTCCAGAGGGGCGTTATCCTGAATGAGGCGCCCGAAGATTTCGCCATTGGGTCCGGTGAAATAGACCTTTTTAACAGCGGGCGCGATCTGGAGATTTCCTTTGCCGCCGCCGCTGGTGACGGTGCGGATGCTTTTGCCGTCATAGCTGATCAGAGCGACTTCGCCGTTGATGATTGCGACCAGGTCTCCCGTGGGAGCAGCGATCATCTGGGAGGGAGTCCCAGAGCAATGATTGACGATGCGGCGGTCGATTCTGCTAAAGTCGATGGAGACATTGACCTTATTGGTGGAGGGTTCGAACTTGAGGTCGAAATCATCGAGCCGAGCCGTACTTTCGCGCAGGGGCAGACGATAGATGCCCGCGCCATCACGGTCGCTGAAGAAATAGAGGAACTTGCCATCTGCTGACCAGGTCGGAAGCTCGTGCATGGCATTGAGCTGGGTTACGTTGACGGGAGAACCGCCTTCAGAGCCGACAATAAAGATATTGCGAGCGCCGCGGGGGACGTTCTGAGTGTAGGCGATCCAGCGTCCATCGGGCGACCAGCTGAACGAGGTGCCGCCATTGCCATAGAGGTAGGAAGCGGGCAGACTCACAAGTTTAGAGAGGTCGCGGTTCTCGAGGTTGAGGCGGTAGAGTCCACCCTCGGGGCCGGAGACCCAGAAAGCGATGGCCGAACCATCCGGAGAGAAGACCGGGTTGAGGATATCCTCTTCGCGATCCCAGAGGCATGCGACGTTGTCGCTCTCCAGGTCCAGCTCATAGAGGCGCAGATTCTTCTGGCGGTCAGAGAGGAAGTAGAGTTTGGTCGGTTTTTTGCCGGGAGCAACGACGAAATTGGAATCTTCACCGACCCAATCGGTCAGGCGTTTGGCAATGTTGGCGGAGCGATTGGCAACGCCGGGAGGTTTCTGACTGGGAATGGACCAGATTTCGCTGCGAAGACCAAAGAAGACGGTCGCGCCATCATCGGTTACGGAGAGTTCCGCGGCGTTGTTGCTGTCGAAGCGTTCGTTTCTGCGTTTATTGGTTTTGGCGTCGACGGCGGCTTGAATGAGGACCTTTTCGGGTTTCTCGCAGCCGGAGCGCAGGATGTAGAGGTCGATGTCGTACTCAAAGGCGATGTCGCCAGTACAGGCTGCAACGGAAGGAGCGCGGACGGCATCACCGGTAAACTGGGTGAGCTGGCAACCTTCTCCCTGGAGATTGAACTTCCAGAGGTTAGGGGTCATGGCCGGGGTATCGGTAAACTTGTTTGTCGAACCGATTTCGCTCAGAGTCGGAACACCGGGAGTCCTCTCGCCGATGGTGACGGTGAGGATTTCCTGACCGGAGGGCATGAATCGAGACCAGAGATGCTGTTTCTGGTCATCCACCAGGGCTTTGCACTCGGAAGTGGCGACATCCATGAGATTGATCTGCATGGCGCCGGAGCCGTAGTAACGGGGGCGAATCCAGGGGAAGCCAAAGCGTCCGTAGACGATGGTTTTGCCATCGGGAGAGAACGCTGGGAAATAAAGCTTGGGGTAATCCTCGGCATATTTCTTGGTGACCAGGTCCAGATTGACGGAGAAGATGCCGGGGCCTTTGCCGTCACGTGTAGCGGAGAAAAGGATTTCGGAGCTATCCGGAGACCATCCCGAGGGGGCTTCGGCTTCGCTGCTGAAGGTGAGCTGGCGAGGTGTGCCGCCCTGGGAAGGCATGACGAAAATATCACTATTGCCGTTGCGTGTGCTGGAGAAAGCGATCCATTTGCCATCCGGAGACCAGACGGGGTCCGAATCCATGTCCACGTGCAGGGTGAGCGGCGTGGCGCGTCCGCCTTCGGAGGGGACAGACCAGATATCACCGCGGTAGACAAAGGCCAGAGTTTTGCCGTCAGGGCTCAGAGCGGGCAACCGCGCGCCAATCAGGTACTCCTGAGAGGGTTGGGAGTCCTCAGCAAAAGCGGTTACAACAAAAGCGGCGCAGAAGCAAAGGGTGCTCAGCAGACGCCTATTTTTTCCAAAGTGATTTAACAGTTGCATAAAACCTGCCGGAAAGAATAGCCAAAGAGACCGGATAAAAAAACAATTATTTACTAAAAAAGCTTAAAAACTTAAAAAGGAGGGAGTTAAGCCTAGATATCCCGGATGTAGAGCTCGCGATTTTTCCAGAGGTAAATGGTCCCGGAGACAACGGTCAGGAGGACGGCGACCCAGATGGAAATATTGACGAAGTAATGGGCCCAGTTATAGAAGGAGAAGAAAGTGACGGCATAGGAGCCCCATTCCCTGTAAGAGAGCTCGACCAGGATGGCGATGATGCAGACGATCTGAGAGATGGTTTTGTGTTTGCCGTAGCGCTCGGCGGCAAGGATGGTGTTGCGGGATGCGGCCAGGAGGCGCAAACCGGTAATGGCGAGCTCACGTGCGACGATGATGCCGCCCATCCATGCGGGCATGATCCTCAACTCGACAAAGACGATAAAGGCCAAGCAGGTGAGAATTTTATCGGCCAGGGGGTCCATGAGGATGCCAAAATTGGTAATGATTTTATCGCGCCGGGCGATGTGGCCGTCAAAGAAATCGGTCAGACCTGCCGTAATGAAAAGAAGAAGAGCCAAGGTCCTTGATAAAGGAAACTGGAAATTCATCACTAACATGAACGCCCCGGTGAGGAGGAGCCGTGAAAGCGTTAGTTGATTTGGTACGTTCATCGACGCGACAGTCCCTTATATCAAAAAGAAAGAAAAACATCAACTCTGTATTGCAATCTTGCAGACATCTGGTAGGATCGCGGCTGAAATTAGCTTTTATTATGAGCAAAACAAAGGTCTTACTGCTAGGCGCGGGTTTTATCGCGGATATACACTTGGAGTCATACAAGCGGTTTGTGGCAGATGCAGAGGTCGTGGGCATCTATTCCCGGAGAGAAGAACGGGCTAAAGAGGTCGCGAAGCACTGGGGAATCGCGAATTACTACACGGATTGGAAAGAGGCGATCCTGAAATCGGGAGCGGACGTGGTGGATATCTGCCTGCCGAATTTCCTGCATTGCGCTGTGGCTTGTTTTGCTGCGGAGAACGGGCTGCATGTGATTCTGGAGAAGCCGCTCTGCCTGAGCCTGGAAGAGGCGGATTTGATGATCGCGACCTGCAAGAAGCACGGCCGCAAGCTGATGTATGCCGAAGAGCTCTGTTTCGCGCCCAAGTATGAACGGGTACGCAAAACGGTGGAAGAGGGTGCCGTGGGGAATATATTCCAACTGCGTCAATGCGAGAAGCATAGCGGACCGCACAGCGACTGGTTTTACAATATCGAACATAGCGGCGGCGGAGCGATGATGGATATGGGTTGCCATGCTTTCGGGTGGTTTCGCTGGATCTTGAAGCGCAAGGCGGTAAAGAGTGTGTATGCGACGATGCGGACGCTCTACCATACGGGCAGGACAAAAGCGGAGGATAACTCGCTGGCGATTGCGGAGTTCGAGGACGGGACCATCGGGGTCGCGGAGAACTCCTGGGCCAAACAGGGAGGAATGGATGACCGGATCGAGATATACGGTACGGAGGGAGTTGTTTATGCGGATCTCTTCGTCGGGAATTCGGCCCTGACTTACAGTGAGAAAGGGTACGGGTACGCGATGGAGAAGGCCGGCAGCACGAAAGGATGGAGCTTTACGATTTTTGAAGAGGTTTTTAATCAGGGATATCCGCATGAGCTGGCGCATTTCATTGATTGCGTGAGGAATAACAAGGAGCCGGTCGTGACCGGTGAGGATGGGCGAGCGGTGCTGGAAATGATGCTGGCGGCTTATGAATCGGCCCGGACGGGCGCGAAGGTGATGCTGCCTTTCCATCCGAAAGTGAAGAAACCGATTGATTTATGGCTGGGAAAATAATAGAAATAACCGATTTTTTAAGAAAGAAAAAATATGAGCAGTTCATCCAAGTCTAAGATTCCCCTGATACCGAGGAATATTCTTTTCCCGTTCATTTTGCTGACGACCTGCTTTGCATGGTGGGGTCTGGCAAATAACATGACCGATACGCTGTTGGCCTTTTTCAAGCGGCTGATGAGCATGAGCGATTTCCAGACATCCTGGATTCAGTTGGCGTTTTACGGGGCGTATTTTTGCCTGGCGATCCCGGCGGCACTGATCGTGCAGCGATTCAGCTACAAGGTGGGTGTGCTTTTCGGCCTGGGCATGTTCACGCTGGGCGGTTTGATGTTTTACCCTGCCGGCTTGCTTTTTGGCGATGCAACGAATCTCATGAGATTCATGTTTTTCCTGATTTCGCTCTATGTGCTGGCAGGAGGATGCTCGATTCTGGAGACGGCCGCTAACCCGTATATTCTGGCGATGGGTGCCCCGGAGACGGCGACACGGCGCCTCAACTTCGCGCAGTCGTTCAACCCGATCGGTTCGATATTGGGTGTGATGCTGAGCGGGTGGTTTATCCTGAGCCAATTGCAGCCCCTGGATGCAGATGACCGGGCGATCATGGGTTTGATCAATGCCGATGGGCTGGAGAAGCTTCAGATCGGGGAGCTGCAGGGTGCAGTGAATACCTATGTCGGGTTCGCGCTGCTCCTGGTGGTGATCTGGTTTGCGATTCTCTTTTGCCGGATGCCAGCCTGCAGCGCGGCGCCGGTGCAGAAGGGAGTGATGAGGAACATCTGGGCGTTTATCTCGATCCCTTTTGACGCGTTTCACTTTGAACGGGGCGGATTCTTCATGGAGATGAAGGATCTCCTGCGGCATCGGAAATATCTCTGGGGCGTCGTGGCGCAGTTCTTCTATGTCGGGGCCCAGATCGGGGTGTGGTCGTATACGATCCGTTACGTGATGCAGGAGCTGAATCTATTGGAGGCTTCCGCCTCCCAGTATTACACGATTACGCTGGTGGTATTCGTGGGGATGCGTTTCGTGTGTACGTTCCTCATGAAGTACATATCGCCAAATATGCT
>DBPU01000048.1:0-17902 GCA_002305615.1 Verrucomicrobia bacterium UBA1412 | reverse complement strand
ATGTCTTTGATGTTCCCGACGATTTACGGTATTGCCAGCGAGGGGCTTGGAGAGAAGATGAAGCTGGGCGGCTGCGGTCTCATCATGGCGATTCTGGGAGGAGCCGTTCTGACGTCTTTTCAAGGCCGGGTTTCGGATGGAGCTGGGATCAGTTTTTCCTATATCGTACCGGCATTGTGCTTCGTGGTTGTCGGTTACTACGGATTGATGACCGAGAAAGGGACAAGCAATGAGAGCAACCAGACCGGAATGCCAAAAATACCGGGTGCTTTGATGGGAGTCGTGGGAGTTGTGACGATTGTGGTGGTCTGCGGCTGTATTTTCTACCCGAAATACATGGATGGACAGAAAGCGCTGCAGGCGAAGGCTGATGGCCAGAGCGCAGTGCAGAGCAAAGGTTTCGGCGGCTATTATGCCCTGGAAAATACGGGCGGTCTGGAAATTCTGGAAGTGGTGCCCTCCAAAGAGAAAGCGTCCGACGGGAAATTCAGAGGAGTGCTGCGGCATTATCAGGTAAAGGATGTGAGCCCGAAAGGCCGGGTGAAGAGCGGAAATATCAATTATGTTGAGGTTGGACTTTGCCTGATGGATTCGGGCAAGGGAACTGTGGAGTGGCAGATCAATCCCAAAACAGAAGACTTTCAGTATGCCGCCGAGAGTGATACTCTGAGCTTCCACGGGCAAAACTACAAACCGATCTCATTGGAACTGAACCATATTGAGTTGGTACAGGAAGTGCATGCGGCTCGTGCTGCGGCAGCGGCGGCAGCGCTGGAGGAGTAGGCAGACAGGCAAGCCGGCCGGCGAAGAAAGTGTGAGGATATTCGCCGGCCCCAAAGCCCTCTTGAAATAGAGATGGTCTTTTGAATTTGTGGGTAAATCTGCGAGGATCAACGTTTGAGGAAAAAATGACTGAAGAAGAGTGTGTCGGGATGAGTAAAAAAAGGAGCGGCACCGGGATGGATTATATAAGGAGAAGTTTTTATATACTCTTGCTGGCGGCATTATTTTTGCCGGTCGGGGTATTACCGGGGCAGGATGCAGCCGGACCGGAAGAGTCAGAGGCGCCCAAGGAGGAGAAGACTCGCAGGATACTGATGCTCTCCTCGGCAAATTTGTCTTTTGTGCAGCATTACTACGTGGTAGATCGTTATCTCAAAGAGTTGGGTGATTCGGGGGTGCCGTACACGATTGATTTTTTTGAGATGGATATGCTCACGAACATGCACAAGGTGGGTTTGGAAGCACGGCTGGAGGCACTGTGGAAGGAGATTCAATCGGGGAAATATGATTTAATTACGACTTTCGGGGATGTGGCCTTTGAGACACTGAACCGGTATCACGAGAGGATTCCCAGGGATGTCGCGATCGTGTTTCTGGGGAGTCCTTCGGGGTGGCGGCGGATGCTGGGAGAGCATTCGAATCTGACGGGCGTGGTGGATGAGGTAAACCCGGAAGAGAATATCGAGCTGATCCGGAAACTATTTCCGGGAAAAAAGAAGTTGCTGTTGCTTACACACTGGGGAGAGCACGGGCAGGAAGTGAGAGACCGGGTTTTTGCCTATTTCAAACAGAATCCGGGGATGGAGTTGATTTACATTGATAACGACAGTGTGAACACGCCGGAGATGTTAAAAGAGGTTTCGAAATTGGGGTCGGATGCGGCAATTCTTTTTCACGGATGGTATAATCGGGAGGCGATTAATTTCGTGTCGCTGCATCTTCTGATGAACGAACTGGGAGGCCGTGAAGATGTACCGCTTTTCGTGATGCACGATGTGATGCTTCAATTCAAAACAGTGGGAGGAAACCTTATGGAGGCGGGGAGGATCGGAGACGTCGCGGGTAAGATAAGTGTCCGGATTCTGCGCGGAGAGCCGGCCTATAACATTCCGGTTCAAATACTGAAACCGCGCGTTTTGCTTAACTGGAAGATGTTGAAAAATTACCAGGTGGATGAGGAGGATATTCCGGAAGATGCGCTCATCCTGGGCAAGCCGCAGAGCTACGTCGAGATTTATTGGAAGTGGTTATTGGCCGGAGGGATTTTTCTGATATTTCTCCTGGTTTCGTCGGTGTTGCTGCTGAGGTTGCTGCTGAGTCACAAGCAGTATCTGAGGCAGATGAACGAGGTGTTTTTTCACTTGCCGCTGTATGTGGGAGTGGTGGATGAGAACGGGGAGATACTGCTGTTATATGGGGAAGACGAGAGTTTGCCCAGCGGCTACAGAAGGAATTTTCGCCTGAAGGATTTGCCGCTGGAGTTGGTGAGTCTATTCTCCGAGGCGGTAGTGCAGGTGATGGAGACAGGAGAGAAGAAGAGCGTGGACTATACGCTCAAGGGTCTGCATCGGAGGGTGGATTTCGTGCGATTGCCGGATTCGGCATTCAATCGCAAGACGGTTTTGTGGGCATCGGTCGATGTGGAGGAGCTCAATCTTTTGATGCAGAACGAGAGGGCACTTAACAAATGTCTGCGTGCGCTGAACCCGGCAGAGGATGCGAAAACCTCTTTTCAGACGATTTCGACGAGTTTCTGTCATCATTTTCGTGCAGACCGTTGCGTGCTTCTGCGTTATAGCCTGGAGGCAGGGCAGGCGCATCCGATCAGTGAGTGTTGTGCTGAGGGAGTGCAGAAGAAGATGGTGGAAGATATTACCTGGGCTATCATGAAAAAGAGTCCCTGGCTTGACATGCTTTGCAGCGGAGAGATGATTTTCTGCGATGATGTTGAGACGAATAAGGATTTGGTGGAAGAGAGCAGTTGGGGAGAGATGATTCGCGAACTGGGGGTGAAATCTTTCTATGCGGTTCCGGTTTTTTATCAAGGCAAGCTCTGGGGGATTTTCGGGTTAAGCTTCGAGCGTGAGAAGAAGCATCTGACCAAGCCGCAGATACAACTGATACAATCGGTAGCGACGACGATAGAGATATTGATTCTGCGGCAGAGTTATTATGCGGAGTTATCCCATGCACTGGAGAAGGCGCGGGAGGCGGATCGGGCCAAGAGCGTATTCCTGGCGACGATGAGCCACGAGTTGCGGACGCCGCTCAATGCGGTGATCGGGTATGCAGATTTATTGCTGGACGAGAAATTATCCCGGACGGAGATTGGGGAATATGCGGGAAATATCAGTCTGGCGGGTAAGGCGTTATTGAGTCTCATCAACGACATTCTGGATTTATCCAAGATTGAGGCAGATCAACTGAAGATCGTGCCCGCACCGACGGATATCAAGAGTCTCTTTGAGGAGCTGAAAAACGTATTTCAGCAGGCGGCCAAGAGCAAAGGAATTGGTCTGCAGTTTAACCTAGCGCCTTACTTTCCGCAGCTATATCTGGATGAATTGAGGTTGAGGCAGATTCTGTTCAACCTGATCGGCAATGCGATCAAATTCACCCATGAGGGTTCGGTGATTGTGAGTGCGCGCTATGAAGACCGTCATTTTGAAGCGTCCATCGAGGATACGGGTATCGGGATAGGGTCGGAGCATCAGAAGACAATTTTCGAGCCATTTGTGCAGCAGGATGCAGTGAGGGATTCGCGCATCTACAAGGGGACGGGTCTGGGACTGTCGATTTCCCAAAAGCTGGCAGAGAAGATGGGCGGGACGATTATTTTGAAGAGTGAGCCCGAAAAGGGGAGCCTCTTCACGTTGAGGCTGGAGTCGGTAGAGGTTTGTCGACAGGAGGAGAAAAGCCCGAATGAGAGGCCCGAGCCGGAGATCAGTACGGGGTGGAGCGTGCTCCTGGTGGACGACGTGGGGATGAATCTGAGGCTTCTGGAGTTGATGTTCCTGCGTCTGGGAATCAAGGCAGAGACGGCAGACTCCGGGCAAGAAGCGCTGAAGAAAATGAGTGAGAGGAAATTCGATCTGGTATTCACGGATCTCTGGATGCCGGGAATGAGCGGAGAGGCTCTGGCCCGGGCAATTCGCGAAAAATCCGTTTTTTCAGGAGTTCGAATTGTCGCGGTGACGGCCGATACGAAGTTGACTCAACAGGAAAATAGGGATTTTGACGAGATTCTTTTGAAACCGGTAACACTGGAAGGATTGAAGCGGGTATTAACCGTTTTTGAATCCGGAACCGCCATGAAAGAGAGATCATGAAAATCAGCAACATTATTATCTGTGCCGGTATTTGCGGGTTGCTCTGCTCCTGCCGGACCTTGGAGAATACGAGAGAAATGAGTGGAACATATCAATATGACGTAGACTTTTTCGAGAGTCAGAAAATAGAGACGCTGGAGCTTGTGGGCGAGAACGGGCAGGCACGCGTCCTCATTGTCCCGGATTACCAGGCGCGCGTGATGACATCGACGGCGTCGGGCGGCTCCGGGGATAGTTATGGGTGGATTAACCACAAGTTGATCGCCTCGGGCGAGCTTAGCCCACAGTTCAATCCCTTCGGGGGTGAAGAGCGCTTCTGGCTGGGGCCAGAGGGTGGAAAATTCTCCTGGTATTTCGAGCCCGGCGAGGAACAGGTCTATGCAAACTGGAATGTTCCGGCCGTGATTGATACGGAGGGCTTCCCCTTAATCGAACGCGGCCCCCGGAGCTTTACCTTCGGGCGGAAGGCGACACTGAAGAATGCCAGCGGGACGGAATTCCGGATGGAGATCCAGCGGCGGATATCCCTGCTCAACCAGAGCCAGATGGAAGCGAGCCTGGGTGTGAAGCTGGGAGCCGGATTGAAGACGGTGGCTTATCAGACGGAGAACACGCTGGTGAACCGGGGAGAGAAAGCCTGGAGCCGAGAAGGAGGGCTGCCCTCCATCTGGTTACTGGGAATGTTCAATCCGAGCAAGACGACCACGGTTTTCATTCCCTACAACAAGGCGGGAAGCGGGAAAATAGTGAACGACGAATATTTCGGCAAAGTACCCGCCGAGCGTCTCATCGTGGATGAAACCGAGGGGATTATTTACTTCAAGATCGACGGAGAATATCGATCAAAGATCGGGTTGCCCTTGGGAAGAGCGTTGGAAATCTGCGGCAGTTATGACTCGGAGAAAAAGTTGCTGACCCTCTTGAAATATACGCTGCCGGAAGGAGAGGTTCACTATGTCAACGGCCAATGGGGAGAACAAGAGGATCCCTTCAACGGGGACGTGATCAACTCCTACAATGACGGACCGACGGATGACGGAACGATCATGGGACCTTTCTACGAAGTCGAGACCTCTTCGCCCGGAGCGGAGCTGAAACCGGGAGAATCGCTGACGCATACGCAGCAGGTTTTCCATATTCAGGGAGAGGAAGCGGCGATTGAGGAGATCGTGCGTAAGCTCCTGGGAGTTGGTTTGAAGAACATTACCGGAAGATTTTAGAAACGGAAAGGAAACGGCGATGAAATCCGGATGGAAGAAGATACTGAGCATTCTGCTCCTGGCGCTGTGGGTGAATTTGCCTGCAGCCGAGAAGAATCGGATGGAGCTCGGGATCAACCTGAGCAATCCGGGACTGTACTGGGAAACCGAGACGGTTTTTGCCGATGCGATGAAATCCTCACGCCACTGGGATAAGGGCGGAGAAAACTGGGCGAAGACAGATGAGAACTACTGGCCGACCGAGGACGCGAACGTAATCGTCTTCGAGCGTTCGGGCGATTGCACGGGGACTTACCGGCTGAGTTTTGAAGGTAAGGCGAAGGTGAGCGCCGTGAGCGCAAGGGTCGAGGACCTGGCCTATGATGCGGAGAAGAACCGCTCCAGCGCCCGGGTGGTGATCGACAAGAAGCAGGATCGGACGATGCTGATATTGCGATTCACCGAGACGGACGGGGGAGTCCGGAACGTGAAGCTGATGCGGCCGATCCGGCCCGGGAGTGAGGAGTCTTTCCCCGAGGACACCCTTTTCACGCCGGAATTTTTCGAGAAGATTTCCGAATATACGACCGTGCGCGCTCTGGGCTGGGGAGCGATCAACTGGTCGCCCGAATCCAAATGGAGCGAGCGTACACTCTGGTGCCATTCGCATCAATCGCCCAATCCGCTGCCGGGTAAGGAATACAACTGGGAAGGACGCGGCGCGGCCTGGGAATACCTGATCATGGCGGCCAATGAAGGGAAGAAGGATTTGTGGATTTGCATCCCCCATCAGGCCGATGACGAGTATATCCGCAAGCTGGCGCAGCTCTGCAAGTATGGAAGCGATGGCCGCGAGCCCTATAAATCAAAGGTGGAGAACCCGGTTTTCCCGCCGTTGGATCCGGAGCTCAATCTCTATGTGGAGTACTCCAACGAAATCTGGAATTTCCAATTTTCGCAGACGCCCTGGTGCCGCGAGCAGGGCAAGGCGCATGGGCATCCTCTGAACTTTGACGGGGAGAGCGACGAGATCACGCTGATGTTCCGCTTCAAAGCCATGCGCTCGGTGCAGATGAGCCTGATTTTCCGCTCCGTTTTCGGTGATAAAGAGATGATGAGTCGGGTGAGACCGGTGATCTGCTGGCAGCAAGGCTATGAAGACCTCATTAACCGGACTCTTTCCTTTGTCGACCGCTACTACGGCGGGAAGGATTCGCGCTCGGACTACGGCAAGCTGCAGGACGTGAAGACCACTACCACTATCCAGGGGGATACCACCATAACTACCACTACCGGGGTAATGAGCAACGGTGAGGTGAAGCCGGTAAACTACTTTTTCTATGGCGGGGGCGGAACCGGTTATTGGTATAGCGACGGCAAGACGACTCTGACAGAGGATACGATCTGGGATAATGCCGGCTGGAATGCCTTTGGGACTTTCACTGATGAATGGAAGAACAATCGAGCGGGATATTTCGATAAGATGTGCACGGACGCGGCCTGGGCGCGGCTCTATGGGCTGGTTTACCTCAATTATGAGGGGGATGCACACCCGAGTTTCCAGAATAACGACGGGGATATTATGCGCAAGACGCATTGGGACCCGCGGATGAAGGAGAATACGCTTGAGCATTTGCGTGCGGTGAATCAGGCCGGATCGGCACTTTTTAATTTTCTATCGGCCGGCGGACACGGAGATAAGAACTACTGGGCGGTGAGGAATTACGGGAGTGATAACCCGGAGGATTCTCCGCAGTGGCTGGCGGTGAAAGAGTTTAACCGCGCGACTCCGCAGGAGCTGAATCTGGGGATGATGGCGCCTTTCCAGCGGGACGGCAATGCGTATGATACACCCCGGCGGCAGCCTGATGCAACAGGGTCCAAACTCATTAAACCCAATGAGGACCAAAATGTTTCCTACTTATTCCGAGTGCCCAAGAGTGGTCAATATGAGCTTGAGTTTGAACTTAAAGTAACTGACTCCTATAAGGTTGAATTGATGCTCGACGGTAAAGACAAGTCGACCACTAGCGGCTCAGTAAAGATGAATGAAAACCCGGGCGCGAAGCAGGATGTGGTGAAAGCGTCTGCAGAGGCCAGGCGAAAGGTTAACATGACGCCTTTTTTCATTACGGACTCGCAAAAATATGAAGAGGGAGTTCTGCATTCTGTTCGGCTCGTCGTGTTGGAGGGTCAGGTTGAGATCGAGAGCGTATCGTTGAAATAGCAAGTTACCGATTCGATTGCAAAAAACACCCTCCCGGTTTGGGAGGGTGTTTTAATTTCGACGCAAGGACTGTGCCTGAAAGGTTTTTGCCTCTTCTCCTATTGGGCAGGCGCTTGCACGGGTTCCACTGAGAGGGTGGGCAATTCCGTGGAAGGCTGAATGGGAGATTCACTCGGGGCGGATGTTCCAGAGGAAGAGGTGCTGACGGATTCCTGCATGATATTGAGGCCGATAGCGCGCTCAAGCGATGCGAGGCTTGCGGCGTAGTCGCGCAAGGCATTGACCCAGGTAGTACGGGCTTGGGTGAGGGAGGTCTCGGCATCGAGCACATCGAGCTGAGTTCCGCTGCCGGCATCCTGAAGAGCGCGAGCCAGGCGGAGTGCTTCGGTGGCGAGCTCCACGTTTTTCAATTGGGAATCGAGGGTTTCTTTGGCCTGGATGAAGGTGGAGTAGGCGCTGCGGACTTCGACTTCGATATTGCGGGCGGTGGCAACGAGGTCTTCCTGAGAGCTGGCGAGATTGGCCTTGGCGGTATCGGTGAGGCCCTTGGTCTGGAAGCCGTTAAAGATCGTCCAGTTGAGCTCGCCGCCGATGACCCAACCATGCTGGACATCGGAGAGATCGGTTTTGTAATCGCTGCTTTTGCCTTGGTAGCCGCCGTAGCCGACGATGCCGGGCAGGTAGCCGCTTCGGGCCCGGTAGACCTCTTGCTGGGCAATGATCTCAGCTTCGCGGAGGGCACCCAGCTCGGGACGGTTGGCAATGGCATGAGCCATGGCGACGCCCAGGTCGATATCGAAGGGCTCGGCCTCCAGTTCGCCCACCAGATTGAGGGGAATATCATCCCAGACGGTTTTGGGGATGTCATAGCCCAGGAGGTTACAGAGATCGTTTTTGGCGATGCGGTAATCGTTACGGGCTTTAATTAAAGGGGGTTTTGCATTTGCGAGCTGGACTTCGGCGCGGAGGACGTTGAAACGCGGGACGACATCGGCTTTGAACCTGCGCTGGCTATCCTCCAATTCATTTTCCAGGAGTTTGACGGAGGCTTCATTGACCTTGATTACTTCAATGGCGAGGAGAACGTCGTAAAATTTGACGCGGACCTGAGTGAGCGTGTCTGCGATGGCGGCCTGGTGGTCATAGGTGGCCTGCTCCTTAATGTGTTTGGCGACTTTCAGAGAGGCGATGATCTTGCCGCCCTGGAAGAGCTGCTGCTGAATCCGAATGCCGGAAGTCCAGTGATCGGTGGGGATTTCGATGCCTGGGATGGGGATTTGCTCAACAAAGCGATCCTGGACGCGGTCGACGCTCATGGACCCGACAACCTTGGGGACAACGATGGCCCGGTTGACGATGGCCTGGCCCGTGGCGGCTTCCATGGCGAATTGAGACTTTTTGATCTGGCTGTTATTGGCCAGAGCGATATTGAGGCAATCGGCAAGGGTCAGAGGTTTGGAGAGCCAATCGGGGATTGTTGGCGGAGTCTGGGCCGATGAAGTCTGGCCTGAAGGGATGGGGCTTGAGCCTTGGAGGGTGGCATCTTCAGCCCGGGTTAGCCCGGGAGAAAAGTGGCAAAGCGCGGCTGCCACGATAATCCCTGCCAGTGTGCTATGCTTGAGACTTAACATCATACAAGTGGAGTGTAAGAAAACGGGTTATGGAAATCAAGCACCAGTCTGGAGGATTTTAACGTTGGAAAAGAAGGCGATAGGGGAGGAGAAAAAAGGGTATGGAAACGGGAGCCGGGCTTGACCTTTTTGGACGGGGCGGGTATAGATAAGGGAGTTGTGTGACAAAGTGTCACTTTCACATTTAGGAAAGGGAAGACCGGCAGGTTCGGCTACAGAGACTTTTCTAAAGAGCAGCGTTTGTAAGATAAAAAGAAAAAGGAATCGAAAGAGTTAAGCTTATGATGCGTTCTTATGCTTTTACGACTCAGGGCCGACTGCATACCAGTGATCTGGAGCCGTTTTTGATGCCGACACTTTTATCCGACACGAACCTATTTCTCTGGGTGGATATGGAGAATCCGACACCGAACGAGATTAAATGGGTTTTGGAGGATATATTCCACTTTCACCCTCTTTCGATCGAGGACTGTATTCAGGACAGTCCCAGCCCGAAGCTCGATGAATATGTGCCCAAGGAAGGGGATGCGTTTAATCCGTATCTGTTCATTGTGCTGCACGCAGTGGACTACAGCCGGAGAGACGGGGTATTCGATACGAGCGAAATGAATTTTTTCATCGGGAGGAACTTCATCGTGACGTTCCACTATGTATCCCTGAAGGCGATTCAGTATCTGGCAGAGCGGTGCGAGCGGGCAAAATCGCTGGCAGCGCGTACGCCTGACCACCTGGCGCATCTCCTGATGGATGCGGTTGTGGAGCACTATACGCCGGCGGTGGATGAGCTCGGAAGCGAAGTAGGCGTGCTGGAGAGCCGAGTGTTGGAGTCGGATGAAGAGGAGAGCGAGCTGCTCAACGAAGTCATCAAAATCAGAAAAGAGGTTTACCACCTGCGTCAGATCATTATGCCGCAGAAAGAGGTGATGGCCAAGCTGAGCCGACCGGGCTACAAGCTGATTCGTCCCAATTTGTTGCCGTACTATCGCGACGTTTATGACCGGTTATCCTACCTGAGCGATATGGCGATGAATTATGCGGATTCACTGACGAATATTTTAAAAGTCTACCTTTACCTGAGCAGCAACCGGACAGAGGAGATCATCAAGACGCTGGCTCTCTTTACCATTTTGACGACGCCGACCCTGGCCATCGGAGCCTGGTATGGGATGAACCTGAGATTCTGGGAGATCGGCGTGGATAATCCCTGGAGTCCCTACTGGGTTCTGGGGCTCAATATCGTGTTGACGTTAGTCATCTTCATCTACATTCGAAGGAAGAAGTGGTTTTGAAGAACGAACCTCAAACGCAAGCGTCATCTCATTGGTCTGAGCGGCGGACCCGGTTTCTGGATCGGGCTCTGGGGAATCTGGATTGTCTACCCCAGGAGGATTTGCAGACAGTGGTTCAGAGGCTGGCGAGAGAGAGGGCGTTTTTCGAAATACTGTTTCATACGATTGAGGATGGGGTGGTGGTGACCCATGAATCGGGAGGGATTCTCTATGCCAACGAGGCGGTGGAAAAGCTTTTGGGAGTTCCCAAAGGAGTGGATGAAAACCACGAGATTCAGCGGTATCTGCCGGGATTGGATTGGAAGGCGGTTCTGAAGGCCAGTGAGGGGAGCGTGGGGGTATTCCAGCGGCATGAATTTGAGATTTACTACCCGCAGCAGAGGTTTATCCGACTGGAAGTGGCTCGGTTAGCCGGTTCAGAGAATGGCGAAGGAAGGATCGCGCTGATTCTTCACGATGCAACCGAGACGCGTAAGAAGACTTTTGAAGCGATGGAGAGCGAGCGGGTGGCTGCGTTGACGCTTCTGGCGGCCAGTGTGGCGCACGAGATCGGCAATCCGCTCAATGCGCTCAGCATTCACCTGCAACTCATGAGTCGGGAGCTCAAGAAGCTGGAGAACTCCCTGGAGGCTCAGGAAGGGACTGCGAAAACGAAGGCCGGTCGGGGTGTTTTCGGGAAAAAACGCAAGGTGGCGGATTCCGTCGTTGAAGAAGGGACCGCTGAGCGCGACCGGAAAAACTCGATCACCCGTCTGGATTCGTACCTGAAGATAGCGCGTGGAGAGATCGGGCGGCTGGATTATATCACGACACAATTTTTGCAGGCGATGAGGCCGACGCCTCCGCGACCGGTTCTGGCTTTGCTCAATGACGTGATTGGCGAGGTGGTGGACCTGATGAAGCCGGAGTTGGAAAACCGGCAGATGTTCGTGGAGCTTGATTTGCGGGAGGACCTGATGCTGGCCTATTTTGACGTAGACCAGATCAAGCAGGTGCTGGTGAACCTGGTCAAGAACGCGATGCAGGTGATGCCCAGCGGAGGACGGTTGACTTTGCGGACGCGGCAGAATGTTCACTGGGTGTGGGTGAGCATCGGCGATACGGGCCCGGGGATGTCCCAGGCGCAATTGAAGAATTTATTTACCCCGTTTTTTACGACGCACGAGAAGGGCTCCGGTCTGGGGCTCATGATCGTGCAGCGAATTGTCCGTGCGCATCGCGGCAGGATAGAGGTGGAAAGCCAGGAGGGTTGTGGGACCGAGTTCCGGGTGTTTCTGCCGTTGCAGGAGCAAGGACCGCAGCTGCTCAATCCGGCCGGTGCAGAAACGGTGGGGACTCCGGAGGAAGGATAGGTTCAGGCTATGGCTTTACCGATGTTACTCATAGTGGATGACGAGCGGACGGCCCGGGAGGGTCTCAACGCGGCGTTGGAGGATCACTTTGATATTTACCTGGCTCAGGATATCAAGGCGGCGATGAGGTTACTGGAGGAGGAGAATTTTGACGTAGTCCTGACGGATTTGCGGATGGCGGATAAGGAGGATGGATTTGAATTGATCCGGCGTGCAAAGAGCCTTTCGCGGCCGCCGGTCTGCATTCTGATGACGGCCTACGGTTCGGAAGATGTGGCGGTCGAAGCGATGAAGCATGGGGCCGATGATTACCTGTCCAAGGGGCGGATGCAGATTGACGAGCTGGATATGCGGATAGCCCGAGCGCTCAAGAGGCGGAATCTGGAAGAGGAGAACACGGTGCTGCATCGGGAGCTGAGCAGCCGATTCGGGCTGGAGAACGTCGTGGGAGAATCTCCGGCGCTTCTCAGGATACTGGAGGTGGTGGAGCAGGTATCGCCGACCCGGGCGACGGTGCTTCTGCGCGGAGAGAGCGGCACGGGCAAGGAGGTCATCGCCAAGGCGATTCACCAGCTGAGCCCGCGAGCCAAGGCGCCGATGATCACGGTTCACTGCGCGGCTCTCAATACGAATCTGCTGGAGAGCGAGCTCTTCGGGCACGAGAAGGGAGCCTTCACGGGGGCCAACGAGAGGAGGATCGGGCGTTTCGAGCAGGCACACGGAGGAACGCTTTTTCTGGACGAGATCGGGGAGATCGATGCATCCATCCAGGTGAAGCTCTTACGGTTTCTGGGAGAGCGGACGTTTGAACGGGTGGGTTCGAGCAAGACCCTGAGCGCAGATGTGCGGCTCATCACGGCAACGAACAAGGACCTGGAGAAGATGGTCAAAGAGGGGACGTTCCGTGAGGATTTGTTTTTCAGGCTACGGGTGGTAGAGATCATGATGCCGCCCTTGAGGGATCGGTCGGAGGATATACCGTTATTAGCGGTAAAGTTTTTGAAGGAGTTTTCCAAGGAGAATCAGAAGGCGGTGACTCATCTGAGCCGGGATGCGCTGGAACTGTTGAGACGCTACCCCTGGCCGGGGAATGTGAGGGAATTGAGGGCCTGCCTGGAACACGCGGTGATTTTTGCCAGCGGTTCAGCGGTTCAGATTCGGGATTTGCCTCCGAGCGTGAAAGAATGGAGGCCCCAGCGGCAGACGGAGTCCGGAGCCCCGGGGAAAGCCCGGAGCGAATCGGTTCCGGAGCATCGTTATGAAGGGGGAGATTTCCCGGCTTCGCTTCCGAGCGTGAAGGAGGCTGAGAAATTACTCATCATGAGAGCATTGGAAGAATCTTTCGGAAACCGGACGCGGGCGGCCGAGAAGCTGGGTATCAGCCGCAGAACGTTGCATCGGAAGTTAAGGGAATATCAATTACAGAAGGAATAGTTGAAGATGAAGACGGCTCAAGAGCTGGTAAATTTATTGGACGGAGAGGGAGCGATGCGCTGGTGGCGGCGGGTAATTCTTTTTCTATTGGTGGGAAGCTTTTTTTCTTTTTACGGTTTGCGGGAGTATAAGAACCTGAGCAATCCCGAAGCGATGGATATGGCGCAGCTGGCGCGGAATATCTCGCAGGGCAGGGGATACGTGACCGATTACCTGAGGATTTCGAGCCTGACGATCGTGAAGGATCAGACGGGCGGTGATGCGAAGATCGGGAGTCATCCGGATATCGTCAATCCGCCGCTCTACCCGGTGCTTCTGGCCGGGGCCTTTAAGGGAGCTTCGCTCATGGGGGTGCCGATTCAATATGTTCCGCAAGATAAGGACGTGAGGTATCTGCCGGAGATCGTGATCTGCGTTTTCAACCAGATATTGCTGCTGGTAGCGGTTTATCTGACGTTTCGGCTGGGGAAGAGGTTGTTTGACCGGGAGATAGGTATCTTCGCGGCTGTGATGCTATTTCTGAATGAATTGGTCTGGCGTTTTTCCATCAGCGGGCTGCCGACGATTCTATCAATGGTGGTTCTTCTCTGTCTCTTTCATGCTCTGGTTTCGTTCAGAATGGCGAATATAACCGAGAACGTGAATGACACGGAAAGCATTCCCGGAGTGGGCTGGACCATGGGGATGGGAGCCCTCATCGGTTTACTGGCGGGGCTGGCATCGCTCAACCAGTATGCCCTGGGGTGGCTGGTGATTCCGGTGGTCTGGTACGTGATGCAGGGAGCGCGCAGCGGGCGCAAGATTCTGGCCGGGGTAATGGTTCTCCTGGTGTTCGGGATGGTACTGGCGCCGTGGATTGCGAGGAATATCATGGTCAGCGGTTTGCCGTTCGGCTTGGCGACTTATGCGCCTGCGGTTGGAACGACCAAGCTGGGCGGGGATATCCTGGAGCGGATTTCGACGCCGGATATTTTGGTATTCTACGGACCGGAATTCAATGAATACCCGAGGAAGCTGCTCCAGAATCTGGCAGAGGTGATCCGGAGCGGTATCCCGCAGATGGGAGAATCCTGGCTGACGATTTGTTTTCTGGCGGGGATACTTCTGCCGTTTGTGAAGAAGGGTTTGAACAGCACGCGGTTTTTGCTGGTGGTCTGTATACTACTGACGGGTGTAGCGCAGGCGGCAACCCGGACGGGTTTGAGCGACTCGGGTTCATCGGTTCACAGCGAGAATCTCCTGATGGTGTTTTTACCGATCGTGTTCGTGTTTGGCTCGGCGTTTATTTTTACGCTGATCGAGGAGATTAACTATGAGCTTAAGCCGATCCGGACTCTGATCGTCTGTTTTACGGGGGCGGTCTTGAGTTTGCCGTTGTGGCTGGCGCTCATGCCGCCGGCGACGTATCCCCTGGTCTGGCCGCCGTATCATCCTCAGTCTGTGTCGAGGATCAGCAATTTTTATCGTGGGGATGAATTGTTCGCGACGGACATGCCCTGGGCGGTTGCGTGGTATGGGCAACATGCGGCAATTAATTTGCCATTGGATCCGGATCGGGAATTTTTTAAAATTAACGATAGTATTTCTCCAATTAAAGGGTTATATTTAACACAGCTGACGCTGGACCGAAGGTTTTTGAGTGAACTGAGTCAATTTGGTAGCTCAGAGCCGAGTTGGGGAGGGATAGTTACGCGGTTTTACACCCGCGGAGAGCTTCCCGGTACTTTTCCTCTGAAGAATGCGCTTGCAGATCTGCTTCCGGATCAATTACTTTTATCGGAGTGGGATAGATGGAGGCTGGTCGAATAGCGGGGGGGATAAAAAATGGAAATTTTTTCCGATTATCCGTTGACATTCCCTGGGAAAAGAGCGAAGATAGCCCCGGTAACGGTGGTTGGATTAACGAAACAACTTAAAACAACGACAGTTTTTTAATATGAAAAAGATTATTGCATCTGTGGGTGCCGTGGCTCTGGGGTTGGCAGGAGCACAAGGAGTTTTTGCGCAAGCTCAGTTAGAGAGCAGTGAGAAGTCTCTGCCTTGGTTAAGCGCATCCCTGTCTGTTCGTGGTTTCTATGACGACAACATCACATCCAGTTGGAAGGGTACTCTCCCTTCTGGAGTTGAAGTGGATCCCAAGGATAGCTTTGGTTTTCAGATAGTTCCCTCAGTTGGACTGAAGTATCAGGACGACAAAACATTGGCAAGCATCCGTTATGAATATGGTTATACCTATTATGGGGATCGCACGAGTCCGAAAGATGATCAGTCCCATTTAGTGGATGCGGCTTTCAATCATCAGTTCTCGGATAATGTTCGTTTGGAGTTGTCTGATTCTTTTGCTATCGCGCAGGAGCCTGAACTTCTTTCAGATTTCGCCGGTCAGCAATTCATGACGCGCGCCGAGGGTAACAATATCCGCAACTTCGCCGAGATTCTCTTAGGAGTCAAATACTATGAGGATATGGGTTTTGAAGTGGGATACCGGAATGCGTATTGGGATTTCGAAAATGACGACTACGCATTTGTGCTGAACCGCATGGAGCACACCCCTCACATTGACCTGTACTATGATTTGGACGATGTGAACCGTTTCTTCGTGGGCTATCAGATGAATTATGCTGATTATGATGGCTCGGGAACAAGGGAACTCTACGGGAAAAACGGTGCCAAGTTGTATGGTGGAAGCGGTCTTCCTGCGACCTACGGCAGCGATCTTTATGATCGTTTGAGCCACTCCGGATATTTGGGCTATCGCCTGACTCTGGATAAGGGAATCGACTGGACGACCCGCCTGGGTGTTCAGTACACCTCTTTCCAGAACGTGAAGGATTATAGCGACAAGAGCTACTGGTATGAATCTCCTGCAGGTTCAGGTGTGCTGGTTCCTGGTGGCAAGCTGGATTTGGATGAGGATGCGACCAATCCTTTTGTTGAGAGCGTCTTCCGCTGGGAATACCACGAGAATGGTACTGCACAGTTGGGAGTTCGCCACGAGATCGGCGCTTCACAATGGGGTGCAATGGAAGCAGAAGTCACGACGGTGTTCGCTTCCGTGCGTCATCAGATTATGCCTCGTCTTGAGGGTGCTATCAGCGGTGTTTATCAGCATTCTTCTTATGGAGAGGCACCGAGCTACGCTTCCAGCGGCGATACGCATGATGATTATTTCAGTATCGGACCCTCACTTTCCTATCGGATTACAGGGTTTGACTGCCCGGTCGGAACTTTTGTGGACCTGAGTTACTCCTATGATAATCTTACCTCGAATATTGATTATCGGGATTACGACCGCAATCGCGTGACCTTGGGTCTGAGAGCAACCTATTAATCTCTAGGGAGCTTAGAAGCAAAGACGATATAGAATTCAACAAGAGGCTGGAACACTTGTCTGGCCTCTTTTTTTTTAGAGCATGGATAATAAACCTTTTTCGAAGACAGCACAGAGTGCCGAGCCGGCACAGCATTTTTTGGATTACTGGAGGGTAATCCGTGCCCGCAAACTGATGGTTGTGGGTATTTTTTCACTTGTACTGGCGACCACGGTGGGATTGACGTTCCTCCTGCCGGAAAAGTTCGAGAGTACGGTTCGCATTCGGGTGAGTAAGGATACGGATGTCGCCGGGCTTTACGAGGGAGCCCGCAACACCGGTTATGATCCCTATTTCGTGTTGACTGAGTTTGAGGTGATTAAATCCAAGAGTGTGCTCTACGGTGTGATCACGAATCTGAATCTGATCAGCCGCTGGAGCGCACGGGAGAATATCCCCAATCTTTCGCTGCAAAGGGCGTACTACAAGCTGCTCAATGATATGGATGTGCGCCAGTTCCGAAACACGGAGCTCATCGAAGTGAGTGTACGGAGTAAGGACGCGATGGAGGCAGCCGAGATCGCCAATACGATTGCCGCGGCATATCGTGAAGACCGCCTGAAAAAATACAAAGAGATTTCCGAGCAGACGGCAAAGACTTTCACCGAAACGCTTGACGAATATGAAGGCCGTGTGAAAAGTTTGCAGGAAAAGGTGGATGCACTCAGGCTGGAATTAAAGATTTCTGATTATATCGCCGAGGGTCAAGGAGCGATGGGGCCGACCCTGGAGCCTGAAGCGGTCCGCAAACTGGATATGGAACGGCTTACGCTGGAAGGGCAGTGCTCGCAGCTTGAAAAGTTCCTGGCTGAGCTCGAGTCTCTGGATGACGAGAAGAAGCTTGAGTCCCTGATGGGGGCCAACCCGAACGATGTGGTTCTGAACGAGCTTATCCTCAAGAAAAATTTGGCGGAACAGGAGCTCTCTACTATAGACGTTTCTTACACAGCGGATCACCCTGACGTGAAGAGGATGACCCAGGTTTTACAGACGATTAACCAGCAGATTGATGACCGGGTGAAAAGTTCAATCAGCGGTTTGAGGTCCCGCGCGGTGACTCTTCGTACTCAGGCTGAGGCGAACCAGAAGATGCTTGATGAAGCCAAACAGCTGGATGCAGAAAACTCGGCCAAATATCGTCCTTACTGGAATGCGAAGCGCGATCTGGAAAATGAGTCCAAGCTGCGTGATTTACTGAGGACCCGCTTGCGCGTGGAAAACATTGAGCAGGATATTCCGCGGGCCTCAATTGTGCAGGTGACCGACCCGGCTGAGCCCGGATTGAAG
>DBPU01000058.1 GCA_002305615.1 Verrucomicrobia bacterium UBA1412 | reverse complement strand
CCGGATCCCTTCCATTGGGGACACGGGCGCTGCTTTGTTTAGCGATTGTGCCCGGGGTTGCAACCCCGGTATAGGGGAAGAGCCAGCCATCGGGGCGATTTTCCCCCGGAGCTCCCCAGTTTGCAGGAGCCATTCTATCTTCATTATCGTTTGTGTACATCGTCATTGTGAGGAGTAATTGCTTAAAATTACCCACACAAGTAGTACGTTGAGCTTTTTCTTTGGCCTTGCTCAGAGCGGGTAAAATCATCCCCGCCAAGATTGCGATGATCGCAATAACCACCAACAACTCTATGAGAGTAAAGGCATTGTTCTTTTTTATTGTTTGCTTGAGTTTATTATTCATAAAAATAGCCATCAGTTCGCTAGGCACGAAAGGTACACCTTTTCGGTGCGAACGTCAAGAGGGGGAAAGAAGAAAAAATTAAAAAGTCAACTTGTAAAACTTGCCCCGTCGGAGGGTGGTGGGTAGAAAAGCGGTTCCTCTTTTTTGCATCAAAATGAAGGATATTCTTGATAAGGAAGAGGTTGATGTGTTGTTAGAAAGGAGCTTTTTTGAACTTTGGCAACATAAATACTTTTAATCCGCCTGGAAAAAGAGCGGCCCCCTGTGCCTTTCACAATGAGAAAAACGGCATAGGGGGCTGAAAGGGATGCTCTCTATTTTGCTCTTATTTTATTGGAGGTAATCTCTGGGGTCTGCTACCGAGCCAGTGACCGCACTTGCGGCAACGGTTGCCGGAGAAGCGAGGAAAATCCGAGCTTCTTTGGCCCCCATACGTCCGGGGAAATTTCGATTGGTGGTGCTGATACAGGTGCCGGCCTGGTTCATACGCCCAAAGGTGTCAATGGGGCCGCCCAAGCAAGCTGCGCAGCCCGGATTAGCGCTCATAAGCACGCCTGCATCCTCAAAAATCTGCCATAGCGTCTTGCCTCCGATCGTGAGAGTTTTCATGTCCCCCTCTACCTCGGGAGTGGCTGGCACGGCGAAGGTTGGAATCCTCACTTCGCGTCCTCTCAGAATTTCCGCGGCAGCATAGAAATCGCTTGTTTTTCCACCAGTGCAGCTTCCCAGATAGGCGCGATCAAGCTTTTCGGTGCGCAATTCGCGGGCCAGCTTGCGCATTCCCGGATTGGGGTGGCATGCGACGGTGGGCTCCAGTCTGTTGACATCGACGGAATAGCTGCTGAAAAACTTCTCGTCTTTATCGCGTTCAACCGGTGTATAGTCCGATTTCGTCCCGTTGAGCTTGCAGCGCTCGTCTACGAATCGGCGTGTGGTGTTATCGAATTCAAAGATGCCGTTTTTGCCGCCGGCTTCAATTGCCATATTGGCGATGGTCATACGGTCTTCCATGGTGAGGGCTGAGGCTCCATCGCCTCCAAACTGCAGAGCCATGTAGGTGGCCCCGTCTACGCTCAACTCGCCGATGATGTGCAAAATGATATCTTTGGCCATGACCCCGGGGCGGAGCATGCCCTCAAGGTTCCAATAGATGGTTTGCGGAACTTTCAGGAGGATTTTCCCGGTGCCCATCACAAAGCCTGCATCCGTATTGCCGACGCCGGTGGAGAACATGTTGAAAGCTCCGGCAGAGCAGGTATGCGAGTCGGTTCCGATCATGACCTCGCCCGGGCGAGTGTGGCCCTTTTCTGCGACGGCAGAATGGCAGACGCCGGCATATCTGGAGCCGTATTGGCGAATCTTGTTGCCTTTAGCCGGATCAAAGACCCAACGTTCACCAGGTTTTGCGTCGATTACATCGTAAAAGTAGGGCAGATCCTGTTCTTTAGCAAAATCACGGAGAATATCGACATTGCGATTGCATTTTGAGTCGCAAGTGAAGATGTAATGATCGGGGGTGATCACAATCTTTTTGCGATCCCAGACGCGAGCATTTTCTCCAAACTCACGTTTGAAAACGCCAATGGTCCCCGGTCCGCACACGTCGTGCGTGAGGAGGATATCGACAGAAGTCCATACATTATCACCGGCTTGCAGGAGAGTGCGCCCGGCAGACCTGGCCAAAACTTTTTCCGTTAACGTCATAACGCGCACTCACTTTACATGATGAGGGAGATTTCTGCAACAGAGACACCAAGAAAACAGACAAAAAGGTTTTCGGTATAGGGGGGGGGTGCTCGATTTGCCGGAGGTACGAGTTCAGGCAACCGTTGAGAACTCATCCGGAAAGCCTGAAAAGCAAATCTTCAAAAAAACATCTTGCGTTTGGAGAGATATTTGGAGATGCTTGGGGGCCTTTCGTGTGGCGCATGCCGCTCGGAGTTGCTTTGTTTTCTAAACGGTGAAAATTTATAGCGGTAATTCAAATCAGCCACTTGCCAAGGCGATCTGCAAGTACATCGGGGTTAATCTGGGACGCTGCGAAGTCTCCCAATTCCCTGATGGTGAAACCTTTGCTAAGATAGAAGAAAACGTACGCGGAAGCGATGTTTTCGTGATACAGTCCACTTGTCCGCCGACCAATCACAATCTGATGGAGCTATTCATCATGATGGATGCGCTGAAGCGTGCCAGTGCGGCGCGAATTACGGCGGTGATTCCGTTTTACGGATATGCCCGGCAGGATCGTAAGGATCAGCCGCGCGTACCGATTACGGCCAAACTGGTGGCCAACTTGCTGGTGGCAGCGGGTGCGAACCGAATTTTAACGATGGATTTGCACGCCCAGCAGATTCAAGGCTTTTTTGATATTCCGGTGGATCATCTGTATGCGAATCCGGTTTTATTGGATTACATTAAGACCTTGGACACGGAGAATTTAACCGTTGTGTGTCCGGACGTGGGCGGGATCAAGAAAGCACATAACATCGCTGAAACGCTGGATAAACCTCTGGCTATAGTGGCCAAGCGCCGCAAGAGTGCTCATGAGGTGGAGGCGACGGCCTTGATCGGAGAGGTCAAGGGCAGTGATATTCTTCTGGTGGATGATATGACCGAGACGGCAGGGACTTTGGTGGCTGCGGCGAATTTGCTCAAGCGCGAGGGTGCCAGGAAGATATATGCCTGTGTTTCACACTCGCTTCTGAACGAAATCGGATTTGAGCGTTTGAAAAACTCTGTAATAGATGAGTTGATTACGACTGACAGCGTGCCCAATCCCCCTCGGGAAGGGGTGAATCTCAAGGTGATTTCCGTGGCGGGACTGTTGGGAGAGGCGATCGTGCGAATTCACAAGAATCTCTCTGTGACTTCGCTCTTTAATCAGTAAAGAGAAATAAAAATAGAGAAGGATTTAGTACATAGAATAGTACTTTAAACGAGAATGAAAGCTGAGTCATTAGTGGTGTTTCCGCGCACATTGAAAAAGCGGATTGGGGTCAAAAAGTTGCGTGATCAAGCACGTGTGCCGGCAGTAATTTACGGCAGCAAGACCGAACCTCAGAATCTGGAAGTAGAGAAGAAGGATATTATGGGTCTCTACAGCCGTTCTGCCTCCGATATTTTGTTAGTTGAGCTGACGGTCGGAGAAGGTGGTGGAGATGCCAAGCGTTTGGCAATCCTCCAGGAGCTTCAACATCATCCGCTTTCAGGAGAAATCCTGCATGTTGATCTGCGTGAAGTTGCACCGGATGAGGAAGTGGAAATCAGTGTTTCTATCGAACCTGAGGGTGATGCTGAAGGTGTTAAATCCGGAGGAGTTCTGGATCAATCTTTGCAGAAAGTGCGCCTCCGCGGTATTGTGACGGCTCTGCCCGAAATTATTACGGCGGATGTCTCGGCTCTGAAAGAGGGAGACTCCATACACATCAAGGATCTGGTTGTACCTGAAGGGGTGAAGATCATGGCTGATGGTTCATTGACTGTCTTCTCGGTGACGACACCGATGGAAGAGGAACCTGAAAAACCTGCTGAGGGCGAAGAGGGTGCAATGGCCGAGCCGGAAGTTATCCGCGAGAAGAAACCGCAGGCAGAAGAATAGAAAGCTTGCCTTTTTCCGGATAAATTTGCAAAATCCTTCCGACTCCAGACTGTGATGGAGACTTATCTCATCGCTGGCTTGGGGAACCCTGGGGCAGATTATGCTCTAACTCGGCATAATGTCGGCTTTGGGGTTACTGATTTACTGGCAGAGCGGTGGAAAGCAATGTTTCGCCAGGAAAGCAGCTTTCAAGCACGTTTGGCCTTCGCCGATTATGGGGAGAGCAAGGTTTGCCTTTGCCAGCCCCAGACTTGGATGAACCTGAGCGGTAAGGCCGTAGGAGCGTTGACGCGCTACTATAAAATAAAAGCGGAAAATATCCTCGTGGTTCTGGATGATGCGGATTTGCCTCTGGGCAGGGTTCGTATGCGTCCGGGCGGAAGCAGTGGCGGACATCGTGGTATGGAATCGGTGATTCTCCATTTGGGGACAGAGGATATTCCCCGCCTCAAGGTCGGGATAGGAGACGCTGGACAAAGGCGTATTACCCGGCATGTCCTGGGGCGGTTTGGGGAAGAAGAGTTGCCTGTTATGGAAAAAGTTTTGTCTCGTGCAGCGGATCAGGCGCAGTGCTGGATAGCGCATGGGATACAGAAAGCGATGAATGAATTTAATGGAGCGGTGGCTCCAGAAAAAAGGGAAAACGAGTGAAAAAGTACGAAGGTCTGTTCATATTAAATGTTGACGGAAGCGAAGACGCAGTCAAAGACGC
>DBPU01000101.1 GCA_002305615.1 Verrucomicrobia bacterium UBA1412 | reverse complement strand
TCCACGCCGATATTGCGATGGCCAAAACCGCCGGTGCTCCACTGATTGGGCCTGATGCCGTTCCAATAGAGACGCTCGGCCATATCCAGATAACGGGTCTGGCCCGTATTGGCCCAGAGAAGCAGGTTCAGGCGCAGCCAGTCACCTTCAGAGCAGCCTTCATCGCGCGTGTAACCAGTCACCCAGAATTTCTCGAGCACGCTGCCGGCCGGGTTCACATACCCGCCCGAGACGGCCGCATCCCAACGCTGAACAGCGCGGTCCAAATATTTCTTATTCCCTGTCTGTTCATAGAGCCTCACTAACATACTGGTCTGGCTCAAACTCCCGTGAGAGTGGCCCACGGGCAGAACGTCAAAAGCTTCATGGAAATCGGCAAACTTGCAGGCCGTATCCAGATAGCGTTCGTCTCCGGTGATATGGTAAAGGTTCAGTAAACCCTCCATTCCTTCAAACACGCAGGTTACGTATGCCGAGGCATACTGGCCTTCAGTGCGGTACTCATCCATGCGGGTCGGATCGCAGAAGCGCGGATAGACGGTATTGACGTAGAAATTACCCAGCTTGATCGCGGCTTCCTTCACGCCCGGATGGTCAAACTTCATTGTCGCCGCGGTGAGGCCCAGGAGCAGGCGGGCATTGCCCCAGAGAATCGGCATCATCAGCGTCTGATCAGTTGTCGGGTCAAAATCAATCGGCTTACTCCAATCGACCGGTGCGCCGAAGTGCCCATCCTCTTTCTGATACTTGCCGATTTCATCAAGCAAAGCAGGCAGGACCTCGGGCCAGGGTTTATCGGCAGCGGAAACATCAGAGGTCACTTCGATGAAGCGGCCGGAAATATCACCACTGAAATTCGTGAACCAGCGTTTCTGGTTGAAGTTCACATCCGCCAGAATGAAATCCTTATCAAAGGGCGCTTTGGTCAGGCGCTCAAGCCCCATGTCATAAGAAACTTTGGCATCCCCCACCAACTGTGTTGAAGGGTTTGAGACCACATTCGGACGTTGCCATCCTGTAAGGCTCAGGAGTTTCGTAGATACATAGGAAGAATTTCCAATGTATCCTTTTTTTTCCGGGAGCGAATCGCACCCGACCAGGAGAGCGCAACACAAACCGGCGCTCAATAGATAGATTTTATTCATAATTGTTTTACTCACTTAAAAGCTCTTTTTTCTTAATTACCTTAATCAAGGGGCTCGACAAACTGCGGTTTGAAGAGGCTGATATTGAGCGAACTCAAAACCCTGTTGAGTTCCCCATACATCGCCTCGTCCCGATAGGTGCCGACAATGGCCCCACCGGAACCGCAGAACTTGGCGCTGGCTCCCACCGAGCGGGCCGCCTCCACCATTTCCAGATTGCCTTTGCTGATCTGGTAAATCTCTTTGCGTTTATCGAAATTGGAATTCAGGAGCGGTCCCAACTCTTCATGGCCTTTGCCGTCACGAATGGCCGCGCTGACTTTATCGGTCAATTCTCCCCAAAAGCGCATGGCATTGAGCACTTCGGGCTCAGCGCGATTGTAGCGGCCGCGGATATCGTTATGGAAAACCTCGGTCCCCTCGCTCATCTCGTCACGATAGGCAATATAGATCGGCGGGAGATTTTTTAAGGGCAGATACTCGTAGCGCCCGTACCCGTGAGCCCGCATGAATTCCCAGTCAAAATCCATATAGACCAGGCCCTGATAAACCTGCGCGACGCGGTCTTGCAGCCCGGCCGGTATCGCAAGCTCTTTGTTCTCCACAGAGAGAATCAGGTTTGCCTGAACCGGCTTCGGGATTCGCAGCCCGTAGAAGCTCATCAAAGCACGCATACAAGCCGTAATAATCGCGCTGGAGCCGGCCATACCAACACGGCTCGGGATATTGGTCTGGTAGCGCANNTCGCCTTGAGCAGACGGATCCCGCCGTAATAGCCATTGAGCAGCACGTCGTCGGACAAATCCTCAATGTTTTTGAACTTGGATTCATCGCGGCTATTGGAAAGAATCTCCAGCTCGGGCGTTTCATAAAGGAGGACACTGGCCCGGTAGTTACTGAACGTAAATGAAATCGTTTTGCCGTGGTAGCCGTCGGAGGGGTTGCCCACCAAACCGGCACGCGGATAAGCTACGGATTCAATAATCATAACTACTTTTTAAAGTTTTTCTGGAAATGCTCCATCAGCAATTTCTGTCTGTCTGTGGGAGTCGCGCTCCGGTTGCGGTCCTCCTTGGAGTTGCCGTGCTCGACGCTCCAGCCATCCCATTCACGGAATGCATGGTAGCTCCAATCCCAGCCATATTCCTCCATGAGATCAGTCAAATCCCGGAGGTAATTATAGGCGCTATTATCCGGAGCCCAGCGGATGGCGGAGAACTCGCCCATGTAAATCGGCACATTATACTTCTTCTGAAAATCCACGGCAGGCTGGAGAGCTTTTCGCATCTGCTCTTTATCCCAGTGGACTCCGTCAATCTCGCCCGGGTAGGAGACCGTGCCCGGCCGGCCGCCAAAACCCTGATGGGTGAAAACATGCGGCGTATAGAAATGGGGACTATAGACCACGTTGCCGAGGGTCAGCGGACGGAATCCGCTCAGGGCCTCCACGCCGCCCCAGTGGTTCGG
>DBPU01000088.1 GCA_002305615.1 Verrucomicrobia bacterium UBA1412 | reverse complement strand
AAAGGGACCCTTGCGGTAGACGACGCCCTCGAGACGGGGTGTCTTATCCGCCAGAGCTTTCTCGAGATCGACCCGCTGCATTTTGCGGTTTTCCAAAAACGGATGAGCCGCATAAACCACGTGATAGATGAGCTTGCCGGCCTTCACCTTCTTCTTCGTCAAAGCGGTGAGAGTGTTGCGGCCCGGATTCTTTGAGGGCATCAACGTGAGCTCGACCTTTTTCATTTCTGTGGAATCGCCGTTACTAATCCAGGCGCTGACCTCTACATTTTGAGCCCACTCAGGAACCCGGATGTGAACCGGGGGAACCACCGCACCGGACTCATTCTGAATCTCAAGATTGTAAGCGAAGAGGTTCGGATCGTTCGAGGCACTGGCTGTCGGTCGTGATTTCAGACTCCAGGAGTCGCCGCCTACATCGATAACCGTTTCGAAATACATCGGGAAGTTATACCATATTCCCGCATCAGAACCCACGGCCAGATAGGAGAGCATTTTGTGGAGAGCCCAAGGTACATGGAAAGAGCAGCACCAGAGCGATTCCGCACACGGCTTCATGTAAGAGAAGGGGCCTACATCATCCACGCCCATATAGCGATGGCCAAAGCCGCCAGTGTTCCATTGATTGGGCCTGATGCCGTTCCAATAGAGACGCTCGGCCATATCCAAATAACGGGTCTGGCCTGTGTTGGCCCAGAGAAGCAGGTTCAGGCGCAGCCAGTCAGCTTCCGAGCAACCTTCATCCATGTTATGGCCGGTGACCCAGAATTTCTCGAGCACGCTGCCCGCCGGGTTCACATACCCGCCCGAGACGGCCGCATCCCAGCGCTGAACGGCGCGGTCCAGATATTTCTTATGCCCTGTCTGTTCATAGAGCCTCACCAGCATACTGGTCTGGCCCAAACTCCCGTGAGAGTGGCCGATAGGCAGAACGTCAAAAGCTTCATGGAAATCGGCAAACTTGCAGGCCGTATCCAGATAGCGTTTATCCCCGGTGACAAGGTAAAGATTCAGTAAGCCTTCCATTCCTTCGTACACGCAGGTCACGTAAGCCGAGGCATACTGGCCCTCGGTACGGTATTCATTCATGCGATTCGGATTGCAGAAGCGCGGGTAGACAGTGTTGACGTAGAAATCACCCAGCTTGATGGCGGCTTCTTTGACGCCCGGATGATTAAACTTCATCGTTGCCGAGGTGAGCCCCAGAAGCAGACGGCCATTGCCCCAGAGAATCGGCATCATCACTGTCTGATCGGTCGTCGGGTTAAAATCGATCGGCTTACTCCAATCGACCGGTGCTCCAAAGTGACCGTCTTCTTTCTGGTACTTGCCAATTTCATCAAGCAGAGCAGGCAGGACTTCGGGCCAGGGCTTATCGGCAGAGGAAACATCCGAGGCCACTTCAATGAAACGTCCGGAGATATCGCCACTGAAATTCGTGAACCAGCGCTTCTGATTGAAGTTCACGTCCGCCAGAATGAAATTTTTATCAAAGGGCGGTTTGGTCAGGCGCTCGAGCCCCATGTCATAAGAAATTTTAGCATCGCCCACCAAACGCGTTGAAGGCGTCGGGTCCACATTCGGGCGCTGCCACTCTGCAGAGCTCAAGACTGTCAGAGCCGCAGAGGAAGAATTTCCATTGTATTCTTTATTTTCCGGAAGCGACTCGCACCCGGCCAGGAGAGCGCAACACAAACCGGCGCTCAACAGATAGATTTTATTCATATTCGTTTTACTAATTTAAAGACTCTCTTACACTGATCACCTCAACCCGGGGGCTCGACAAACTGCAGCTTGGAGAGGTTGATATTAAGGGAGCTCAAAACTTAGTTGAGCTCCCCATATACATCGCTTCATCCTTATTGGGGCCGACAATGGCCCCCGGAAGCGCAGTTCACGCGAGCTCTTTATTTCGTCGTTTTTTCGGTCGTCAGAATCAGGTTATTCACGAAAGAGTGCGGTTCGTCCTTATTGGTCAATGAGACATAAGGCGCCATCTTTTCATTGACCGCATTGAACGGAATATCCTCAATGTTGCCAGAACTCTTATTCATGTAGACATAGGGACCCTTGCGGTATACGACGCTATCAAGACGAGGTTTCTTATATGCCAGAGCCTCCTGCAGATCGACCCGTTGCATTTTGCGGTCTTCCAAAAACGGATGAGCCGTATAAACTACGTGATAGGTGAGCTTACCTGCCAGCACATTCTTTTTCGGCACTGCAGTGTAGATATTGCGGCCCGGACTCTTTGAAGGGATTAACTTCAGATCTACCGTTTCCATTTTTGCGAAATCGTTGTTACTGGTCCAGGCAGTGATCTCTACCTTTTGAGCCCAGTCCGGAATTCGAATGTGAACCGGGGGAACCGCCTCACCGGACTTACCCTGAATCTCCAGATTGTAGGCGAAAAGGTCCGTATCGTTCGTAGCATTAGCTGCCGGCTGTGATTTCAATTTCCAGGAATTGTCGCCCACCTCGATATCTGTTTCGAAAGCCATCGGGAAGTTGTACCATATTCCCGCATCAGAGCCCACGGCCAGATAGGAGAGCATTTTGTGAAGAGCCCAGGGTACATGGAAAGAGCAGCACCAGAGCGATTCCTGGGAGTACGTCGTATAAGCAAAGGGGCCTACATCATCCACGCCGATATTGCGATGGCCA
>DBPU01000044.1:13095-13990 GCA_002305615.1 Verrucomicrobia bacterium UBA1412 | reverse complement strand
ACCTGGAGAGACTCCGGTTCACCGGGCTGAATACCGAAATTCATTTCATCGGACGTCAGAGCGACCACTCCTGCAACCGGCGCTTCAACAAAGTCCGGGTGATTCTTAGTCTGGATGATACCTGCATTGACGCCCGGGAAGGAATCCTGCAGAACCCAGCGGTATGTACCGGAGAGGTAATCGATCTCTTCGCGGAGATAGCAGTTCATGTAGTAGATTTTTACTCCATTGCAACGGATCATCTTGCCGTAATCAACTGTCACGGAAGGTAAGGCCGTCTGAACGCCCAGGTAGAGATCGCGGACGTAGAGAGCACCGTTGCCGCTGCCGGCCGGCGGTTCGAAATCAAAGCGGACACCGTCATTGGCGGTCACGAAGCCGGAGAGGGTGAGCCTATCCAGAGCCACGTTATTATTCCAACCTTCGAGGGTATCGCCGAGGTCTTTACCGGCCCAGATATTGCGGGCGACACGGACACTCCTGATCTCCAACTGCGTGTTGAGCAAATCGCCCTCTGCGGGCTTAACGGGCATCTTGATAGAGCCGTGAGCAAAGAGCTGATTCTTGGCCAGATTGACTTTCGTGCCTTCCGAGTTGGTAAAGCCATTGTAGCCATCATTCAGGATGCCCGGGACATCCAAAGTAATGGTACCGGCTCCGGTTCCCGATGCAGAATACAGAGTACCTGCAAGAAGCACATTTCCGGCTTCAATCCCGGCTTCCCAGAGATCGAGGTTTTCGGCATGGATTTCAACATCCCCGCCGGCTCGAGCCAATCCGTCATAGAAGTGCATCTTGGGCGCAGTCAAAATTGAGCTCTGATGGCTTGCCATTGAGCCGCCGTTCGAGAACTCCAGGTAATCGGCCTTCAGCTGAACCTGATTGAACTGAATGA
>DBPU01000044.1:466-13031 GCA_002305615.1 Verrucomicrobia bacterium UBA1412 | reverse complement strand
GTGTAGTTCCCGTTGAGCGTCAAGTCGGCTGCATCGAACAAGAAATCCTCACCCAGCTCAACTGTCTCGGTTATTTCAGCCGGAACCTCCGACTGGATGTGGAATTTATCCACCATCGGGACAGTATCCACGAAGTCCGTCGGCACCGTGAACATCGCATTGGGATCCGTGGCCGGGCCTACAAAGACCAGGTGGAATACGAAGTCAGCATCTTCCCACTCCGGTTCTTCTTCCTCGGGCTCCTCAGGAGCTTCCGGGTCTTCGGGATCCGGCGGGTCGGGCGGCTCTACTGGGTCCGGGTTACGGACATAGGGAGTATCGCTGATCTGGAAAGTGACGGTGTAAATACCGCTGTAGATGGCCATATTGCCCTGCAAACGGGTCATCGTCGGGCTCACTACCTCTTTCAGGACCAGCTTGCGGTTCGGGTCGTTCGGATCCTTCAGCCGGGAGATGAACGCATTGACGTAGTTCGCATTCAAGAGAACATTCTCCGCAGAAGTCAGGTTCGTGATATTGAGCGTAATGGATTGCTGGGCATCAGCCGAGAACTTGTCCAGAATGTTCACACCGCTGCCTCCGGTAATCGTGATATGACCGGGATACTTGGAGCTATCCAACTCCGGAACAACCGGATAACCACTCTGCAAAAGGGTCACTTTATCAAAGGCGTTGGTACCGATACTGACCTGATAGGCGCTGTAATCGATATCGATTCTGCCATTATCCGGATTCTCAGGGTCGATGCGATAGGGAATCTCACCCGGGCGCAGCCACTTCAGATCATCCTCTTCCTGCGTAAGGCTTCCGGCCAGGCAGGATAAACCGACCTCAACCTGATAAGGACCCCAGAATGGAACGAATTCCTGAATCCAGGCCGGAGCGCGATAAGGAACCTGATCCGGGGTCGGCAGAGGTTCGTTGGTAACGGGATCAGTGGGGATGATATCATGAGTCTCCACATCCCTCCAGATATAGCGGCTGGGCAATGCATAAGGCCCCATGGGCGCATGAGTGAGGGGGTCAAACTGAAAATACTGGTATGGAATTTCAGCATTATCCATATCGACCCAAAAACGATCAGGCGTAAAGCCCCATCCGTCATGATCCGGAATGAGCTGATTGCCGGCCATCTCCGTATAAAAATAACCGGTGAGGTCTTCCCAATAAATCTGTTGATACCGCGGTTTGCCCAAACCTTCCTGAGCATCAGTTTTTTTGTAAAGGTACTGAGTAACGTTGACGGGTCTGGCGGAGTGCTGACCGCTCATATCCGCATAACCCCCGCGGCCCATGAATTCCACGCGGAACTGGTTATAGCTGTTGCAACCGATGACGTTGCCCAAGTCGTCAAACTGGTAATCAATATGGTCACCCGGCACGAACACCACCTGATAAAACGGTTTGGGATCACCCGGATCATACATAGCTTCATTGATGTAGACCTTGGGATTGGCATCATCCCACCAGATCGACTGCCCGGCTGAATCAAGGACCTTTCTCAGAGTCGGAGTAATGCTCATTCCTCCGGCAGGCGTACTACCATCAGCCGAAGTACCCACGATGTTCATGCCAATGCGTCCCAGACCGCCCACATAACGTCCCTCCTGTACGCCGTGGCCCCAGGCATAAGGCCAAATACCGCCGGCTCTGACATTCGGGTTGTTAAGGTNNAGGTTTTCGGTCGCCTGAATGTCAATAGCGCCCAAACCATCCTCAGTATGAATCTGGCCCGAATCCACCACGTTCCTGGCAAGAAAACGGAACGAAGGAACCGTGAGAGGAGGATAGTACATGGAGCTCATTGAACGGCCATAGCCGCGGATCACACCCTCATTCCAATAAAGCTCCATCGGTTCAGTCTGCTGGTATCCGGTTGTGGCTGAATTGTGATATTTCAGGTGCAGCCCCGGAGCCGCCGCATTAATCAAACCGCTGTATTCATTGTAAAAATACTGAACGTTATCAAAGAAATAGGGTTGGCCCAGCGGCGGATCTATATAAATAATCCCGTAGTTGTGAACCGTCGTGGCATCGACTTGAGGGTTGATCACGACAGCGCGATTCACCCAATTCTCCGTCACATTCGTTTGTGCCTGGGCGGAGAACCCCCCCAGAAGGCAGATCGCAAGAGGGAGAAATATCTTTTTCATATCGAATGATTTCTTAAACATTTGACTCTTCTTCATTTTCAACTGTTCGCTTACGGGGTTACAGACGCTGGCCGGGAATTGGTCAACTGTTCTTCCAGCCACTTAAGCGTGCGTGTAGAGCTGATCGGATAAATAACCGGATCATTAGTGGTACCGTCAAAGCTGGCCCAAAGATTATACCTGCCATTTTCCTGTTCGAAGAGCGCCGCCGGCCCTCCGTACATATTCACCCAGACATCGAGCAGCGTGGTGTAAGTTTCCAAATCCCCTCCGGGTACAATCACACCCGGACCGGCAAGCTCACCCGACGTACCGACGCGGTTATCGGCAGAGTGGTTCAGCCAGGTGTTATTAGGCGATGTGGCGCCGGAATCCGTCCCCAAGTCAGCAGCACTGAAGATGATATCGGGCCAGTTAATCTGTCTGCGGATCATCGTGGAATCCAACTGCGCATAGGGGTTGGTCGTCGAACTCATATCCATATAGAATATATTGGAGAAAAACATGTTGGTCGGGGTGAAAGTACTGCCCACCAAACCATCAAAGTTGACCCGCTGGAAGCGGAAGTTGCTTCCCAAACCGGGCCGGTAAAGGGTAATGCCCGTCGCATTGGTATCGCCTTCAGTAGCAGTCGTCGAACTCCAGGTAATGGGATAGACCAGGTACTCATACACATCATGGCTGCTGGCCATATACTGAGCAAAATAGGTCACGACATTGGTTCCGGTGCCCGGATCGACCGGTTCCCCGGTTCCCGGGTCTTCGACAGCGTTGGTGCTGGCCGCCGGCACATCGCCGGTTGAGGCGATCAGATTGGTCACGGCGACTCTCAACGGATAAGGATTGGTATAGATAAATTTGTAGCCGGCCAGATTGTTGGTAACATCCGGGGTGGGCTGGTTCGTGCCTCCTGCACCGGCGACATTGGCCATAATCATGATACCCCCGGTTACGCGGTTGGTCCTGATCTCGGTCGTATTAGTCACGGTACCGGTAGCGCCCACAGGCATCCAGGGGTTGCCCGACTGATTGCCGCTGGAAACGGTCACCAGGCGAATGACATCCTCGGTATTGGTGCCGCCGTAGTTCGTATAGACGTTGTCATACGTGTAATTGTAAAGCAACTGAATGTTCTTTGTGACGACGGGTGTAAGTATGGGAGGAGTCCCAACCGGCATCCAGGGCGAATTGGTATAGATATAGTTGGTGCGGTTCACCAGAACATTGGTCCAAGTACGGCCGGTGATATTCAAGCCCGGATAGAGAGCCTGGACCTGCGCCTCGGTATTGGTCGTCTGCTCCACATCGATGAGGAACTGCGCCAAGTCGATATTGGTCACGATAATCGGATCATTATATTGCGGAGTCATGATGGCTGCGCTGCTGGTCCCGCTCGATGGCATACTCTCGAAGGCGTAGTTGCTGGGGCTGTAGAGCCAGCGCAGACCGCCTACGTCATCGCGGGAGAGCCCCGTGTAGTAGACGCCGTTTATGGAATAGCCCTGGTTTACGTTGCCCACAAGACCAGCCACCGTGTTGTAAGAGATCGCGGAGGGATCGGGTACAACTTCCATGGCGTCATGAATCCAGGTTGAACTGTCATCCACGATGATGCCCGGGATAATCCGATAGCTGTAAAGAGTCCCGTTCACGTAAGGAGTGGTCTCCAGAGTGACAGGGTCATAATTCCGACGAATCGTGAAATAAGAATCCGGGACGACATTGCCATTCGGGTCTGTAACATCCCCGCTTTGTACGATATCACGGAGAGTCCAGCAGAAACGCTCCGGAGAAGCCAAACCCAGTCTTTCAGTCAAACCGGCCAGCGTGACCGAATAAATATCTACAAGCCCCAAGGCCATCGCACGGTAATTATAACGCGTAACCTGCGTCGGGACCGTATCCAGATAGCTGTCGGAGGAATACATCTCTTTGAAAGTCTTGTTGATCGTTTCAAAAGCGCGCTCTACCTCTGCGACTCCTTCCTCGCCGTAGGTTTCCATAAAGGCCTTGTCGAAGGCATAAGTCAGCACAGGGATATTGATGCGATATCCCTCGCGCAAGCCCATGGGTCCGCCGGGATCACGGCTGACATAAGGTTCCCCACCAACAATGACCGTATCGAGCTGATAGGAGAGAGTGCTCACCTGCCACTGCGCCCACGGTCCCAGGAGGGAAAAGGCCTGCATCGTGTATGCCGTCACCGCCAGGGCGGCCACAACCATCAACTTTTTCATCAAAGTAGCCATACTAAATATCTTATTCATCTTCATTCACTTAACGGCTCACGCGAACAATGCGGAAGAATCTCTTTTTATCCGGCTCCAGTGCCATGGAGTCTTTCTTTGCGGTGGCGCGTCGCGTCGCACCCAGATTCGTCCATTTCTGCATATCTTCGGAGCTCTGAACCTGATAGACGAAGCCAGGCACTGTGCCCCACTCCAGGCGAACGCCCTGAGAAGTCACTTTGAGACTCGTCTTGAGAACGCTCTCCGGGTCGGTCGGGTCGGTTCCAGCCAGGAATTCATCCAGATTGCTGACGCCGTCTCCGTCGCTGTCTTCCGATGCACTGGGCCACTTATTCTTATCAGAACCAAAATAGAGGACCTGCCAATCATCGGGGATTCCGTCGCGGTTCTTATCAGCGCCCCANNATACCGGTAGCTGAAGGAGCGGCTCGTGCCCGGAGTCAAATCTTCCAGCGTGTAGAAAGGCTCGGTGAGGATCAGAGCCGGTTGCTGATCGATAAAGAGCTGGTATTCCTTGACTGCCCTGCCAGCCACGGCCGGCCAGGAGACAAAGAGATCATACTCGGTCAAAGCATAGGCGAAAGGCGCCTGGGGTTTATCCAGGAGGACACCGTCCGAATCACAAAGATAGCGCTGAGCCATGAGGTCAAAGCTCGCATCACCCAGGAGATAGCAGCTCCAGGCTACCATGAAACCATCTTTATCGCTGGCAACCGTGGGGTGTATCTGGCTCAGCGAGGTGGTCGTATTGACCAGCACTTCATCACTCACGAAACCCGAAGCATTGAAGAGACGCCCGAAAACGCCCTCAAAAGAGCCATCCTGACGAAGACTCGTCCATACGGCAAAGTAATTTTCCTCACAGGCTGCCAGTTGGGGTAAAAATTGATCTCCCGGCAAATAGGTATTGAGAACAGGCAGGCTCTTAGTCAACATACCGGCTGAATCGAGCACCGCACCGCCCACGTTCCAGGTCTGCGTCTTACCCTCGAGCACGACTACGCTCCATGCAACCGCGATCCCATAAGGACCGACCGCGATTTTCGGGTTGGAAACCATCGCTCCCAGAGGAGAAACAATCGAAGCGTTTCCCGAAGGGGTCAAATCATTGGCGAAAAGCTGAACCTTTACTCCGGTATTAAGCTGAGCTTTCTCGTAAGTACCGTCTTCATTGACGACTGTGGAGAGACTCTCCTCGAGCCACGCGACTGCGAAGCCGCCCTGCGTCAGGGCCGCCACCACGCCGGAGCGATTGCCCAGAGTGGCTGAAACGGCTTTAATGGCGCCCAGTTTCTCTCCGCTGGCAGAGATTTTCTGCATATAGACGCCCATCGGTTTACCGGAAGCATCGGCCGAGCTCCAGAGGATCACTGCCGAACCATCGGAGAGAGCCGCGACCTGAACCTCTTTCTGGAAGAGACCCTCTTGCGACAAGCTCATTTCTTCACCGAAGATACCGTTTGCATCCAGGACGCGATAAGCTACTTTCTGGACTCCGCGCATACCGCTCTGCCAGGCGAAAAGGGTCTGACCGTTGGCCAGAACCGCCGCGCTGGGAGCTTCCTGATCGTCTTTACCGATTTCATTGACGCGGAACTCTCCGCCCACCGGCTGGAGAGAAGCATCCAGGCGCTGAGCCGAAATGCCCAGACCTTCAAGGTCCGACACATTATCTTCCCAGACCAGGAAACCGCCCTGACTGCCCAAAGCTAAAGAGGGATGGACCTGCTCTCCGGGAAGCCGCCCCGTGGAGGTAGCCAGGAATTCAATACCGTCACGGCCCAAAGCGCCGCTTTCGGTTTCCTGCGCCTGTGCGCAAAGTATAATCCCAGAGAAAGCCAAGCCACCCAAAAGCAGCGTCGCCCAATTTTTACCGGCTCTTTTCATTGCCAACATAATCGTCTATCTCGTCTATCTATCAAAACAATTCCGCCTGTTTGAAAAGCGGCTCCTGCTGCTTATGCTGCAGGCTTTTTAAACCCCAATCACCCAAAAACTTCTCTTCTGCCACCCGATCCGTTTGCCGAAACGCCAGCCGCTCCAGTGAGAGCTCCCACTGAGGCAGACGCGTGAGCGTGATCAGCTCGCGATTCCGCTCCAGAAGAGCCTTATGGGTCTCCAGGAGCTTCCTGAGCCGCTCAGGCTGCACACACTCGACACGCTCAAAAAGAGCAGAAAGCGAGCCAAACTCCTCAAGGAGTTTCGCAGCCGTCTTGGCACCTACGCCGGGGACTCCCTCAATATGGTCACTGGCATCGCCCACCAGGCTCAACCAGTCAACAATCTGCTCGGGAGCAACACCGATTTTCTCGCGGACAACTCCGGGCGTATACCGCTCCAGACCGCCCCCGCGTGCCCGTAAAAGGTGCACCCGTTCAGAAACGATCTGCATAAAATCCTTATCAGGACTGAGAATCAATACCTCGGCCCCGCTGCGCTCAGCCTCCAGTGCCAGAGTGCCAATGATATCATCGGCCTCTGTGGCATCCTGGCGGATGCACTTCCACCCTGCCAGGCAAACCCATTGCTGGATAGGCGAGAGCTGAGAGCGAAGCGAATCGGGCATCGGCGCTCGCTGTGCTTTATACTCGGGCAGCAACGCAAGACGCTCTGTACTCAGACCTCCATCCCAGACCACGACACCGTGGGTCGGCTGCAGCTCTTCGAGAGTCCTGCGTAAGCTTTTTATAAATCCAAAGATCGCATTTGTGGGGGCACCCGCCGGAGAAGTCATCTCGGGCAGAGCGTGGAACATTTTATACGCTAATGCGTGCCCATCCACGATCAACACTCTGGCTGCAGGTTTCTGCCCGTTCACGTTCAGTCCTCTACAGCCAAAGTGGTGTCAAATATCCTTAATTCGCCGATGCTGCCTGAAGAGTTCCCGGAGCCACGCGAACATTACGATCGGATTGGACCGGCACCGAGTTCGGGTTGTAAGGCAGGTTTTCCACATCAGTCAGATCATGAATCGGGTTACCAGCCGGGTCAATAATCTGCGGCGATACAAAGATAATCAGGTTCTTCTTGGCAGACGTATTGCTTTCGCTGCGGAAGAGCCTTCCCAGAACGGGAATGTCACCCAAAACGGGGACCTTCTCGCGGGTACGGGAGACGTCCTCAGAGATCAAACCTCCGAGCATTACCGTCTGACCATCCCAAACAATCACAGAAGTCGTCACCTGACGGACCAGGAAGCGAGGCAACGGCACCGGAGAACTCAGGTTACCGGCCTGCGCCTGCAAGCTGGCTTCAAATTCCGCTGCGGCAGGTACGTCCGGGTTACCATAACCCAGGAACTGCACCACTGAAGGAATCAGGGTCATCTGAATGGAGTAACCATCAGCTGAAACGTAGGGAACTACGTCCAAAGTCGGACCCGTCGCCACTGCGGCGGATTCAGGCTGAACCATACCCATTGCTTGCACGGTTGCGGAGGTACCACCCGAAACGCTGGTTCCGGAAGTGGAGCTGACCTCAGAGGCGCTGACCTCGGCGTCCGTAGCAATGTTACGCAAAGTGCTCGATTGAATCTGGGCCTGACGACCGCTCAGGGTGACCAGACGCGGTGCGCTCATTACTTCCACACCGGTGCGGGATTCCATAGCGCGAATCACGACGCGGAACTGAGGATCGGTCAAAATACCCGTAATCGTAGCCAAAGTCGGAATACCGCTGTTATTCTGGGACAGACCGCTGGTGATATTACCCATGGTCTGAGCCGTGGCATCCGAGTAAGCAGGGAAAGAACCCGCGGGATTGGCCTGGGACGGTGCGCCCTGATAAGAAGGAGCTGAACCACCGGTGGCGCCAACGTCGCCATTGCCGAGGGTGAAGTTGCCCAGGTACCAGTCAAAGCCAAGGGCCTTGCTGTCGTTCTGTTCGACTTCGACGAATTTCACTTCGATCGAAAGCTGAGGAGGAGGAGCATTGAGAGTCTGGATGACCTGCTCGATCACATCCAGAACTTCAGTCGTGGAACGAACCCAAAGGAGACCTCTGCGATCATTAAAGACCAGCGTATGACCCGGACGAGCCGTGCCCATCTGTTCCTGCTGCATCATCTGGTTCTGTCCGCCGGCACCACCCTGGCCGCCCATCATACCGCTCAAAGATTGAAGACCACCACCGGCCATCATCATCATACCGATACCCTGGGTCGAATAACTACCTGAAGTAAACTGTACACCCGTTACAGACTGGAAGAAGAGGCGGACACGTTCCTGCACCATACCGCTATCCAATTCCATCGTAACATAGGGCAAACCACCGCTGCCCTGGCTGCCGCCGCCCATGCCGCCGCCGCCGGAGGAGTTGCCTGCCGTGTAAACGCGGGCCACATAACCGCCAGTCGTGCTGCCGCCGCTGCCGCTGCTGCTGCCGGAGCTGTTGGAGCCTTCCACACCGACCTCTTCAGAGCTGACGGAAACCAGGCCCTGCCAGAAGGTGTTCGGATCCACGCGGAAAGTTCTCTGGAAAAATTGATCGTTGGCCAGCTCGCGAGCGCTAAAAATGACCGCATAATCTTCAACGGAATATTTGACGGGACGGTCGCAGCACTTCACGATCGCATCAAGAACATCCATCAGGCGCACATTGCGCAAACCCGGTTCCAGATAGACATTGTATTTCTCACCGATATTCTGTGCATCCTGCACCATGCGCATGAACTGGTTGGCGCTCGGGCCACCGCCCATGCCGCCGCCCATCGCACCGCCGCCGCCCATGCCGCCGCCCATGGAACCGAGCATCATGCCCGTTCCGATGCGAGGCATACCGGTCATCGGGTCAATATCGGTATAGTCGGTGTAGAGACTGTCCAAACCGGCTCTCTTCTGATCAATACCGTTGCTGATGATGAAATTGACACCCACGTTATCGGGGTCGTTTCTGAGGGAGACTTCCTGGAGCTCCTGAGCTACTGCGCCCAGGGAGATGCCGGGGAACCTCAGCTCGGCAACCGTGATGCGGTCGAGCTTATTCAAAATCTTCTGGCGTCCCACCCCGGTGTTGACCAGGTTGGTGCGTGCCATAACATTGGGAATCGGCAAATTCTGTGCATTGGTGGTCAGAACCCATGCGCGGGCGACGTCCACGATGCTGGCATCGGAGACCAGGCTTCGCTGGCGCATAATATTGGAGGCGTACTTCTCCTCCAGAAGTTTCTGATAGTACTGAGCGGCGGTATTATCCGGGGCGATCTTGATCACCGCCTGGAGAATCTCCTGCGCCTTCTGATAGGAGCCCATTTCGTAGAGCACCTTGGCGTCGTGAAGCATCTGATTCACTTCAGCCGACTCAGTGGCCACATCTTCACCGTGCTCACGAACTTCCTTGCTGGTGACGCGATTCTTCACCAACGCGCGTTGTTCGACTGCCGCCTCCCGGGCGCGCTGAGCCTTCAAACTCGTCGGGTCCACCCGCAGAGCATAATCCAGCTTTTCAACGGCCAGATTATAATCACCCTGCTTCAGGGCCTGCTGAGCCTCGTAGACGCTCACTTCGGTAATACCGGCCGCAATGCGGCGATATTCCTCGGTCGCACCGGCTTGGCCCACCTGGCTCAAGGTCTTGTAAGCATCGCTGTACAGGCGGGCTGCTTCAGTCCAATCGCCTGCGGTGCGAGCTTTGTCGGCCTTATCCAAATAGGTGTTTATCTGTTTAACAGCCTCTTGGCGTCTTACAGCTTCTTCTTCAGCGACCTGCGCGGGGGTTTTGACAACAGGTGCGTTCTGCGCCTGGACAGCTATCTCCGCCCAGAGAGCCATCAGGAGAGCTCCACAGAAGAGGAGGCCAGCCCTGACCAACATGGATTTTCTGTTCTTGTGAACTTTCATACTACGAGTTTTACGGTGCAGCATTATATTTCAAAGTAGTCTTGAGTGTTGTTGCCGGATTCAGCAAAACAAGCTCATTCGAGGTCAAAGTCACCACTTTATTGGTTTCGCCTAATAAAGTAATGGTGCTCAGTTCCCTCACATTGTTAAAGTTGCGGTTTTCAGCATCATAGCGCAGATTGGCAATGTAGCCGTCAACGCGCTCGAAAACCTGCCCCTTGGCCAGCGTCACGACCTGGGCATCTTTTTTCATTTCCAGCAAAACTTCCTTGGGTGCGTCAGCCGGACGCACTTCCAGAAGTTTGAAAAGATCATTTTCTTCGCCCACGCTCATCATCACGGTGCTCATGCTGGTCGGAGGAGTCCCCCGTGCATCGGGAGCATTCACCCGGACAATTTGCATTGCAAAACGTGTGGACGAGCTACTGGAGCCTGTATCCAAAAACTTAACCGAGAAGACCAGCGGAAGAATCTCCTTAATTTTGACACCCTTGGGCCCAAGGTCTTCACCTGTTATGAAGGAACCATCCGGTTTCCTGCGCCATACATCCGGGTTAAACAGATAGTGGCCCTCTTCAAGGTTCAGTTCGGCCGAGTTGGCGAAGCGCTCCAGCGCCAGGAGATTAGTGGAAGTATCGACAGGCTGGGCCTTGGCCTCATAGCCCGAACCCCCTATTTCTTCTTCAACTGCAGACTCCGCTTGCATGGATACCATCACCGCAGCCACGACCAGCCCGATCACAATGACACCCAAAACCAGTTTCTCGTAATGATTCTTTAAAAATTCCATCGTCTTTTCCTCTTTATGCCGACTGGTTTATTCCTCAGCCGCAGCGCCAGTCGTCTGTCCGGCCTCGGCTCCCTTCTTCACCGGCATCCCGTATTCATCGAGGGTGACACCCGGCAAGGGTTTGCCATCAATATAGGTATCGGGAACACCGTCGCCATCAATATCAACCGTTTCGGCCCCTTCGGCAGCTGCAGCGGCAGTGGCCTTCGTCTCCTCTGCTTCCGCTTCAGTCTTAAGACGTACAAAATCAACATAAAGAGTCACACGCAGCGCCGTCGGTTTGAGGACGGTGGTGGTGACTTTCGGAAGTGCCTTTTCCGCTTCCTCCTCGGCAGCGGTCTTGGCCTGTTCAACCGGACGGCCCTGAGTCATCATTCGGGGGTCCATTCGTCCGCCGCCGCCCATCATACGGGGATTGAAGCGGCCCATCATGGGATTAATGGTCTCCTGATAACCGGCCAACTCATCGGATAACTCCGAAGCAGCCCGCTCAACCTTGATGCACTTGATCATGAGCCCATAGGGACTCTGCTGAAGTTTGTTCATGAACTTAGCCAAATCGCCGGGGCTGGTATTGAAAACCAACTCGTAGGGATAGGAGAAGCTGAACTGATTGGTGATAATTTTGCGGGCAGGCAGATAATCCGCCATGTTATTGGCCACTTGGAGCAGGTCATTAGTGGCACCTGCAGCGCGGCGCACACGGATAAATTCCGAAATACCGGAATCCATCAATGTGTTGCAAAGATATTTGACATGAGCCAACTGCTCGGCCTGAATCCGGAGGCTGTTCGTATCCATCCGCAGGTTCGAGCGCTGAGCCGTGAAAGAATAGCTGAAATTGACGCGATTGGTCGGCAGCTGAATGGAGAGATCCTTGGCTTTCTGGTTCAGCTCAGCCACCATGGTCTCAAGCTCATACTTGAACCCGCTGGCCGTGTAGGTATCTTCGGGAACCGGCACCGGTGCAAAGCGTTTATCGAAATCCTTGCGAAGCGCCTCCACTCTTAGAGCCTCGGCTTTCATGAATTCGATATTTGCCGCATTGGGATAGGGAGTCGCGCTCTGGAGGGATTCGAGCCGTGTTTTTGCGCTCGTCAACTCCTCAGCCATCGAGGCATTGACGCTCATACCATGCATGAGGTAATAAACAGCGCCTGCAATTAAAAGTAAGGAAACAAGGGCACTGATTGCCAGCGTCTGGTTAGCCTTGACCCACACTTGAATTTTCTTCATGTCCAGATTCATAACTCTCCTATATCTTCACGGGGGTCTTCAGTTTAAGCTTCACGTTGAAAGTAAACGTATTGGCGTAAGCGTTCGTCATCGCCGATTGAGCCGCCAAGCCGGTGGCACTCACATCAAAGAGATTGGTCATCGACTTGATCTTCTTTTCAAAGTTAAAAGCGAGCTCATCATTGGCAGTCACACGCAGCTGATTCAAATTCACACCCTTGCAGATGAGCTTGATTTCGCGAATCTCATTCGTATTGGCCGGAGCAGAATCTCCCCCGCCAATCTCCGCACCCATCTTCA
>DBPU01000044.1:0-368 GCA_002305615.1 Verrucomicrobia bacterium UBA1412 | reverse complement strand
CCAGAGACCGGCCTTGATTTCCCGGCCCGTATCCGTCGAGAGAAGTTGACTGACCTCAACCTGGGTTTCGGCTACCGCTTTGTGCAGGTTGCTCAAAATATCAAACCAGAGGAATCGCTCGCCTACCCACTCAGTCATCTGGCCCAGCTCGGTCTGAACCTTGCTGATTTTGGATTTTTCAGCGGAAATCTGGGTTGAAGGTCCTTCCAGTTGGGCGATCTTATTTTCTATTTCAGCAAGGGCTCTCTTCTTGGGAGCCACCATCTTGTTGCCGTAAAACCAGCCCAGGGCGAAAAGTCCCACGACCAGCGCCGCCACCGAGGCGACGAAGAAAGGCTTCTTCTGCTCGAGCTTCTGGCTTTCGCGCA
>DBPU01000049.1 GCA_002305615.1 Verrucomicrobia bacterium UBA1412 | reverse complement strand
TTCGGAGCCATCGTGGGCGATTACACCCAGATCGGCTGCAACGCCGTTCTGAACCCGGGCAGCATTATCGGCCGCAACTGCGTGATCTATGCCGGCATGAGCTGGCGCGGCTCACTGCCCTCCAATTCGATCGCCAAAGCGAACGGATTTTACAACATCAAATAGAGCGAGAAATAGAGCGAAACTTTTCGGATATCATCATGAAACTTTTAGTAACAGGCGGCTCAGGATTTATCGGTTCCAACCTTGTCCGGCATATTCTTGAGAAAGAGAATGTCGAACTCCTGGTCAACCTGGATGCGCTGACCTATGCCGGGCACCCGGAGAACCTGGTCCCGGTCGACCGGGATCCGCGCTACAGGTTTGAAAGGGTTGATATCCGTGACCGCGACTGCGTAAGCCGCGTCATTAAAGAATACGATATCAGCGACGTGATGCATCTGGCGGCAGAGTCGCATGTCGACCGCTCGATCAATGACCCGGGCGCCTTCGTCCATACGAACGTCACCGGGACTTTCAATCTTCTGGAAGCTTGCCGGGCACACTGGCAGGGGCACTTGGCCGATCACCGCTTCCATCACATCTCGACCGACGAAGTCTACGGCACATTGGGCGAAACGGGTTTCTTCACCGAGGAGACTCCCTATGCGCCCAACTCCCCCTACTCTGCCAGCAAGGCTTCCAGCGATATGATGGTGCGCGCCTACCATCACACCTACGGGATGAATACGGTGATTACCAATTGCTCCAATAACTATGGACCGTATCAATTCCCGGAGAAGCTGATCCCGGTGGTGATTCAGAGTCTCCTCAACGGCAAACCGGTTCCGGTTTACGGAGACGGCAAGAACGTGCGCGATTGGCTCTACGTCGAAGACCATGCCCAGGCGCTCTGGCTGGTACTCAATACTGGCTGCTCGGGCGAAACTTACAACATCGGCGGCCACAATGAATGGGCCAATATCGATATCGTGAAGCTTATTTGCGATCTGGTTGATGAATTTAGGGGCGCCCCTCAGGGCACCAGCCGCAAGCTCATCGAATTCGTCAAAGACCGTCCGGGCCATGACCGCCGCTATGCGATTGACGCCGGCAAAATCCAGCGCAAACTCGGCTGGACACCCCAGCACTCCTTCGAAGCGGGCATCAGCAAAACCGTCCGCTGGTACCTGGAACATCAGGACTGGGTGCGCGCCGTGACGGCAAAGAAGGCGTAAGAAGCCAGATTTTCAGGGAACTTTGCATCGTGGGCACCGGACCGGTTATTTCAGTTATTATTCTCAATTACAACGGGGCCCGTTGGATGAAGCGCTGTCTGGATTCGCTCCGGACCCAAAGCATTTTTGACCGGGTTGAAACGCTCGTGGCCGATAACCTCTCGCAGGACGGCTCCGACCGTCTCTCAGAGGAGCTCCTGGCGGAGTGGCCTGCAGGCTCTTGGAAATTCATTCAGAACGGCGGCAACTTCGGCTACTGCAAAGGCAACAACCTCCCGGCTGCGCAAGCCCGCGGCAAATGGCTTTTCTTCCTCAATAACGATACCTGGTTCCAACCCGATACTCTGGAGAGGCTCGTCGCAGAAGCCGAGATGCGCGGCGCCACGGCGGCCACTCCCCGGGTGCTCGATTACGATTCCGATCAATTCCAGAGCCTGGGCGCGGGCGGATTTGATCTCTTTGGGTTCCCCACCTCTCGCAAAGATTTCCCGGAGAGCACCCCGGTATTGATGCCCGAAGGTTGCTCTTATCTGATTCTGAGGAGCGAATTTGAGCGGCTGGGCGGCTTTGATGAAGAGTTCTTCATGTATGCAGATGAACTGGACCTCTCCTGGCGCGTCTGGCTCTCGGGCGGCACCTGCTGGGCTCTGCGCGATGCCACACTGCACCATCGCGGCTCGGCGGCGGTCAACGCCTCCGGCGGCGATAAAATGGTGGAGCTGCGTACCAGCGATTTCAAGCGCTTCCATGCTAACCGCAATCACCTCTGGGTCTTCTTGAAATTAAGCGGATTCTGGAGCCGACTGCTCTTCCTCCTGCAATGCGGCTGGCTGATCGCCGAGGGACTTGCCGGGAGCCTTTTCCTGAGGCGCTTCTCCTTTTTCCGGAATACGGTCTGGGCCGTTTTCAAAGATTGCCGCGCCAAACGTGAACACCTCCGTCGGGAACGCGCCCGCTTTAAACAACTGCAAAAGCGCTCCCTCTTCTGGATGCTCCGCCATTTTCTGCGGCTGCGGCTGAACCGGTGGGATGAATTGGCGCGAATCCGCCGCCTGGGTCTGCCCAAAGTGACGGAAGGCTGACAGAGGAAACGCCCGGCTCAGCGGTGCTGCGCTACGAAAAAGCGCTCCTTGTTTGAGTAATCTTTCTCAGGCCGAATACTCTTCCAGCCGGCTGAGCGGAAAATCTCTTCAATTCCCCCAAACTCTCCGTCTCCGAACTCCGCCATCAGCACTCCATCATCTTTCAAAAGCTCAGGGCATTCCCTGGCCAGCAACCGATAAAAGCGCAATCCATCCGAACCGCCATCCAGTGCCATGCGCGGCTCGTGCCGGCTCACTTCCGGCTCCAAGGTGTCGATTTCAGCGCTGGGGATATAGGGCGGGTTGGAAATAATGAGGTCAAAGGGAGCTCCCTCGCGCGCTGCCAGAGGAGAATCACCCTCCATTATGCGGATTCTGCCGTCCAGGTCGTAGCGCTTTGCATTGGCCCAGGCGATCCGGAGCGCATCTATGGAGATTTCCACTCCCCAGATACGGGCATCACGCGCATAGACCGCCAGGCTTAGGGCGATGCAGCCCGAACCGCTGCAGTAATCCAGAGCAGTCGGCCGATTGCGTGTTCTGAGAAACTTCCAGCCGGTCTCGGCCAGGAGCTCGGTTTCCGGACGCGGAACCAGGACCCCCGGGGCCACCTTAACCTCTATGCCGCAAAAAGAGGCCGATTCCAGAATGTATTGCAAAGGCTCCCGGGCTGCACGGCGGCGGACCAGCCGCCTGATCTCTTCAATCTGCTCGGGCGTGAGGGCGAGTACACCCCCGGCGGCTCTCAACAGAACCTCCATGCGGCCCATTCCCAGCGCAGCGCTGGCAATCCACTCCACATTGGTGCTCGGCGAGCTGACTCCTGCTTGTTCGAGCTCAGCTTCAAAGTGTTTCAGTGCATCACGGAGAATCATTCAGGTTTCCTCCTCTATTTAAAAATTGTTAATAAAGACCACCCACACCGTAACGGAGTAACTTTCGCAGGTCAACCCCAAATCCGATGTAAAAAAGCTCGTTTTCAGGGCCTCTCTTCATTACCATCTCGGAGGCGGCGCAGAATGATACCTCTTTATCCGCTCCGGCACTCTGTACGGCCCGGAGAGAGCTCATCCTGCGGAGTAGGAAATGAACGGCATATTTTTTGATAATTTTTCAAAGAGTTGAAAGATTTTAGTTTGCGCTTGAACTTGAAAACAAGGAAGTTAAACTATCCCAAGTGCTTTGTAGAAAAGTTGTGAACCCCCGGCAAAAGCAACGTCAGAAGAACAACCCTCCGGGGTTGCGCTCTTCGTTATTCGGGTCGGGTTTCCCGGCTTGGGCGCTAGCGGCTTTCCTCTGTGTCGCGAGCTCCTTTTCTCTTCCGGCTCAAGGACTTTTTTCGAAATTCTCAGAGCTTACCCAACCCACTTCTGAGACTGAAGAGCTGACCCCTTCGCTTTTCCCGGATTATTCAGTCAGCTTCAGCCTGCAGCACGATTACCAGCCCTACGGCCCCATGGCTTACCGCCAATACGAGTATACAGAGGGGGACCTTAGCCGATTTACTTTTTTCCCTCCCGTTTTCTCCGTCGAGCGCAATGAAGACCTGGAAACCATGGAAATGGATTTCCTCTATCCGCTCTGGGGCGCGGACCGCTACGGCAGAGAATACCGGGTTCATATTTTCCAGATATTTAACTGGGCCGGAGGCGCTAACGCTGAAGACCAGATTACGCGCCGCTTCTCTGTCTTCCCTTTCTACATGCAGCAGCGCTCCGAAATTCCCGAAGATAACTACTGGGCGCTCCTGCCTTTTTACGGAAAGGTCCAGCACCGGATGTGGAAAGACGAAGTCGATTTCGTCATGATGCCTCTTTACGTGAAGACCCGTAAAAAGGATGTCACCACCTGGAACTATGTTTTTCCCTTCTTCCACCTGCGCCGGGGAGATTATAACCTCAACGGCTGGCAACTCTGGCCCCTGATCGGCCAGGAGGAAAAAGATGTGGGGATGGCCACCGATGTCTGGGGCGACGAATTCGTATCGCCGGGCCACAGCAAGGAGTTTTACCTCTGGCCTATCGGCCTGCACCAGAAGACGGGCATCGGCACCGAAAATCCCTCTGAATTCTACGGAGTGCTCCCCTTCTATGCGCAGACGCGCTCTCCCAACCGCGACCACTCGGTCATT
>DBPU01000017.1:497-19095 GCA_002305615.1 Verrucomicrobia bacterium UBA1412 | reverse complement strand
ACCGGAGGCGATTCCCGTATTCATGATACCGCTCAAGATCGTCACTGAGCCCGAGGTGCCCCGTTTAATGGAGCCGATATTCTTGGGGACGTCCTGAATCGCCTTCTGCGGGCAGAGCTTGGCGCATCCGCCGCAGGAGTGGCATATCTCGGGAAAGAGAAAGGGGTGCTCATTGATGAAAGCCAAAGCATTGAATTTACAAAAATCAACACAGACACGGCATCCATTGCAGAGAGTCCAATCGAACTTGGGAATCAGGACGTCGATCGGGGTGTCTTCCACCTTTTCCGGGCGGAAGAACAGATGCCCATTGGGCTCCTCCACGTCGCAATCGACGTAGAGGGCCTGGGCTGCGGCTGCGGCCAGGTTCACGGAGACCAGTGTTTTACCGGTGCCGCCTTTGCCGCTTAATACTGCGATTCGCATCTTACGGGCCTCAGGGACGGTGATGGAAGCCCGGGTGAATATTGCTCAAGGTTTCGAGTTTACCGGCCTTGAAAGAGGCGATATTTTCGCTCAGACTTTCGCCCTGGGTTTTGTAGAGGGTGACTCCGGCTTTCTGGAAAACCTGCGCCGCGTTTTCTCCGCAACGGGGTACCAGGATCGATTTTGCGCCCTGATCTACCAGAAGCTGTGAGGCTTTGATGCCAGCACCCCCCGGGCTGGTGGCCGCGGAATTTTCCAGGAACTGGTTTGTATCGGTGTCTGTATCCACCAGCGCAAAGAACGGAGCACGTCCGAAAGAAGCGCAAACAGTGGCTTTATCTTCGAGAACGGGAATAGCTATTTTCATAGAATTATTTTTTTGTTCAGGTTTAGGGTTAGAAGGTGAAACGCTGCTCATTTGAAGACGTGGGCAGCAGCGCCGCCGGCAGTGAGGAGGGAAATCTCCCTGGCAGAGTGAAAAATGGCCGCCCTGAATCCGCAGATATTTCCCGTGGACCAGAGAATCGGATAATTTTTCCCGTGCCTTTTCGTAAATGCTTTGGACCGTGGTGCGCGCGACCTGCATCTGCTCGCTGCATTCCTGCTGCGTCATTTTCTCCAAATCAATCAGGCGAAGGGTTTCATATTCCTCAATCGTCATGACGACAACCGACTCCCTTCCGGGGCAGCCGGTGGAGTTTGCCACGGGTCCGAACATATTCGTGCCGGGCAATTTGCAGACTCTTCTATTTTTTTTGGGTCGAGACATAAAAACCGTGACCAAACGCAGGCTTGAGAACTCCGGTAACCACCACGTAGAAAGAATTCTCGCCCCAAAGAAGAAGATAGGCTATTTCCGGCATATGTCAATAATATTACCCGAGAAAAATTCCCGGGAAGCTTTTTCTTATCTTTTGGGTTGTCTGGAAAGGCCCTCCCGGATAGACTCTTTTCCATGATTGAACGGATGAGATTTGTATTGGCTCTGGCTGCGGTTTCACTCCTGGCGGTTGGGAGCATACCCGCCCGGGGAGCAGAGACGCCGGAGAGTGAAGAGGCGCGGCTTTTGAGGTTCCCGGCCATTCATGGAGAACAGGTGGTCTTTTCCTACTCGGGAGATCTTTATACGGTCGGCATTCAGGGAGGAATTGCCCGGCGCTTGACCTCGGATGTCGGTTACGAGATTTTCCCCAAATTTTCGCCCGATGGCAAAACAATCGCCTTTACGGGACAATACGACGGCAACAGCGAAGTCTATCTGATGCCGGCTCAGGGTGGTGAACCGCAGCGGATCAGCTGGACTCCGACCTTAGGGCGCGATGATATTTCCGACCGGATGGGGCCCAACAATATCGTGATGGGCTGGAAGGGGAGTGAAGGAGTGATTTTCCGCTCCCGGGGTTTGGAATTCAATGACTGGAAAGGTCGGCTCCTGGTGGCGCCGGTCGATGGCGGCATGACGACTCAGCTGCCTTTCTCGCGGGGCGGTTGGTGCTCCCTCTCTCCGGACGGCAAAAAACTGGCCTACAACCGGGTGTTCCGCGAATTCCGGACCTGGAAGCGCTATCGGGGCGGTCAGGCCGATGATATCTGGGTTTATGATTTCGAGACGGGTAAAAGCGAGAATATCACTCAGAACCCGGCACAGGATCTCTTCCCGATGTGGTACGGGAATAAAATTTATTTCGTTTCGGACCGCGATGCGAATAAGCGGATGAACCTTTACAGCTACGACCTGGAGAGCAAAGAAACCCGCCAGTATACCGATTTCGTTGAGTACGACGTGAAGTATCCCTCGTTGTGCGAGCGGACAATCGCTTTCGAGAACGGCGGCTTTATCTATAAGGTGAATCTGGAGGCTGCGGAACCGGCTGCCGAGAAGATCACCATTCAGATTGCGGAGGATCACTCCCAGCGCCGTAGCCGTCTGCGGAATGTGAGCGGCATGGTCGCCAGCTTTGACGTTTCCCCCGACGGAAAAAGGGCCGTGTTCAATGCCCGCGGAGATATCTTCACCGTCCCGGTGAAGTACGGGGAGACCCGGAATCTGACGACGAGCTCCGGAGTGCATGAGCGGGATGTGACCTGGTCGCCCGACGGCAAATGGATTGCCTATATTTCGGATGCCACAGGTGAGGACGAGATATGGATTCAACCTCAGGACGGCAAGACCCCGGCACGGCAGGTGACCCAGGGCGGTACGGTCTACAAGTATGCGCCGCAATGGTCGCCGGACAGCGGAAAAATCGCCTGGACCGAGCGCTCGCAAAAGCTCAAATACGTTGAGGTGGAAAGCGGGAAGGTAACGGAAGTGGCCTATTCGCCCAAGTGGGAGATTGGCAGCTTCAACTGGTCGCCCGATTCCCTGTGGCTCACCTGGGCACACCCGGAAGAAGAGGGTATCTCGCGCATCTATCTTTATTCGCTGGAGAGCGGAGTCTCCAGCCCGGTGACCGATCTCTGGTATCCCTGCCAGTCGCCGCTTTTCAGCAAGGATGGCAAATATCTCTTCTTTGTCTCTTCGCGTGATTTCTCGCCGGTCAGCAGCGAGGTCGAGTTCAACTACGCCTATTTCGATATGGACCGCATCTACCTGGTGACACTGGCGGCCGATACTCCCTCACCCTTCAAGCCTCTGAGCGACGAGGCCGCTTTGGGCACTGAGGAGAAGAAGGAAGATAAAGAGGCGAAAGATGCGAAAACTGAAGATACCGCTCAGGATTCAGCCAAGGCGGAAGCCCAGAAAGTGAAACCGATCAAGGTGGACCTTGAGGGAATGCTGAGCCGAATCGTGGCGGTTCCGGGACCGGCCTCGAGCTACTACAATCTCTCGAGCCTGGAAGATAAATTATTCTATCAGCGCAGAGGCTCCCGGGATTCCCGCAGCTCATTCATGGTCTATGATTTCAAGGAGCGCAAGGAGAGCGATCTGGGTTCCATCGAGGGCTACACGATTGCCGCCCAAGGCAAGAAGATGCTCGTCAGAGAAGGCGGCTCCTACGGGATTATCGATATCCCCTCGGGCAAGGTGGAGCTCAAGGATAGACTCAATCTGAGCGGTCTGGAAGTGACACTCAACCTGCAGGAAGAATGGAAGCAGATCTTCAATGAATGCTGGCGGCAGATGCGCGACTACATGTTCGACCCGAACCTGCACGGTGTGGATTGGAAGCTGATGCGTGAGCGCTACTCACGGCTCCTGGATGCGGTCAACGTCCGCCAGGACCTCACCTACGTGATCGGGGAAATGATCGGTGAGCTCAATATCGGCCATGCCTATGTGGGCGACGGCGATTATGCCAAGCCTGCGCGCATACCCGTGGGACTCCTGGGAGCTGATATCGTGAAGGAGCCTGAGACGGGTGCTTTCCGCATCGTGAAAATTTACCCCGGCCAGAACTGGGCTTCGGACCTGCGTTCGCCTCTGACTGAAATCGGCGTCAATGCCAAGGAAGGCGACTACATTCTCTCGGTCAACGGCAAGCCCTCCGGTGAGATCAAGAATATCTACGAGGCGCTTAATAACACTGCCGGCAAGCAAGTGACTCTTTGCTTGAATGCCCGGCCGGAGACTGAGGGAAGCCGCGAAGTGGTGGTGATCCCGACCAATGACGAGCAGAATCTGCGTTATTTCAACTGGGTCGAAGGTAATATCCAAAAGGTGAATAAAGCCACCGGCGGCCGTGTCGGCTATATCCATATTCCCGATATGGGAGTGCCGGGTATGAACGAATTCGTGAAGCATTTTTATCCGCAGCTGACCAAGGAAGCGCTCATCATCGACGTGCGCGGCAATGGCGGCGGCAACGTTTCACCGCAGATCACCGAGCGGCTTCTGCGCGAGCCGGTCATGGTGAGGATCGCCCGCAATACGACTCCCGGATGGGAGCCGACGGCGATGCAGGTGGGCCCCAAGGTCTGCCTACTGGATGAGCTCTCGGCCTCCGACGGAGATATTTTCTCCTATCGCTTCAGACACTATAAACTGGGACCGCTCGTCGGCAAGCGCTCCTGGGGCGGAGTGGTCGGGATTCGCGGGAGCCTGCCGCTTCTGGATGGGGGCACTCTGCGCAAGCCTGAATTCTCACGCTATGACCTGGAAGGCAAGGAGTGGATTATGGAAGGCCACGGAGTGGACCCGGATATCGAGGTGGAGAATGACCCGGCCCGTGAATTCCTGGGCGAGGATGCTCAGCTCAGCCGCGGTATCGTAGAGGTGCTCAAGGCTCTGGAAATCCAGAAGGTGAAGATCCCGCCTCCGCCTGCCTATCGCGATAAATCCAAATAGCGAGTGGCATGACAATTGAAAGAAAACTGATGAAAAGAAGAGTTATCGTTTCGTTATTCGCCGCTGCCCTGGCGCTGGGAGCCAGCCTCCCGGCCGGGGCAGAGGAGACCACAGAGATCCTTTTTGAGGATGCCTTCTCAGGCAGTGCCCTGAGCAAAAGCTGGGAGCTGGATAGCCGTCCCTTCGAGTACCAAAAATATCCGGAGGCGTCTGGGGTTCTGGATACGTTCGTGATGGACCAGACCGCATCGCTCGATTTCTCGACGGTGGAAGCGGCCTGGGCGGGCGGCGCCTATATGACGGCGGTCGGCTACAGCCTCGGAGAGCGCCAGACGCTGACCTTCTCGATTGAGCGCGATTTCATGGCTGCCCTGGGTTTGGGTGCACGCTCGACTATTCTCCTTCAACAGAAGGACGCGGAAGAGGGCGGTAGAGAGTGCTGGGTCCGCTTTTCCGATAACCTCGAAGAGGGAATTCATACCGGCTGGGGGTATCACCGCCTGATCGGTAAGCCCGGCGATAACCCTGAGGGTGCTGCGGTGCTTTTCCCCGATTTCCAGACGGAGGATTTTTTGAACTACGGCTCGCACCAGATTCAATGTGTGGCCAACGGGGTGACTCTGGCCTTTTACATGGATGGTGTCTATGGCGGAGAGGTGGATTTCCCGCTGAAGGAGGATATTCGCTTTGGTTTCGGCGTCTATGCTGATCAGCCGGAGGATATGGTTTATGCCGGGTTTAAGAAAGTTCAGGTGACGCGGACGCAGCTCGATCCCGGGTTGCCGCTGATTCTCAAACAGCCGGTTTCGCTGACCGCGATGGAAACTACCGATGCAACCTTCAGCGTTCTCACGGAGGATGCGAAAACTTATCAATGGTATCACGAAGCCGACCCGATCGAGGGGGCTGTATTGCCCGAGCTCACGCTGAGCAATATCTCGCAGGCCGATGCCGGTTCCTATTGGGTGCTTGTCTCCAATGATCTCGGTGAGGCAGAGAGCCAGAGGGCTACGCTGAGCGTGGTGCCTTTCGTACCCGGAGAGGCGGAGCTGAGCTTTGCGGTGGAGGATGGGGAACTGGTCCTGACCTTTACCGGATCGCTTCAGGAGAGCAGCGACTGCAAAGAATGGTCCGGGAAACTTCCGGTCACTTCTCCCTATCGGGTGAATTTGTCAGGCGCTAAAAAATTCTTCCGGGCCACACTCTAAAAGAGGCTCTTTATCTGAGACGCATTTGGGGCGCTCCTTGCAAAACCTGCGGGGGAGCGCTCAGCGTTTCCGGGGGCGTTACTTCATTTTCGGGAAGAAATCCCGAGTGGTGCGGGAGGTGATTTGCGAAAACTCCTCCGGGCTCAATCCCAGAATTCCCGCAATCCGTTTGCCCGTGTGAACGACGTAGGAGGGCTCGCAGAGTTTACGAAAATGGGGTTCGGGCGCCAGATAGGGGCAATCGGTTTCAACCATGATTTTCTCCGGCGGCAGTGAGCGGATGGTTTCCCGAAGCTCTTCGGCTTTTTTGAAGGTGACGATTCCGGTGAGGCTCACCAGGCAACCAAGGTCGAAGAAGGCCTGGGCGGCTTGGAGGTCGCCTACGAAGCAGTGAAAGACGGCACGGATGCGCCCGGCAAGAGGCCGCATGATTTCCAGGCAATCCTCCAGAGTCCCATCGCCGCGCTGATGGATGGCGCAGGGCAGACCCAGCTCGGCCGCCAGTTCCAGATGTTGGCGGAAGATGCGTTTCTGGCGCTCTTTTGTGCGCAGGACTTCATCGGTCTGGGTGCGAGGGAGGCGGAAATAATCGAGGCCGATTTCACCAATGGCAACCACTTTGGGGTGGCATGCCTGCTCGTGCAGTTCCTTGAGGCGGACGGGTGAGAGCTCCATTTCATCTCCCAGCTCATCCAGGTCGGTGGGCTGCCATCCCACGGCGGCAAAAATTTCCTCGTGCTCTTCGGCAAAGCGGATGCATTGCGGGTTGGTCCGGCCATTGACCCCAACGGAAATGATGCGGCTTACGGAAGCCTCCCGTGCTCTCTGGAGGAGCTCTCCTATGTTACCATTGAAATCTTCCGCGTATAAATGAGCATGCGTATCAATCCATTCCATAATCCCGTAATATCCTGATTCGTTAACGATCGTTTGAAAAACAAATGAGGCTGGGCGTCTGCCCCGGAGCCTCTCTGAAGGGCAATGGTAACGGCAAAGAGGGCTTTCTCAACCTTTTTTTCTGAACGGAACCCGCGGTCTGCCGCGTTACTTCTTAATCTGAGAGAAGATGTTGGCGAAGAAATCCTCCGCAGCGGCCTTTGTGGGCGGCGCTTTCATGGCGGCATCGGCCCGCTCAAGAAGCTCCGAGGGCAGCTCCAGCAGGAACCGCGAGGGATTGCAGGGCATCACCTGTCCATAGCGTTTGCGGCCGGTGCAGTGGCTCAGGGAAAGATATTCTCTGGCACGGGTCAGCGCCACATAGAAGAGCCGGCGCTCTTCATCCAGAGTGCCTTCATTTATGGAGCGGCTATGTGGGAGCAAACCATCTTCCAGTCCGACAATATGGACATAGGGGAATTCCAGACCCTTGCAGCTGTGCATGGTGATGAGCGTGAGGGCACCCTCGACCTTCTTCTCTTCGGCAAATTCGCTGTCGAGCGTGATCTCTTCGAGGAATTCCTGCAGCGCCTCCATGGGGGAATGGGTGAGGGTATGACTCCCAAGAGTCTCCAGGAGCGAGTGGATATTGGCGATGCGTTGATCGGCCGCTTCGGCGGTTTTCTGGGTTCGCTTGATGAAGCCGTAGAAGCCTTGCTCTTCCAGAAATTCATCGAGCCAGTCATTGAGAGGGAAGGCGACCGGGCAGGCGGTGAGTTCATTGCGCGTGCTGAGGATGAGCTCATGGAATTCGGCAATCGAATTTCGAGTTCTGGGGATGAAATCCTCATGAAGTTTCGCATCTGCCATGACACCGAAGACCGATTTGCGTTCCTTGTGGCTGATCCCCAGAAGCCTCTCCATGGCGACATCCGAGAGACCGCGCGGGGGTGTATTGGCAATGCGCAGCAGGCTCACATCGTCGTCAGGGTTGACGAGCGTCTTGAGGTAGGCCAGAAAATCCTTAATCTCGCCGCGGTCAAAAAAACTCTGGCCGCCAATCAGGTTGTATTTAACGCGCTTCTTGCGCAGCGCCGTCTCGATGGGGCGCGACTGCTGATTAGTACGGAAGAGGATGGCCTGTTTTTCCCAGGGGACATTCCGGGTCATTCGGGCCAGCTCAATAAGTTCCACGACGCCCTCGGCCTCGGCTTCATCGGATTCATAGGTGGAGAGCTGGATCTTTTCGCCATCACCAAAATCCGACCAGAGTTTTTTGCCGCGCCGGCGGGAGTTATTCTTAATGACCTTGTTGGCGGCATTGAGAATGTTGTTGGTGGAGCGGTAGTTTTGCTCGAGCTTGATGACCTTCACCTCGGGATAGAATCTCTCCATATCGAGCAGGTTGGAAATCTGGGCCCCGCGCCAACCGTAGATGCTTTGATCGTCATCACCCACCACGCAGAGATTGTGATGTTTAGCGGCCAGGAAATTGATCAGCTGGAATTGCGATGAGTTCGTATCCTGATATTCATCGACCATGATATATTGATAGCGCTCCCGGCAGGCCTCGAGCACTTCGGGATGCTCTTCAAAGAGTTTCAGGACGAGCAAAATCAGGTCGTCAAAATCAACCGCGTTGCAGGCGCGCAAGGCCGATTCGTATTGCTTCTGGACATGCTGGGCAAAGGCGAGCAGAGAGGCTGGCTGGTCTCGGAGGCTCTCCGGACCGTTGTTCTTGAATTTACTCAGGAGACTCTGGACCACTTTCACGTCGAATTTTTCGTCTCCGGTGAGAATATGACTCATGATTTTGCGCAGAGTCGAGACCTGGTCCGATTCATCGTAAATGACGAAATTATTCTTGTAGCCCAGCCGGTCGATATAGAGCCGCAGGATACGGACGCAGAGGGAGTGGAAGGTCGAGATCGTCGGTTTCGGGGCTTTCTTCCCCTTTTCACCCGATGTTCTTTTGGGGATAAGCTTCGTGACGCGCTCCTGCATTTCCCGTGCGGCCTTATTGGTAAAGGTGACGGCCAGAATTTGCTCCGGCGGCACTCCGCATTCAATGAGGTACGCCACCCGGGAAGTAATGACACGTGTTTTGCCCGTGCCGGCTCCGGCCAGAATCATGAACGGGCCTTTCACATCGGTGACTGCTTCGCGCTGCTGCGGGTTGAGGGAATCGAGGTCTATCACAAAATTAAAGGGCACCGGACCGACAGCTTTTCACAGAACAGGAGTTCGGAAAAGCGTTTCTCCGATGGGGTAGTTGCTTCAGGGGTTGACTTATCAGGATTGCGCGGCGGCTCTGCCGGCGGCAAAAGCCTTCAAGTTGACCTCCAGAAACTTGGGTTTGACGGTCTTGCGGATGGCCTCGAGCCAGGTCTCCTCCGGCAGGTCCAGACCGACCGAAGTGGCCCCCAGGAGGACGACATTGGCCGCTTTCTCGGTTCCGGCTTCAATGGCTTTCTGAGTGGCGTCAAAGTAACAGAGGCGGGGGAAGCATTTCCGGAGCGTCTCTTTGATATTCTCGGGGTAAACGGCTGAGCCCGAGGAGACCGTAACGGGAATAATCCGGTACTGGTTGACCACGGCCAGACCGCCGGGCGCCAGGTAATGGGCCGCGCGAATGGCCTCGGCCATTTCAAAAGCGCAGAGCACCCGGGCGTTGCCCTCACAAATCAGGGGACTGTAGACTTTCGGACCGTATCGGACCAGGGCCGTTACCGTTCCGCCGCGCTGGGCCATTCCGTGGACCTCATTGGTCTTCACGTCAAAGCCGGAGAGCATGGCGGCATTGGAAATGATTTCGCTGGCCAGCAGAATACCCTGACCACCGACACCCGTCAAAAATACGCTTACACAATCGTTCATCGTCAAAAATAAGTGAGGTTATGAAATGGCATCAAAGGGGCAAATCTGTCCGCAGAGACTGCAACCGCCGCAGAGGAGGTTATTGATACGGACATGGCCTTCAGTGAATTCCAGGGCCGGGCAGCCGATCTTGAGGCAGAGCTTACAGGTCCGGCAGACATCCGGATCGACTTTCAGGGCCGGTTTGAGTCCCGAGTGATCATGCACGATGCAGGGTGAGCGGGAAATGATCACGGTCGGCTCGGGCGTCTCGAAGGAATTCTTGAGCAGCTCGATAAAGGCATCGTACTTCAAGGGATCGACCGTGAAGACGCGCTTGATGCCGCAAGCCCGTGCAAACTCTTCGATGGATGCCTCATGGGTCGGTTCGCCCATCAGAGTGAGACCTGATCCCGGGTTATCCTGGTGGCCGGTCATGGCCGTGACGCGGTTATCCAGGATGATGATGACCGGGGCGCTCTTATTGTAGCCGATATCCAGGAGAGCCGTAATGCCGGAGTGGAAAAAGGTGGAATCCCCGACTATGCCGACGACGCGCTTCTTTTCACCGGCGATTTTCATTCCGTGGGCCATGCTGATGCCTGCGCCCATGCAGAGAATGGTATCCATGCGGTTGAGCGGCGCCGCGACACCCAGGCTGTAGCAGCCGATATCGCCCGTTACGACGACGTCGAACTTGCCCAAAGCGGAGAAAACGGCACGATGCGGACAGGACGGGCAGAGGACGGGAGGCCTCGGAGGAAGCTTGGAAGCCTCTTCCACAGGAAGGACTTGAGGGAGCTCTTTGCCTTCCATTTTCGCGCGGATTCTCCGCAGCGCCATCGGGGAAAGCTCGCCGATATTCGGCACGAAATTCTTGCCGTCGCAGGCGATACCCAGCGCCTTGATGTGCTCTTCCAGGAAGTCATCGAGTTCCTCGACGACCAGCAGGCGCTTGACTCCGGCAGCAAACTGGCGAATCAGATCATCGGGGTAAGGATAGGGCCAGCCGAGCTTGAGAACGGATGCCTCCGGAAATACCTCTTTCACATACTGATAGGCGACACCGCAGGCGATGATCCCCAGATCCTTATTGGCCCATTCAATCCGGTTCAGGGCCGAGGCGGAAACCTCCGGGATCATGGCCCGGAGTCTCTCTTCCACACGTACCCGCATGGGACGGGCCCAGGCCGGGATCGGGACAAAGCGCGGCGGGTCTTTCTTGAAGCCCTGAGGGGTATGCTCCACACGTTCATGGAGCTCTACCAGACTCCGCGAGTGAGAGATGCGGGTGGTCGTCCGCAGAATGACGGGAGTTTTGAACTTCTCGGAAATATCCATTCCGGCAACGAGGAAATCACGTGCCTCTTCAGAATCGGATGGCTCCAGAAGGGGGATTTTGGCAAAACGGGCATATTGCCGCGAATCTTGCTCATTCTGAGAGGAGTGCATCCCGGGGTCATCCGCCACGATGGCGACGATACCTCCCACTGCGCCCACATAGGTGAGCGTCATCAGGGGGTCTGCCGCCACGTTGAGCCCGACGTGCTTCATCGTCACGATAGAGCGCGCACCCGTCAGACAGGCTCCGGCGGCTACTTCGAAGGCGACCTTTTCATTGGGCGACCATTCGCAATAGACGTGCTCCTTGTATTGCTCAACGTTCTCTAAAATTTCGGTGGAAGGGGTCCCGGGGTATCCCACTGCCACTCTCACACCCGCTTCGTAGACGCCGCGGGCGATTGCCTCATTTCCAGATAGTAACTCTTTCAACTTCTGCTGTTCCTTTCAAGCAAAGCAAGTAGCCTATTCGATACGGAACCGGAATTCAAATTTATTCTAAAGGAACACTCACAGCGCATTGCCGCGTTGCCTCAAAATGAACGCACCGAAAAATAGGTATCTCTTTGAATATGAGCATGGAAGCTGAAAAAGAGTACGTCAATCCAAAGCCGGGAAGGTGCCAATGAGGTCGTTGGAGAGCCAGCGGCCGGTTTTGGCATCGTACCGGTGGGTGCTGAAAAGCTTGATTTTAAAATAAAATTACCACAACGAACCTAACAGTCTACTCGGTTTTGGATCGTTTCTATTAATCCCTTTTTTTAAGAACGGTAATTGAGTAATCTAACCAATGACCACTTATAGATGTTCTGTAAAAATTATATGTAGTCTCTCCTAGAGTGACTTCTGCATCACTTTTCTCAGTGAGATAATGCGCAGCTTCCGCTACTGTCAATTTGCGCTGATCCCAATTTATTTTTTGTTTTAGGAGCTTTTTTATTTCCGGGTTATTATCGACTTTCTCTGAAAAATTCTCTGAAAATAAATGAAATCCTTTAAACCGAACAAAGAATTCTGTTTGATTATTTATATCTCTTAATATTTCTTCTAATGTACACCCGTTCCATTTAGAAGTATCAATCTTTTTATTTCCACCATCTTGAGGGGCAAAATACAAAAGAAAGACGAGAACTATCATATGGAGTGAAAGGCGATCAGGAAAATGATAAATTAAAATTTTCTTTTTAAGAAAAATATTTGCAATCCTACTAAACAAAAATGAGAGTAGTCTCATTAAGAAAATAATGAATATAAAAAATTCAATTGCAAAAGAAAACGGTAAATAGAAAAAGATAATCGTTCCTACTATTATTAACGATAATATTCCTATTTCATTTTTATTATTAAAGATGATACTATTTAATTTTAAATAATTCATTTTAAATTATTTATTTTCTATTGAAGCATCTAATTTATCATGATCCTGTTGATCGAATCTCAATACACCGCAAATAGCACAGGCATAAGATGATCAGAAACAGTATCGAACAGAAACGCATGAAATATACGAACTTCATATTATTCGCTCTTCTCCATTTCAGGGGTATATGTGTTGGGGTGCGACGCTCACAGTTTTTCCTTTCAAAAGAATCTTATCCGACAGAATAACAGAAAGGGACTTTCTGTCAACCCGTTTTATGCGCGCGTGACTAAAAAAATATTCGCCCGGGAAATGGCTTATCCAAGTGAGATGGGAATGACTCCGGGGACAATATAGGGAGATTTGGGGCTAGGAGAGCTTCGGGGCCGGGATAAGCGGCATTGGACGATCGTGGTCCAGGAAGCGAGCCCAGATGGATTCCATTTCGCTCCAACTGGAGGCCCGGCGCACCGCGTAGAGAAAATCGGCTCCGATTCCATCGCCGATAAAATTCAGAAATTTCTTAATTCTTTCCACGTGAGGCTGTTCACCGCGGCCAAGTGGGCCCAGATCGGTCGCCTCCCGGAGACGGAAAAGGTACTCCATGACCTGACGTCCGCTTGGCAGTTGAGGCGGGTTGCCCTCCAATGCCTGGCGGATTTGGGAGAAAATCCAGGGATTGCGTACGGCACCGCGGCCGATCATGAGGCCGGCCAGAGGGGACTCCTTCAGAATCCGGGCAGCGGCCAGAGGGGAGGAGATATCCCCGTTGCCGATGACGGGGCAGGTCAGAATCCGGGCGGCTTTCTCGATGGCATCCCAGTCGCATCGGCCGCCGTAGCCCTGCCGGACGGTTCGTCCGTGGATGCTCACCCAATCGGGGCGATATTGGTTAAAGAGGTTCAGAAGGTTCTCGAAAGAGGAGGTATCGGCATAACCCAGGCGGCACTTGACACTGAAGGGCAGGGCGATCAGAGGCCGCAGCGTCTTCAAAATCTCCTCGACCCGTGCAAGGTCTTTCAGGAGAGCGCCTCCGACATTTTTGCGGCAGACTACCTGTGCGGGGCAGCCCAGGTTGAGGTCGATGCCGGCGATGGGCAAGCGCTGCAACGCCTCCGCGATTCGGGCAAGGCTGGGGATATCTTCCCCGGCAATCTGCGCCACCAGAGGCCGGCCGGTATCGTTGGCGAGAATCTCCCGCTCAATCTCCGGGTCGATTCGGGAATTGGGATAGACCCGGATATACTCGGTCACGTAGCAATCAGCGCCGCCATAGGCCTCCAGGAGACGCCAGAATGCAAGATCGGTCACGTCCTGCATGGGCGCCAGGATCAGGGCGGCGTCGAATCGTAGAGAGGGAGTCTGAATAGGTTTACTTTTTCTCTTCGATTTTTAACTTCCTCATCCGGATATCCTTAATGGCACCGGTGGAGCGGTAGGAGGTGCAGACGAGGCCGTAGCGCTTGATCTCAGAGGGAGAGCCGCTGCGCAGGTCGAGCGTTTTATCCAGGGTATTGAGGTCGACGATCTGTTTCTCATTGGCCCAGGCCTCGATTTTCTTTTCGGTGACCCGGATTTTGAATTTATGCCAGGTCTGGTCTTTCAGCGGCAGGTAGCTGGCGGTTTCGTTTTCGGAGGCATCGTGGCCATTCACGCTGGAAATTCCGGCCACGCTTCCGCCCCAACCCGAGGGGATAAAGGTGACGTAGGAATCTTTGACGGGGAAGCTCATGGCGGCAAAGAAATCGTTGCCGTTCACGCGCATCGCTTCCCACTCGATTTCGTAATCCATCCGCGCCGGGCCATTGGTCCAGGCCATGCCTGAAACCATGTCGCCCCGGTTGATGAGGATAGCCGGGACGGTATTGGTCTGGCCTTCGGTCTTGAAATCCTCCTGAAACTCAACCGGACCGCTGCCGCCCAGCTCCAGAGGGAGCCAGCCAGTCAGCGACTTGCCGTCAAAGAGGCAAACCCAGTTCGTATCCTTAAAATTTTCATATTCATAGGGGATTTTGGGTCGGCGAGCCTGAGCCAGAGCATCGGTGGTCTGGATGGCGAGGAGCGCCCATGCGACGAGGGCGGTGAGCAGGCCAAATTTAATGGATTGAACATGTAATCTCATACGCCAAAGGTAGCCCCACCCGGGCGAAATGGAAAGTCCTTTTTGAACATTCGACCGCTTTTCGGGATGGGGTTTTATTTTGTTACAGGTTGCGATTTTTCGTAAAAGGCGAGGGCTTCCAGGAGCATACAGGCGCTTGTCTGGGCGGTCAGTTGAGTGGAGTCTCCCGGCGGACGGCTCCATGACTGGGAGAAGAGGAGTTCCTCCTGTTTCACGCCCCGGGTCCAGAGCACCTCGGCATTGTGGTAGAGGAAGTCTCTGTACTGAGCACGGATTTCGGGTTTGAGCTCTTTTTCGAGCATCAGTTGGACGAAGTAGCGGATAAAGATGCCTTTGAAGAGGGCGCCGTCGCCGCGGCCTTCATCTCGGAGGATACCGTTGCGGCGGTCGAGCGTGCTCCGGCTGGTGATGGTGAAGGTGGCGGCTTTCTCCGCATCCTGCAGATATTGGATTTCCCCGGTGAGCTTATAGAGATCATAGGCCGCGCCCAGGAAGATTCCCTGGTTGTAAGAGAGCGGGACGCCGGCTTTGGTCCCGGTGCGGTCGCTGAAGTGATCGGCAACGGCGCCGGTCTCCGGGTTAAAGAGGTGTTCTCGTTCCCAGGCATAGATTTTTTTGGCCCAATCGAGGTCTTTTTCGTCGCGGCTGATTCGGTAGAGTCGGCTGGCGAGGATGCTGGCCGGGCCGTTGGAGCAGGCGTTTTTGCTCCAGAGGTGGTCGCTCTTCCAGGAGATTCCGCCGGTCTCATTGTCCCAGCCTTTCTGGATGAAGCCCCAGAGGCGCCGGGCGGTGTTGAGGTATTTCTCCTCGCCGGTGGCGTCGTGGAGCCTCAGGAGCGTGAGGGCGATCCACTCCATATCATCGAAGAAAACATTCCAGTAGCGTCCGCCGTTTTTCTCGCGGATCCCCTCGTACCAGGGGCTGAAGTAATCGCTGTATTTGGAATCCCGGGTCCGGAGCCAGGCGTCGATGACGACATCCATGGCGTGGGCCTGGGGCCAGTAGTTGAAGTGGGTGGAATCTAGACTTTCGGCGTTGAAGTAGCGGCCGGTGCTGTTCCAGAAGTGTTTGAGGAGCGATTCGGTGCTCTGATGGGCCGCCTGAGCCCAATCCGTTTTTTCCGGAGCCGCTTTGCTTTCTGGAACCGCGTTCGTTTCTGTGGTAAGTGCTTTATTCTCTATATCTTCCGCTGTGGCAGGTGCGGCAAAGAAAAGGATGCCGCAGAGGGTCAGAACCCCCGCCGCCGTGAAGTGGATGGAATAGGAAGCGAACTTCATACGGCCCGGAATGTAGCCTGCCGATGCGGATAAATCAACCCCGGAAGCTCCCCGAAAGAGGCATAAGCCGATAAAAAAAGCAAAACAAGCAGGGAATGCCTTGACACCCCAAGACGGTGAGGGTAAGCTCACTCCCCGCCCATGAGGGATGGCCCCGGGGATGAAGCGTGAGCTATTTTAAGCTGTATGTATCACGCTTGTATGGAGTAACAGTATTTTTAAGAGATGAAAAGACAGTATCAACCTTCGAAGATCAGACGTGTACGTCAGTATGGTTTCCGCCACCGCATGGCTACCAAGGCCGGCCGTGGTATTCTTTCCAACCGCCGCCGCGTGGGTCGCAAGAGACTGACCCAGGTCTAGGCGTCAATGATTTCAACGCCCCTTCTTCAGGCTTTGTATAAGAACGATTAAGGGGCGTTTTATTTGAATGGGTGCCCCGGTGGGATTACCCTCTTCACAACGGCCCGGCTTCAGACTGCCGCATGATCGTGCCCTGAAAATTCAGCGGGATTTTGAGGACATCAAGCAGAACGGAGAGCGCTTTGTCACGCGCTACTTCATAGCGAACTGGAGAATTGAGCCGCAAGGAACCCCGGGGAAGTATGCCGTCATCGCCAGCAAAAGGCTGGGCAATGCGGTGGTACGCAACCGGGTAAAGCGGCTTCTGAGGGAGACCTATAGGCTCCATCAGCACGAGTTCTCCGAGGCGTTGACGCTGATCATGGTCGCGCGCAAGGCGATGCAGAGTAAGAAGCTGGCGGATGTGGAGAGGGAATTCAAATTTTTTTTGAAGAAGACAGGCTTATGGGTTTCTGGAGCAGAATCTTGAGGGTTGCAGCGCTCCTGCCGATTTATGTTTATCGGTGGGTGTTCTCCCCGATGAAGGCGGCTCTTCTGGGCCCGTATGCCCGTTGTCGTTATTATCCCTCCTGTTCGCAGTATGCGAAGGAGGCGATTTGCGAGCATGGGGTTGTGAAGGGCGGCTGGCTTTCTGCAACGCGGATTGCCCGCTGTCATCCCTGGCATGAAGGGGGTTATGACCCGGTTCCTCCGCGCGTCGGCGTGCGGGAAGGCTCCCAAGAAGCTGATAACGCAATCAGCACGAAGCAGTAAGCGATAAGTAGAAAAGTATTTAATGGATCGTAAAGCATTTTTAATCCTCCTGGTGGGACTGGGCTTTTTGTTCGGAGTCTGGTTCCCGCTCACCAATAAACTCTATCCCCCGAAACCTCTGACTCAGGAGGAAAAGGCAGCGATTCAACAGGCTAAGCAGGCAGCCGCCGAAGGAACCAATGGTGCCCCGGCGGATTCTGCACTGGCTCCCGGTGCGACAGCCTCCACGAATCTCGATGCGTTCCAGCCCTCTGCGGCAGTGGCGACCCAGAAAGCCGCAGCGGCTGCAGCAGCCGACCAGGGCCGGACTCTGACGCTCCCCGCCGGCACGACCGAGCAGACCCTCACTCTTGAAAACGAGGTGGCTCAATATGTGTTCAGCAGCCGGGGTGGTGGATTGAGCCGAATCGAGCTCAAGAAATACCCGGCCAAGATCAGCCGCTTTTCCAAGAAGAATTCCTTGAGCGAAGCCGATTGGATTGTCTTGAATGAAGGGGTTTCAGTTCCGCTCCTGACCGTGCTGGGAGATACGAACCTCCTGACCCAGGCCTATCAACTGACCCGCAAAGACGACCGCACTCTGGAGGCGAGCACTCTCCTGACCAACGGCGTCACGCTCACCAAGACGATCACGCTCTCGGAAGATTACCTCTTTAAAGCAAAACTTTCCCTTTCCAACAAAGGCGAAACACCGATTCAAATGCCGGCCCTGGAGCTGGTGACTGGTACCGCTACGCCGCTGGCCGCCAAAGATCAGCGCGACCTCATGAACATCTCCTGGTATAACGGAGAGAAGCTGCAGACGATCGGCGATAGCTGGTTCGCTAACCGGACTATGGGCTGCTCGGTCAATGAGCGGCGCACTCTCTACACCGGGGGCGATGGCTTGACCAACGTGATGTGGGTGAGCAGCGCCAACCGCTTTTTCACGATTGCGACGGTTCCGACGGGCGGAAGCTCGCGGGTGGCTGTTATAGAGACGCCCCTGAAGCTGGAATCCGAGGAATTTCAGAATATGGGCCCGCAGAAAGGCTTGCAGGCTTCGCTGCTTTACCCCGAATCGCTCCTGGCTCCGGGCGCCACAGTCTCCTACGATTACGATATTTATGCCGGACCCAAGGAGTACCGCACACTTTCCAAACTGGGCATCAGCAATGACCTGGACCTGGTGATGGGTTTCAACGGCTTTTTCGGCTTTTTCTCCAAGATGCTTCTCCTGGGAATGAATCAGGTCAATTCGTTCCTCCATGTCGGCTACGGCCTGGCGATTATCATCATCACGATCATTATTAAGCTTCTCTTCTGGCCGCTGACGGCCGCAAGCACCCGCTCCATGAAACGGATGAGCCAGCTGCAGCCGGAGATGAACGCCCTTCGCGAGAAGTACAAGGATGACGCCAAGAAGATGAACCAGAAGCTCATGGAGTTCATGAAGCAGAATAAGGTCAACCCGATGGGTGGTTGTTGGCCGATTCTGATTCAGATCCCGGTCTTCATCGGATTTTACAAGATGCTCATGAGCGCTATTGAGCTGCGCGGGGCGACCTTCCTCTGGGCCTCGGATCTCTCCATTCCCGATACGATTTTTTTGATACCCGGTCTCAATTTCCCGATCAACCCTCTGCCGCTCCTGATGGGAGCTTCCATGCTCTGGCAGACCTCGTTGACGCCGCCCTCTCCGGGCATGGACCCTGTCCAGCAGAAGATGTTCCGCTATATGCCGCTCAT
>DBPU01000017.1:0-400 GCA_002305615.1 Verrucomicrobia bacterium UBA1412 | reverse complement strand
TAAGACTTTTACCGAGAACTACGAACAGAAAACAACTATGACTGATCAACCTAAAGTGATTGTTGAAACCATCCTCAGAAGTCTGGGATTTACATGTGAAGTTGAGGAGCACTTTTTAGATGAGGGACCGCTCTTGGAGATCAAGACCGATGACCCGGGCCGGCTGATCGGCCGCAAGGGTCAGGCTCTGGTGGCGCTCCAATATTTGACGAATCGGATCATTTTCAATACCCAACCCGAAGCGCCCAAGGTTCTCCTGGATGTCTCCAATTACCGCTTGAATGCGCGTGATGAGCTGACCCGCAAGGCCAAGGAGGCTGCGGAGAAGGTTCGCCGCTGGGGTGACATCGTGGAACTGGAGCCGATGAACGCTTTTGACCGCTTTATCGTCCACAATGCG
>DBPU01000119.1 GCA_002305615.1 Verrucomicrobia bacterium UBA1412 | reverse complement strand
GTCTTGCCTGAGCCCGGGCCGGCAATCACCAGCGCTACGGGAGCGGTCGTGGAGACGGCGGCATACTGCTGCGGATTGAGAATCTCTTCGTAAGCGATGCGCGTTTTACCTCTGGAAGCAGAGCCTGATGAAGAAAAATCCTGCATGTTGAGAGAGGTAAAAAACGCTCCTAGTCGAATAATTTTCCCAGATAGGTGTTGAGCTCGTCGGAAATTTTCCCGTTGCTGGCAGCCAGTTTATACGATTCAAATTCGCCGTGCGGGATGGGGACATGGTGGAAATTACCCCCGGCTCGCTCGAGGATGAAGCCCCCGGCGGCGATATCCCAGAGCCGTACGCCGGACTCCATATAGGCATCCAGTCGGCCGCAAGCCACGTAGGCCAGGTCCAGGGCCGCTGAACCCATGATGCGCACCTTGCGTACCTGGGAGGTCAGCTTCACCATCGCGTCCATGGAGGTATTGAGATTGGTTTGGAGCTTGGAAAACCCGACGGAGATCACCGTCTGGCTCAGCTTGGAGCGGTCGCTGACCCGTATTTCCTCGCCATTGAGGCGGGGTCTGTCGTGGGTCGTTGCGGTCCAGATCTCATTGCAGAAGGGATCATAAATAACGCCCAGGATTGTTTCGTAGCTTGAACCGTTTTGGCGCTGCAATGCTATGGAAACGCAGGCATGAGGAATATCAAAAGCGAAATTAACGGTCCCGTCGATCGGGTCGACCACCCAGCGGAAAGGGGAGGAGATTTTCTTATGGGAACCCTCTTCACCCAGCAGTTCGATATCCGGATAGGCTTCCAGAAGCCTCTTCTGGATTAGCTGCTGAGACTCTACATCAAGCTGGAGTTTGATATCGTGCTGCTTGACTTCATTGATTGTTTTGGGCCTGCGCCATTGAGAAAAGAACATCTGCCCGGCTTCCCGGGCCGTCTTTATGACGTGCTCCAAACATATTCCAAGTTCCATTGCATCCATAGACCGTCCGCATTATCCCCTCTAAAAGGGCGGCAGAAAAGGAAAAAGTGCGGCCGCAGAGAAACCGGAACCGGTTTTCCGCAACCGTCCTACAGAATCTTCTGCAGAAGCTTGCGGTGGGAGCTGGTGACCGGGATGGCGCCCAGTTCCTTTTCGGAGAAAAAGCGCAGGTTTTCACCCTGAGAGAATCCGCCATCGGTTTTACCCGGGTATACTTTGAGCGTAATCCGGTAACAGGTGATGTGGTGCTGCAGGCGGGCCAGCGGTTCCCGGGAAATAAAACTCAGACGGAGGGGATGGAATGCCTCCTGAGCTTTCGGGAGCGGCGTATTCTCCACCAGCGGCAGTTGCCAGAAACCGTGATTGCGCCCGGTGGCGGTGCGTTTCTGGAGTAAAATGTTCTTCCCGGCATCCCGGACCAGGAGAGCCGTATCTTCCCGCAAAACGAGAGCCGGCCGCGCCGGCGGTTGCGGGTATTGGCTCTGGCTCTGTTCCTTGTAGGCTTTGCAGTGAGGCGAGAGCGGACAGGTGAGGCAGAGCGGGTTAGTGGGTGTGCAGATCGTAGCGCCCATATCCATCATCGCCTGGTTGAAGGCCGAGCAGGACTGCGGATGCTCAATTTCTGCCGCTGCCCGGACCAGGCTTTCGCTGATCTGCCAGAGGAGGTCCTGCGGTTTGAGCTCCGAGGGTCGTTGGGTAAAAGAGAGGGTAAAGAGACGGCTGAGAAGCCGGATAACATTGCCGTCGACAATCGCACGCGGGTGATTGTAGGCGATGCTGCAGACCGCTCCGGCAGTATAGGGTCCGACCCCGGGCAGCTCCAGCAGCTCTTCGTGCCGGGACGGGAAAACTCCCCCGTGAATTTCCATAACTTTGCGGGCCGCCTTGAGGAGGTTGCGCGCCCGGTTGTAATAGCCCAGACCTTCCCACATCAGGAGAACCTCTTCCTCGCAAGCCGCTGCCAGCGAAGCGACCCGGGGCCACTTCTCCATCCAGCGCTTCCAGTACGGGATCACCGTTGAGACCTGGGTTTGCTGGAGCATACTCTCGGAAATCCATATCCCGTAGGCGTAATCGGATAGGGGAGTGCCTTCGGACCTGGGGTCGCGCCAGGGCATGGGACGTGCCTCGGGCTTGAACCACTCCAGCAGACTGCGGGCGATTTCCACGGCAGGAATCTGGAAGGTAAATTCAGCGGCGGCAGAAGAAACAGGCTGCATCTTCAACGCGCTCTTGCCGGTTTGCTTTTTCCTGCCGGTTTGCTCACCCATGGTCTAGCGCGGGCTCAGGGATTGAGCGATATCGAGAATGATCTGATCCAGGCCGGTTTCGGGCTTGAAGCCGGTGCGGGCCAGGAGCTTTTTGAGGCAAGGCTTGCGCCGCATCATATCCTGAAAGCCGGGCGCATACGCCTTATCGTACGGGATAAATTCAATTTCGGATTTTGAGCCGGTCAGCGCGATGACTTTGCGCGCCAGGTCCGCAATCGAGATTTCCGAATCGGTCCCGATATTGAACACTTCCCCGACTCCCAGAGGCGGCTCTCCCTCAGTTAGTTGTGTGAGCGCCTTGAGATTGTCCGAAATATGGCAGAAACAGCGGCTCTGGGTCCCGTCTCCGTAAACCGTCAGCGGTTTATTTTCCAGAGCGGCCTGGACGAACCGCGGCAGGACCATTCCGTAGCGGCCGGTCTGACGCGGGCCGACGATATTGAAAAGACGTGTAATGACAACGGGGGTGCCGTGCTCGCGCCAACTGGCCATCGCCATGAATTCATCCATGAGCTTGGAGCAGGCATAGCTCCAGCGGCTCAAATGCGGGTTGCCGATGCGCAGATCATCGGCTTCATCAAAGCTGTGGCTCGGGCTCTTGCCGTAAACCTCTGAAGTCGAGGCCAGAAGAAAGGTTTTCTTGTACTTGCAGGCGTGTTCCAGAATGCAGTCGGTCTCCTGAAGATTATTGCGGATGCTGTAGAGCGGTTTCTCGATAATGAGCTTAACTCCCACGGCCGCAGCCAGATGGAATATGACATCCGTCTGGGCCACCAGCTTTTCAAGCTCCGGGCAACTCGAAACCCGCGAGACGATGAATGTAAAAGCCGGGTGCCCCAGAATCTTTGACAGGTTCTTCTCGCTGCCGGTCGACAGATCATCAATCACCGTGACCCGATGGCCTTTCTCGAGCAGATGCTCCGCCAGATGTGAGCCGATAAAGCCCGCTCCGCCGGTAATGAGATAAGTTTTGCCTGTATTCAAAGGAGGGTAGGTGGAAAGTTTCAGTAATTCTTGAGCTGCTGGCTCATCACACGGCGCATCTCGGCATCGGATTCGCGCTTCTTGATGTCGTCNNGGGGATGATGGCATGACCTTTGGCCATGACCTGCATTTCCAGCTTGCGGATTTCGTTCTTGTGCAGGAGCAGCTTGCGGCTGGCTTTGGGATTATGGTTGAGCCGGTTGCCGAAGTTGTACTCGTCAATGTGGGCGTTATAGAGATGGAGCTCACCCTTATCGACCTTGGCAAAGGAATCCCGAATCTGACCGCGCCCGGCGCGCAGAGATTTCACTTCGGTCCCTTTGAGGACGATGCCCGCTTCGTAGGTCTCCAGAATGAAGTAATCCCGGCGGGCTTTGGAGTTGGTGATGATGTCTGCCACAAAAAACAGAACCGGAAGGTCGTGTGATCACACTCTGCTTCCGGCCCTCCATTAATAATCTAACACTAAGCTCTGTGCTTGCGTCTGAGATTGGCCGTATAGACCGGAGCGGTATTCTTGAATTCGGATGTCTCCCAGGAGAGCTTATCCGAAACCAGTTCGGTCATTGCTATATCGGCCCAGCCCATCTTCTCGGTATCGGCGATGAGCGGACGGCTGCCTGAGCTTAACTGGCGAACTCGTTTGCTGACGATGTTGATCAGGGTGTAAGCGTCGCCCACCTTTTCCATTGCTTGGTTACAAATATCAGGGTTCAAGGTATCCTCTTAAAGAAAGTTGATTCACTCTTATCTCCTGGACACGGAGCCACCCGTGGCCAAATAAGCGGTGTATTATGAACAGCCTCCTCCCGAAATGCAAGCCTTTAATCGCCCTTTTTTGAGGCAATATGCAAAGAACCACGAATGAACACAGATGGACACGGATTTATGAAATGCTTTCTGTGACGATAGGGCTATTCGCTGAAATGTTTGCTGCCTTGCCTCGAGTTTCCCAGACCTTATTTCGCACGGCCACTTGAAACACCCAACCCAAAGCATCTGTGTTTATGCGTGCCTATCTGTGGTTCTCCGGTCTCGTTTGTTTTTATCTGTGGTTCTCAGCTTCTTCTCTATTCGTGCCCGGAGGTCTCCATGTCCATCTGTCTTCGTGCCCGGAGGGCACACGCCTNNGGAGAGGCGAATGTGCATAACCGTGGGTGCGTCTCCCTGTGGGAGACGTACCTACGGACAGAAGCCGCCCCACACATCCCCCGCCTGAAGGGCGGTACTTTTTACACGACTCCATCGGGGCGCATCTGGTCGTCCCTTCTGAATAATCTGTGTGAATCTGCGTCATCTGCGGTTAAAAAATGCGGTTAAAAAATTTCCCCGTCTCCGCCGGCAACCTCTATAAATCAATCCGGAGGTGTTAATTATATATCCCTCTTTCTGGAGTTAGAAAAATAGATGAATACAAAAGGAATAGAAAGCAACACCAATAAGGAGGTGCCCATTATAATCTTCTTTCTAAACTTTTTCTTTTTTATAGTCTCTCGTATTTTCTCTTTTTCTTTTTCAAATTCTTTCCACAATTTTTTTCCTTCTTCATTTAATTCTAAAAATTCCTTATCTTTAACAATAACAGTTTGCTCAATATTGTTTTCCAGAATAACATAAAAACGATCAATTCCATTTGTTACGTTATCATCAGAATAAAGACTTTTTACAGATTCTTTTCTTCCGTCTGGCCATACTATCCATACTTTTTTTACTACACCTTCCTTCTCATCCCACTCGAAAGTAGCTTCGGGATATACTTCGTTTGTGTTTAATGTTTCCAGACTGGAATCATTATTCGTTTGTGCAATGGCGATATTGCTGAATAGAAAAATTATAAGTAAATTAATGTATAGTTTCTTCATAATATTATTTAATGTTGTATTTTTTTATTTATAGAGAATGCTATTTTTATTATTCCGATAATAAATGGGATGAGGATTAATGCAGCTAAGGCAATCAATTTACCATAATTACTTTTCCCTCTGGGGGCATACATTCCGCGCGGACCAACATAAAGTCTGTCTGCTTTTTCACGTTCAATGGCATCCATTGAGAGCTCCCATTGGTTTGTGACAAAATAAGATATGGTATTACGGAATTTATGCTCGTCTTTGAACATGAAACGACTGTCTCTAACAATTTGACTCCCTTCCATTTGAGGAATCATGGGGACCGCTTTCGCATTGAATGTTACGTTTGTAATTGTTCCCGTCCTTTTTCCGCAGAGGTAAGCTTTTTCATCCCTTTTGGGGAGTGTATAAAATGAAGATCTGAATTCTTTTGGGATGGTTATTTCGTTCATTTTTATAGAGTCAGATAATATGTAATGTGAATTCAAAAAACCATCTTCCTCAATATCTTTTAATGTGTTCAATATCTCTGAAAGAACAAAGGCGCTTCTCTCACTCATCGGCTCCTCTACGTTGGGATAATCCATCAGATCATCGGAAATATAATCCTTATTCAATTCAAAAAAACCTTCTTTAACCAGAGGATTCGAGGAGTTTTCAAGCATTCGGGTTCTGAAATCGGCACACCAGGCGGTCGGATCCGTATCCAGATCACTCAGGAGTAAATTGGGAATTCTGTTTGTATCGCCTCCACGCAGATAATCGCCGGAGAGGAAGGCTACCCAGAGTAATCCCATATCAGAGCTCTCGTGGATCGGAAAAGGTCCCTTTCCGATTGTCGGTGCCCCCATGATTTTCTTCTTCTCCACCGCTGAAAAAGTTTTCGTGTCTAAATAATACTTCGAATAGAGAGCTGTGAAGATATTTGTTCCATCATAGGCTACGAAGTTTGTTGTCGTTTTTTCTTTGCTATCATCCCAATAGTTAACCAGACTCATCTGCCAGCGATTATCCGAACCCAAAGAAACAGAGAAAGGACTCTCCCCCTGAGAGACAAAGGTTTCCTCCGCTTTATCGTAATACTCAGATTTGACCACTCCCCCTACCGTGTAGAGCGGAGTGAACCAGCCGCCTTGGGGTTCCGG
>DBPU01000093.1 GCA_002305615.1 Verrucomicrobia bacterium UBA1412 | reverse complement strand
GGCTTCAAGGTGCCGCTCCTTATTGGCGGCGCGACAACGAGCTCGATGCACACGTCTGTCAAGATCGCCCCGCACTATGATTCGCCTGTGGTTCATGTGCAGGATGCCTCACTGGTTTCCAATGTGCTTGAGAATTTATTCAATCCCAGGCTGCGTTACTCCTATGTGGAGGAGCTTCGGAAGCGGCAGGAGCGGGAACGCCAGCAGTTTGAAATCCGGGAAGCGTCGCGGAAATTGACCCCGATTGCCGAGGCCCGCGCCAACCGTTTCCGGATTGACCCGGATTACGTTCCGCCGACGCCTTCGCTGCTGGGGACCCGTGTTTTTACCCCCACGGTGGAAGAGCTCAGCCAATGGATTGACTGGACTCCGTTTTTCCATTCCTGGGAGATTCGCGGATCCTATCCCAAAATACTGGAGGAGCCCGGAGCCAACGATCTTTACCGGGATGCTCAGAATATTCTGCAAAAAATGAGCGTGGAAGGCTGGGTGAAGCCCCGTGGCGTATTAGGATTTTTCCCCGCATTTTCCCGTGGGGATACTATTGTTATTTCGGGCAAATACGTTCTGCCGACACCGCGCCAGCAGATCCTGAAAAAGGCCGATCAGCCCAATCTGGCGTTGGCCGATTACCTGGAGCCTGAAGGCGGCAAACCCGATTTCATCGGAGCGCTGGCGGTTTCGCCGGGCGAGGGAGTGTTGAAGCTGGCCCAGTGGTACCGCTCCCAGGAGGATGACTATAATGCCATTTTGGCTCAATCGGTGGGCGATCGCCTGGCCGAGGCGTTTGCGGAATATATCCATGCGCAAGCCCGTCAGATTTGGGGCTTCCCGGAAGAGACTGAGCGCGGAGTGCGCCCGGCTCCGGGGTACCCAGCCTGCCCGGAGCATACCCAGAAGAAGCTGCTTTTCCAACTGCTCAACGCGACGGAATTAGCCGGGATGACTTTGACTGAGTCGTGCATGATGTGCCCTGCCAGTTCGGTCAGCGCCTGGATTTTCAGCCATCCGCAGTCGACCTATTTCTCGGTGGGCCCGATCGGCAAGGACCAGGAGGAGCTTCTGGAAAAAGGCTCCTGGGAGTGAGGTTCCCCGGCATCAATCATGCCGATAAGAGCCAGAATGACTTGCAGCGTTAAGGGGACTGGACTATGCTGAGGCCCAGCAGCGGCTCCGGAAGGATGGTGCTGCTTTGGAAGAGCGAGAAATATATGGAACCCGCCAAGACTGACTATAGGGAAATATTGAGGAGCTTTGAACCCAAGTCCGAGTTTTTCATCGGGATCGATTCGGATGGATGTGTGTTCGACAGCATGGAGGTTAAGCACAAGGAGTGTTTCTGCCCCATGTATATTAAAGCACTGAGCTTGCAACCGGTGAGCAAATTTGCCCGTGAAGTATGGGAGTTTGTGAACCTCTACTCTCAATCCCGCGGGAGCAATCGCTTTATCGCCATCACCAAAGCTCTGAAGCTCCTTGCCGGGCGGCCGGAAGTCCAGCGGCGAGGCTGCAAAATCCCCTCGACCGAGGCGCTCGAAGAATGGATTTCACGGACCAATCCCTTGACCCCCAAGGCGTTGGAAGCGGAATATCAGAAGACGCATAATCCCGATTTTGAGCCCTTTATCGTCTGGTCGGTGGAGGTTAATAAAGCCGTCAAAGAGATTATGAAAGGGGTGCCTCTCTTCCCCTATGTCCGCGAGAGCCTGGATGCCGTTAATGGCAGGGCCGATGTCTTCATCGTCTCGCAGACTCCGACCGAGGCCTTGGAGCGTGAATGGGAGGAAAACCGGATTTATCAATACGTCCGCTATGCGGCGGGGCAGGAAGTCGGCAAGAAGACCGAGCAGATTCGCTGCATCACCGAGGGAAAATATGCGCCGGAGCGGATGCTCATGGTGGGCGATTCACCCGGCGACTTGAAAGCGGTCAAAGCCAATCAGGGGCTCTTTTTCCCGGTGATCCCGGGTCGCGAGGATGAATCGTGGAAAGAGCTGGCGGAAGAGGGCTTGAAAAGATTTTTTGATGGAACCTACCAGGGCGCTTACGAAGACCAGTTGATACGCCAATTCTCGGATTGTTTGCCCGAGAATCCGCCCTGGAGCTGAAGATTTCAGAGATACGCAATATTTTATAAAAGGGAGAATATATCCGGGTTCAAGCCCCATACGGAGGCTTGAGCGGTTATTTATTTTCCCGGTTCTCTTTCTCGTACATTTTATCGGATGAACACAACGCACAGACTTTGGACCAAAGATTACATCGTTTTCTGCCTGACCTCGCTCCTGATGCTCTTTGCCTTCTACTCGCTGGTCTCGACCCTGCCGCTCTACCTGGATGAGTATCTCCACGCCACCAAGGGGCAGATCGGGCTCATTCTCTCTTTCTACGCGGTGGGGGCTCTTCTCCTGCGGCCTTTTTGCGGATACGCTTTGGATGTTTGGGGCCGCAAAAGCGTGTTCCTGTTCGGCTTTTTCGTTTTTTGCCTCCTTTTCGGGCTCTATCAGATTCCTTCGATGAAGGTTTTCTCCGGTCTGGCGATTCTCGGGCTTCCGCTTCCGCTCATCATCGTTTCGGCTGTTCGCTTCCTGCACGGACTCTCCTGGGCGATTGTGAGCAGCGGCAGCCAGACCATCTCGGTCGATATGGTCCCGGCCAGCCGACGCGGAGAAGGGATCGCNNTATTTTTCCGCGGCCCATCTCTTTGCTACGACGATGATTCTGAGCCTCCTGAGCTTTTTCGCGATGAGCCTTTTTATGAAGTTCCCGGCTTATCGTCCTCAGCGGGCCAAGATCAATCTGCACATGTTGATCGAGAAGACGAGCCTGCCCATCTCGTTAGTGAACTCGATCTTTTTCTTTTCCAACGGCGCGGTTACGACTTTTATCCCGATCTACAGTAAAGAAATAGAGGGTGTGAGCCCGGCGAGTTTCTTCTTCGTGTTTGCGCTGAGCATGGCGGTGATTCGGCTCTTTTCCGGCAAGATGTTTGACCGGATGGGCGCCGGGATTCCTCTGGCCTGCGGTTTTCCGATGGTGATTGTCGGCTCGGCTCTCCTGGCGATGGCCCACGGCACCTGGCTTTATCATGCCGCGGCCATCCTGATCGGTATGGGACAGGGGATGATCTTCCCCTGTTTCGTGGCGAGCATCAATAACATGGTCCGCATCACGCGCCGCGGCGCTGCCAATGCGACCTTCTCCTCCTCCATCGACGTAGGAATCGGTCTGGGGATTATTTTCTTCGGCTACCTGGCCGACCACATGGGCTTCCGGGTGGTCTATTGGACTGTCGCTGCGGTTTATCTCTTGAGCTATCTGGTCTATTTCCTGGGAGCCGGGAGGCATTACCTGAGGAATCGATTGAAAGAGGAAGACCACCTGAGCGACGGGGAGCATAAACCTCAGAATGTTCCGAGCCCGGAGCTTCCTCCGCCTCTGAACACGGTCGAGCTTGGGGAACAGGGCGGCGCGCCGGCTGCGGTCGGGATTAAGAACGCCCCTTAAGTTTACTCATGAGCTCGGAGGGCTTCACGATCCCGAGGGGAGTGATGAAGCCGGTGATAAGCTCGGCGGGCGTGACGTCGAAACCGGGATTGAGCGCATGGCTGCTCGGATTGGCGACCCGGACCTGAATCGATTTTTCTCCGCCTCTGGCCGCTTTATTGCCTTTAGACTGCGGGCTGCCCCAGGCGCAAAGCACCTCTTCTTCGCTCCGTTCTTCAATGGGAATATCCATCCCGTCCGCCGTCTCCCAGTCAATGGTGGAGAGCGGAATGGCGATATAGAAGGGGATGCCGTGATATTTAGCCAGGACGGCTTTAGTAAAGGTTCCGATTTTATTGGCCGCGGCGCCTGTCCGGGCCAGGACGCGGTCTGCGCCCGTGATGACCATCTGGATTTTGCCCCGCTGCATATAGTGTCCGGCGGCATTATCCGGGATAATATGGTGGGGGATTCCCTGCTGCGCCAGTTCCCAGGCCGTCAGGATTGCTCCCTGAGAACGGGGCCGGGTTTCGTCGCAAAGGACGTGAAATTGTTTGCCTTGAGATTGCGCTTCATAGACCGGCGCGGTGGCGCTGCCGATATCGACAAAAGCCAGCCAGCCCGCATTGCAATGGGTGAGAATTGTCATTCCGTCCCGGATGAGCTCTGCTCCCCATCGACCGATGGCGCGGCAGTGCTCCACATCTTCATCGGCGAAAACTTCAGCGGCCCGGAGCGCGAGCTCCTGTTTCTCGGCTACCGTGGTGCCGGGCGCCATCGCTGCCAGAACCTGACGCATGGCATTGACCGGGTCCACCGCCGTTGGGCGCGCATCGGCAAGAACCTGGAAGACTTTCTGAACATGCAGCTCGAAGCACTCAAGAGAGTCGCCCCGGAAAGCACGGCATCCCTGCGCCAGACCATAGGCGGCAGTTGCCCCGATGGCTCCGGCTCCGCGGGTGGTCATATTCCGGATGGCCAGAGCGGTCTGGCGGAAATCCTCCGTCTCCAGTAGTGAAAAGGTGTGCGGCAGAAGCCGCTGATTAATCAGCGTGACCCGGTTTGAATCGGGCCGAAAGGAGACCGTGCGAAAGTGTATCTTTTTTCCGCCCAGGGTGACGTTCATGGGGAAACTTATTCCTTCTTGTGTTTCTTGGCTTTCAGGGAGCGCTGTTTCAGAAAGAGGATTTTCTGATACGCCGGGTGAGAGCGAAGATTGGAGAGGTCAGGATCCTTATCCAGGTAATCAAACTCCTTATAGCCCAGGAGAATAGCGATTTCCAGAGAATCCGCGGCTTTCTCCTCCTGTCCGGTCAGCGAGTAGCTGCAGCCCAGGTTGTAATGCGCCAGAGGGTCCTGGGGCTTGAGGGCTGTGAGGCGAATATCCACCTGGAGACCTTTTTCATAAAGGCCTCTCTCTGTATAAGCTTGCGCAATCAACTCCAAGGCATCGAGATAATTGGGATCCATCTCCAAAATGCCTTCGAAAAACCCGATTTCAATATCCAGGTCCCTGAATCTTCTTGCTTGTTGTTTGGTTTTGCCTCCTGCAGCCATACCCGTGGGGACTCTACCCTACCGTCCCCATAAAGTCAAATTCTCTTTATCCAATGCCCGGCATCCGCTCCTGCGGAAGGAGTCCCCGGGAAAATAGAAAAAGGCGGGGTATTTCTACTCCGCCTTTTTGAACTCGAGCGGGCTCTACTCCACTATTTCAAAGGAAACGGCCCGGTAGAATTTCCCACCACCAACAGGGACCGAAACCTGATAAGGGCTCGCCGTCTCGACCGTTTCCCAATCCTTTAGATTCGTGCTGCTCTGCAACGCGCCGCCAAAGACCAGCGTCATCTCCACTTTCCCGTCCTTCACCGTCTTTTTCGGGACAAACACCTCCGGCTCATCCGCCGGCAGCGTCCACGTTTCCAGAGTAAAAAATTCCAGCCACGAGAACCTGGTTTTAGTCCATCCGACAGTTCCCTTCAGGTAATAGATCGTGAAATAGCTCGGAATGTATCCGATGGCACCGGGTGCGTTTCCTTTAAAATAAGCGTCGGTAATGGACTTTGAAAAGGAACTTATCCTCTCCACAGAAAAGGGAAGGGTGACGCGCTTCAAGTTTAGACATTGACCCAGGCCATAAACCTCTTTGACCCCGTCGGGAACCGTATATTCCGTATTTGGGTAATTGGGCGGATAGAAAGCAAGCTGACTCATTGTTTTGTTAAAGAGGATTCCATCCACACTGCAAAAGAAGGGGCTGTCCGGGCTGACATCCATCCACTTCAAGTTAAGACATCCTGTAAAGGTCTCGCCCCCCATAGAGGTTAGGCCTGCTCCAAGTCTCACCGTTTCCAGGTTTACGCACTCGGCAAAGGTCTTACTCAAGAAATTGGAAATGCCATCCCCAATAACAACAGTTTTCAGGCTCAGGCATCCATTGAATGCCTCATTGCCGATGAACAGCACGCTGTCAGGGATAACCACGTTCGTCAAACTCATACAGTCTCTGAAGGCCATGTCGCCAATGCGGGTCAAGGTGTCGGGCAAGACGATCTCCTGTAAGTTCGTGCAACCATAAAACGCGTTGTGCTCAATACGGGTGACATTATTTCCGATGCCAGGATTTATTAGACTGGTGCAACCATGAAATGCTCCACCTCCGATGAGTGTGACATCGTTACCCATGGACACCTCCTTTAGCCGGGGGCAGTCTTTGAACGTATTGCCTTTTATTTCCGTGACGCCATTTCCGATACGTACTGTCTCTAAGCCCGCACAGTTGAGGAACGTAGAATCTCCCAGACTGAGAACGTTGTCCGGGATAGTGATTTCGCGCAGTTGGGGGCAGTATCTAAATGCACTATCCTCAATATGGGTAACACCACTGCCTATATTAACCTCCCTCAACTGAGAGCAAAGATCGAATGCTGACATTCCGATATTTGTAACCGTGTTTGGAATATCTATCCTTTGCAAACTGGAGCACCTTGCAAATGCCCCCGGGTCAATAACGGTAAGGCCATCGGGAATTACAACCGTCTCAAGGTTCTGGCAGTAATCAAAAGCCCACGGACTCATTCCCTTCACTGTTTCCGGAATCGTATATTCCACCGCCGCTCGATTTGACGGATATCTGATGAGAGTTGTTTGCTCTTCATCGAAAAGAACTCCATCCCGGCTGCTATAGTCGGAATTATCCTCACTCACGATGATTTCTATCAATTCAGGGCAACAATTAAAAACAGAAGCGCCAATTTCAGCGACACTGGCAGGAAGAGTTACTCGGCTCAGACGAAGACAGCCGGCAAATGCTAAATTGTCTATCTTTTCAACCTGAGCCGGGATTTCGACTGTTTCCAGATTTTTACACAACCCGAAACACTGATTTCCTATTCTCTTCAAGCTGTCCGGAAGCACAAAAGATTTGAGCTGCATATTCTCTCTGAAGGCACGATGACCCAACTCGGTCACCGGCAGACCTTCAATCTCGGAGGGAATGACGACATGCTCTTCACTGCCCGTGTAGGCTGTGATCGTGACCTCGCCCTCCCGGATTTCGTACGTGAAATCCGACACGGGTGAAGCTGCTGAGACGGAAATAAGCCCCAGAGAAAAGAGAAACAGTATAGAACTGTAATATTTTATTTTCATAGAAAAATATGTTATATATTATTATTGTTAATATTAATCAGTATGATAACCTTGGAAGTCGCTCAGTGCATCGAGTAATACCATATACAGATTTGTTGGATAAGTAGTCACGACATCATTCAGGTAGTTTGTAAGAGTAGCAGTAAATGTTTTAGTTATCAATCCGCCCGGATCATCTCCACTCATTACAGCCGACAGGTAATCATCTAAGTCCTCTTCAAACGATGCTGGCAAGTTTAAGGCGTTCGCAATTGTGCAAACCGCATTGCCAAGCATTAAAACTCTTCCGACAAGAGTTCCAACTGGAATTCCCGAATTAGGCTCTATATATCGCGTTATAGTACGGTTGTATAGATTCGCCTCCGATATCATACCACTGACCAGAGTGCAAATTTTTTTCTGCATTTCCGGTGGCTGATTCTGGAAACCAATGGTGAGGTCTGTTCCCAAGAGTTGTAATCGCCTCATTAAGATAGAAATTCTGCCGATACTCCTGATCGCAATCACGCCGGCAGCATCTTGACTTAAACTATTCACAGCGTTTGCAACTCCCGGTTCGTACCATACATCGCCGAGAATCCCTGTCATTGAGCCCAAAAGGCT
>DBPU01000077.1:1565-2916 GCA_002305615.1 Verrucomicrobia bacterium UBA1412 | reverse complement strand
GCAATCCTCGACCTTCCGCTGGCGCGAAACGTATTTGCGCACGTATGATCTCTCGGTTCTGGGCTTGGTCTTGTGTAGTTTTATCGCCGGAGCAGTGGCCTGGCTAAGGCGAAAACCGAACCCACTGGAGGAATCTTCTGATAACCCAGCACCCTGTTCCCCAACCGGCGAAGTGAGCTATTTGGCCCTCTGGAGCTTTCTGGCAGCAGCACCGCTAGTCGGGTTCTATCTCTGGTCCCCCGTCATTACTTCGCGCTATATGCTCGATTTTGGACCTGCATTTGCCGTGGCCGTTTTCGCTCTCTATGAGTGGGGATATCGGAAAATAAAGAAACCCAGATGGGTCATCCTCTGGGTATCTGTTTTCCTGGGCTGGGTTTCAGTGGAAGCTGCGACAACGTTGTCTTTTTCAAAGCGTAACTCTAGATGGGGCCCCTCAATTGACCATGAAAGGGCGGTATCCTTGCATCATAGAAACCTACCCAAGAATAACGAAACCAGGTTCGACGGTTTGGGCTGGAAAAAAGACGAGGGAACCGCGCAAGCGATTGTCACCGTATTTGTCCATGATGCCGAGTTTCTGGAACTGGAGCTGGAACCGAACCAGAGTCTCATTGATGAAATGGCGAAAAAGGGAGAAACCAACTTCCCCAAGCCAGACCCGGAAGTGATCCGTGCCAAGATCGGCCTGGAATACCTGGAGCGCGAAAGTATTACCAAGACTGAATACGGCTGTAAAATCCGCTTCAAGGGGCCCCGGCGCAAAGTGTACCAGAGCGGCTACCAGGTGGCATTCCTTGCCATGATCGCTAAAGAAGACCTGCCCTATAGATACGCCCCGTGGCTCCTCAAATCCGTCCGTTGGAACATGACCGATTCACCCAAAACCATAACCCCAAAAGAAACCAAAGAAACCAGTCCTCCTCATGAACCCCAACCCTCAGCAGAAACAAAAGTCTGAGTCCGATATCCGCGAAGCTCAGGAATTCTCCGTCCGCAGCCTTTATGTTGTGGTGCCGGTCTATAATGAAGAGCGGACGATCGGGAAGATACTGGAAAAAGTCCTTGCTCAGCCTTGCGTGGGAAAAGTGATCGCGGTGGATGACGGCTCCGGTGACGGCACCTGGTCCTGTATGGAGGCGGTCCGGGCCGGAAATCCCGCCCTCACCGTGCTGAGGCACGAGCAGAACGCGGGCAAGGGAGCCGCCATCCGAACCGGGGTAAAATACTTATCTTCGCAACACCCTCCGCCATCCTCGGTAGTGATCATTCAGGATGGGGATATGGAATACGACCCGGCCGATTATGAGCTGCTTTTGGAAGAAATGCGCCAGGGTGCTCAGGTGGTTTA
>DBPU01000077.1:0-1549 GCA_002305615.1 Verrucomicrobia bacterium UBA1412 | reverse complement strand
TGGCATCGCTCCGGCAACAGGCTTCTAACGTCTCTGGTCAATGCGGTCAGTGGTCAGCATCTGAGCGATAGCGCCACCTGCTATAAAATGTTCCGCTGGGAGGTGCTCGGGCAAATTAAGCTGCAAGAGGAGCGGTTTGGTTTTTGCCCGGAGGTCACGGTGAAAGTCTCCCGTCTGGGCATTCGTATTGTCGAAGTGCCTATCCGTTACCAATTTCGCACTCAGGCAGAAGGTAAAAAAATAAGGTTGACTGATGGGTTCAAAGCTGCATACTGTCTTCTACGATACGCATGGTTTTCCTGAAAGAGATAGATTTTGGAAAGTGAAATAAAATGATGAAACAACGATTCCACTATATTAGTTCTGTGCTTTCCCGAAAAGCACACAGAGCCGCACCCGCCGGCTTCACGCTCATTGAGCTCCTGGTCGTGATGGCGATCATCTCGATTCTCACCGCCATGCTTCTGCCCGCCCTGGGACGGGTCAAACAAAAGGCATGGGGCACCGCCTGCCAGAGCAATATGCGCCAGCTCGTGATGGCCTGGATGAATTATGCCGATGATTACCAGGGCAACCTCCCCAGTAACGCCGACGGACAAGATGGAATGGGGATTTTTACCAACTGGGTAGCGGGCACCATGAGCAAACCCATGGATCAAACCAATGCCACCCTGTTGACCGATCCGAGACAGTCCTCTATGGCCGCCTACAATCCGAGCGCCAAAATATATAAATGCCCGGCGGATAAATCCATCAACGTCCGCTCCGTCGCCATGAATTGCCGGATGAACCCCACACGCATAGGCGGAGGCAAACCGGCCTTCACCCAGGGGGGAAACAAGGTATATAAGACTTTTTTTAAGATTGACGATATCCGTTATCCGACCCGCATTTTCGTCATCCTCGATGAACGCAGCGACAGCATTAATGACGGCTTCTTCGGCGTCGATATGAGCAACACCGGCGAGCTGAACGGGGAGGGCGCAGTCAAACCGTACTGGATTGTCGATTACCCGGCTACATTTCACTCCCAGTCCGCAAACGTCTCCTTTGCCGATGGACATGTGGAGTTCCACAAATGGGTCCAGCCGACCACGCTCGTTCCCAAAGGCCAGGCTCGACCCGGCAGCTGGACTTGCTCCGATGATAAAGATATCCAGTGGATCCAGGAGCACTGTACCTACCGAATTCAAAATGAATAAGGGGTGTTCTAAATAGAAATTTTCATGAAATGTGATGGTGTATTTCTGATGCCATGAAGAAAGTATTATTAATAGTCTCGCCCCTTGTATTAGTGGCGGCCTGCTTTGTTTTTCTAAAAATGTACCCCGAGAAGCTCGGTCTCGGGTCTGCACCGCCTCCGATACCCGCTATAAACAAAGCATCAGATGCATGGGCGGAAATGACAAACCACGTCTTTACCTCGTTGAAGGATAGGGACGCATTACGGAGCAGAATGAATGATTTGATTTCTGTTCAGGGAGCCTCATTAAGCAGTCTGCAACGGGAGAAACTGGTAGAATCGAGTTCCGGTATTCTCTATGGGCTG
>DBPU01000082.1 GCA_002305615.1 Verrucomicrobia bacterium UBA1412 | reverse complement strand
CCCAGGCGATAGAGCCAGTAGCCTGAAAATTCTTTAAACCACAAATCAAAAAACCAGAGGCGCTCCGGGTCCGGAATAAAAGACTTCCAGTGCGGCGGCTGCGGGATACCGACAACGTAAAAATCGACCGGGTAAGGCACCACTTCAAAGCCCATCTTCTCAAACGTGGCGGCAGAGCGGCGCATGTGATAAGCCGAGGTCACGAGCATGACTTTTTTCCAGCCGCGTTCCCCTGCCAGTTTTTTGAAAGTCACTGCCTCATCCCAGGTATTCTGGCGGGGACCGAGCGAAATCACCTCCTGATCGAAAAGATTCCAGCCCTGAACCCAGTTGGTCAAGGTGTGGCCGTGGGCGATCTTTTCTTCGCCTCTCATAAAATAACCGCTGCTGGTCACCAGAGTATCTGCCTTATTCTGACGCATCGCTTCAAAGGCGCCAACGACACGGTCCCCGGCATGGTTGAGCTCAAGATGAAAAGGCGGATGCTCAGAATAGAGTTGGCCGCCGCCCAGGAGCAGCACGACATCGCAGCGGGGAAGCTCCTCCAGTCGCACATTCTGATAGGGTTTCTCCAGAGTGCCCAGGAGATAAACGGGCAGAAGTCCGCTGCCGGTCAGATTCATGAAAAGAGCCAGAGAGAGACAGAAGAGTCCCATTTTTTTACTCTTTTGCACCCGCAGCAGATAGATGCCCACGAGGAGCAAAAGAACCCAGACAATCCCGGAGGAAGAAAGCAACGGCTTGAGCAATCGGGGTAGATATAAAAACGCGTCCATCTGCTTTAATTACCGATCACCCATTTCCAGCCCCATTCTTCGATCGCCATCTCGCGAGTCTTCCAGTTTACTTCATAATAGCCGACCATATTTTGAAAACCTTTAATATGAATGGGAGGCACAGCGCTGCACTTCTTGGACCACTCGGGTTCATCCTTGCAGAGCTGCTCATAGGTCGATTCTCCGATGTGGATTTTCCCGACTCCGGCCAAACGTTCCAGTCGGCTGGCCAGATTTACCTCCCGGCCCACGACGGTATAGGCCATTGCGCTCTTGGAACCGATGAAGCCTACAATCGCCTCGCCCGTATTGACTCCGATTCCCACGGTCAGAATAGGCAGGAATTCTTTCTGCTGCTCACCGCGGCTGATGGCTTCCGCGTTGAAGTCGGCTATTATCTGGTTTTCCACCTGCCGCTTGCGGTTGAGCTTGAAGATTTCCTCCTGCATGGCGACAGCCGCCCGCACTCCGGCCAGGGCATGATGCTCATTGGGGGTCGGTTCGCCCCAGAACGCCATGACCGAATCGCCGATATATTTATCGAGCGTTCCGCCATGATTCATGACCACTTCGGTCATGAGCGAGAGGTAGATATTGATCGTCTTGAGGAGCTGGGCGCCATGATAATCGCGATATTCTTCGGCTTTCGCGCCTCTGAGTTTATGCCGGAGAATATGGTTCTCGGCCTGTTCGTGTTCATAATTCATCAGGTCCGTAAACCCGCGAATATCGGCAAAGAGGACTGTGATCGTGCTCCGGCTGCCTTCGGTTTCCAGTTTGCCGGCTTGAGCGCATTTTAAAATCTGACGGGCTACTTCCGGCGAAAGCATTCGCTCGAAGATTCTTCCCAGCCGGTCGCGTTCCTCAGCCACTTCATGCTGAATGACCTGGTCGCGGCTCCAGCGAAGGAAGATGCAGCCAACCGATGCCAAAGCGGCACAACCCACCGGAACAGCCAGAGGAATATCCAGACCGAGCGTGCCCAGGAGCAATATCTCGACGAGCAGCAAACCGATCAGCGAAAAAACACCGACCAAAAGAATTTTTGAGGCTGAACAGCACCAGGAGAGAAAGGTTCCCGAAAAAACCAGAATCGTCAGGAGGATAACACTGCCCCAATCAGGGATTCTGTGAGCAAATTCTTCTGAACCCGAATGCGCCGGTAGATAGGAGAGAATCCGGAACTGGTAGTGAGTCAGAATCGACTCGATTTTCCAGAAGAGGGCCTCCCCTTTGCTCGTGGATTCTTGCCCCAGAATGAAAAAACCGAGAACGACGCACAGAACAGCCACAACGTAAGGAATCGCTTCGATGGCACTGTTCTTCAATATCTGGCATTTATTTTTGCTTTTCGTACTCACCCTTCAAATCCACCCGCAACACTTTATAGGGATTGAAGGCAAAGTGCTATTTAAAAATCACTGCTCTTATCTCAGAATCTGTGTACTTGTTTTATTGGGCTTAATGGCCGAACGCGACCAATGTTTTTCCACGGATTGAATAAATGCAGGCCGTACGAGTTTAGCCCGTTTCTCAAGCCATTCTTCACTGTCTATTCTCAGATAAACCCCTTCTGCCGGCTGATCGCTCAATTTTGACTGCGATAACAGGTTTTTAATTCCAGAGAAAGAAAACGTTCCATGTGCAAGGACAGGAACTCTTGAAACATGTAGCTTTTCAAATAGGACGTTACGGCGCGCAGACGACAGAAAGCGGTTATGCTCACGATCGTAAATATCAAAGGCAAGAAACCAATCCGGCAGACGATCGTAGAAAACCGAATGTTGAGCATAACACCATTCTCCAAAAAGGATGTACCGATCTGTGAGATATTCGAAAAGCATATCGGCGCGGGGTGTTATCCATTGGCTGAGTTTTTTCCATTGGCCCGTTCCCGGCAAAGAGAGATAAGCTCCCCTGTTTTGAAATTGAACATTTCCCTCCTTATCGAACGAGATTCCCAAGTTGGCTCCGTCCACTTTTTCCTCAATCGTCAGCGCGTGCTGCAAAAACTCATCACGTTCAGAAGGGCTCAAGACTTTGTCACCTCTGACCTCGACGTTGGGCAGAGTCGCCAGATGAGGGGTAGTAGGAAACTTAAAAAAGTCTTCGCTCACACTCTGTTCTTCATCTTCTTTTTGTATTTGGCTTTGATATATTTCGGACAAAGAAAACAGACATGGATTCCTGCCTTTGCCAGAGAATCTTCCCAGCCCACCCATTTGCTATCCACAGCCTGCAGGATCGGTGGTTTATCTTTGTGAGCGTTAGCTACGGCGACAAACTTCCGATCGGATGGATCAAATTTTTTAAAGCCGGAATTCTTGGGAAACTCCCGGTATGAATTTCCCTTTCTGTGAATAGCAACTCGCTGGCTATCCGGCCAGCTCCAGCGATAGTCGTGAACCCACTTCATAAAACGATACCCGATTCCACCCTGGCCTTTCATGGGGAGCTCCCTAAGATATTCCCTGAATATTTCGTCGCCCTCATCAACAACCAAACGGTGCTTCATAACATGCTCAACCGCGTCTACACATGCCAGTATGCAATCCGAACCGATATCTGAATCTGGATCCGGTGCAATGGCGAGATTGGCAACCTTAGGCACATTGGTATCCACCACGCATATATCCGGGAGAATCACTGGCAGGCCTCCGATGTTTGACTTTTCATCAGTTTTTTTTGTGCCTTTAGGGCTGCCCTGGACTGTTCGATGATATCGGTCATCTCATCTCCAAAAAAATTCTCCGGCCAGTTCGTGATATTGCCGAAAGGATCGATTTGAAGCGGATCAAGTGTAGCCGGAGTTTTGGAGACATTAGCGAAATAAGCAGCCACTTTCCCCTTCATTGCCCCAGGCTGCTGGGCAATTCGGAGCTGCAACCGCCTCAAGAAATGTTCCGAGTGGGTCTCTATAATTAACTGGATATTTCGATGCTCTCTATTCTCTTTGGAGTTAATCACATCAATCATCACATCTGCCAGCGCGGATTGCGCAAGAGGATGGAGATGAATTTCCGGTTGTTCCATGAGAATGATCGAATTTTGGGGAGCAAAGTAACACTGCACCAAAACCGGAAGCACCTGAGAAATGCCAAAGCCCACATCCGGGAGGTCTACCCAATCATTTGAGCCTTTGGTATGAACTTTGACCTCATATTCCTGGCGCTGTTTGGCAATCGGGTTGACTTCAAATTCCTCAATCAAACCCATTTCCTTGAGTTTCATAGCAATGACCTCTTGAAAGGATTTTTCTATTGATGCCCGTTTTGCAGATGGTTTACACAACCCAATTTTCCTATTTCGGGCAGCAAGAATCGCAGAAATCGTATTTTCCCCGGCATAGCCAACACTTTCAGGTTCGCTGCCGGACCATGAATACAAACGCTCAGCCTTCGTGCGTAGCGGGCCCAGGTAATAGAGTGAGCGGAACAGCTTTTCATGCCTTAAATTCAGTTCCCGCACAAAATCCACATTTTGGTAATAGGCAAGCACTTCATCCGGAAAACCGTAAAATCGGACCGGAGCCCCAAGCGGCCAGGCACGCCCCTGATTACGCACTGGAAAATATTTGTCTTTGTCCGCCTTAACTTCATACTCCCGGTTTCCGCTTGATTTTCTCCCCATCCCTATGGAAAGCACGGATTGATTTTCTTTGAATAACTCATATTTTAAGGAATTGAGAGCCAGCGTGTTCTCAAACCCAACCTCGGCACTGAAAGAGATGCTATCGCCTGAAAACTCATCTTTTGACACAGGATCTTTTATTTCGATTTGTTCTGGTAACGACCAACTGTAATCGAAGGAGATTTTATTTGTCTGATTGCGTTGAAACACCATCTCTTTATAGGACCCAAGTTGAACAGCGGAATTTTTTCCACCGGGATAAAAGACAGCCTTTCGATCCTGCGACTCAACTGTTTGTTTGAGCATCATCAGAAACTGTCCAATGCTGGATTTACC
>DBPU01000070.1 GCA_002305615.1 Verrucomicrobia bacterium UBA1412 | reverse complement strand
CTCACCCGCATGACCCCCTATAAGGATGCGGATATGAGCCTCTGGATACTCACGGACGAGCAGAAAGAGCAGGCCCGGAACTATTGGGCCGGGCAGCAGGCACGGTTGGATGCGATCCCGGCCGTCTCCCCAAATCAGAAACTGATTGCCGGCGCTGCCGCCTATACGGCTGCTTACTATGCGCGGGCGCTCAATAACTACGCCGTGGAGTTTGACAAGGTCGGGGACCGCGCTCAGGCCCTGAAGTATTTCGCCGAGGCCCTGCGGCTTTATCCCCGCAATCTCTCGGCGCTGATGAACCAGACTTATTATCAGCGAGGCTCTCTCAACTACAGTCCGGAAGAGCAGCGTATGGTCGATGAGCTCTTCAACAGTTACGATTCCTCCTGGAATAGAGTCGAGCAGGTCTGCGGTAAGTTGGATGTGCCCGGCCCACTCTACGATTTGGGAAAAAACTTCATGATCAACCAACAGTGGCGCCAGGCCTATCAATCTTTCCTGAGGCTGGAGCAATTCGAGCCCAATAACAGCGAGAACATGGGCGCTCTGGCTTACGTCGATTCGATGATTGGTGAGAGCCAGCGTGCGCTGGATAGAATCCGCAAAACCAAAGCTCGCTATAAGGAGCTCAATATCCCTCAATCCGAGTGGATCGTCCTGGAAACTCAGGAAGCCGCCTGCCTGATCTCTACCGGTCAGGAGAAAGAGGCTCTGAAACTCATGCTCGATGCCCGCAAGAATAATCCGCAGGATACCAGCATCGCGAATATGCTCATCCGCGCCTATATCGCCAATAATAACTTTTCCGAGGCGCTTTTCATGATCGATCGCCAGCTCGCTTCGGCGCCCGATAATGCTGAGAATATCCGCCGCAAAGTTTTTTGTCTCCTGGGACTCCAGCGCCCGGCCGATGCGCTGCCGCTGCTTGATGATCTCTTGCGCAAGAATCCTTCGAGCAACAGCTTGAAGGTCCTCCGCGTGACGACCCTGATTCAGATGAACCTGCTTCAGCAAGCCAAGGATGAGTACTTGTCGATGCTGGAAGAAAATCAGGATAACCTGGTGGCGATTCTGGGTCTGGCCGAGGTTTCCGAGCAGATGCAGCTCAAGGATGAGGCCATCAACTGGTTCTCCAGGGCCCTCACCAATGCCTATATTTTGGACGAAGAGGTTGAGATGGTGAAGAAGAGGATTGAAGCCCTCAAGACGGGTGCCGCGCCCGCACCGGCCGCTGAACCCGCTCCGGTTGCTGAACCGGCTCCGGCCCCTCAGCCCGAATCCGCCTCGCCAGCGCCGGCCGGCCAGTGAGAGTCGAGCACATTATTACCCGCCTCATTGTCGGCGGAGCTCAGGAGAATACCCTCTCCACCGTCTTGGGATTACACAAAATCCCGGGCGTAGAGGTCTGCCTGGTCTCCGGTCCCACGACCGGCCCCGAAGGAACCCTGGAGCCGCAGGCACTCGCTGTGGAGGGTCTCTTTCACCTGGAGCCGCATCTGGTCCGTCCCGTGAGTCCATGGCACGATTTGCGGGCGCTCTTTTCGCTCGCTCAGCGTTTCCGCAAAACCCGCCCCGATATTGTGCATACGCATAGCGGCAAGGCGGGTCTGGTCGGCAGACTGGCAGCCCGGATGGCCCGCGTTCCCTGCGTCATTCATACGGTTCACGGTCCCTCATTCGGGGATTTCCAGGGCAGGGGAGCCAATTTCCTTTTCAAAAATGCCGAACGCCTTGCCGGGCGCTTCACCCATCATTTTATCGTCGTCGCTAATGCCATGCGCGACCAGTATCTCCGGGCCGGGATCGGTTCTCCGGAGCTCTACAGCCGCATCTTCTCGGGCTTCAATCTCAGGCCCTATCTGGAGGCCCGAAACGACCTGAACCTGAGGGCGCAATACGGAATCGCCCCGGAGGATATCGTGATCGGGAAAATCGCCCGACTCTTTTACCTCAAGGGTCATGACGATTTATTCGCCGTGGCACCGAAGCTCATCGAGTCCGAGCCACGGCTGAAATTTCTCCTGGTGGGGGACGGGATTTTGCGCGAGGAGTTTGAGAAAAAGTTGAGCTCCCTGGGCATTCGCGATCACTTCGTTTTCACCGGATTGGTGCCTCCTTCGCAGATACCGGCCTTGACCGGGATCATGGATATCCTCGTCCACCTCTCACGCCGTGAGGGCTTGCCGCGGGCGCTGCCTCAGGCTCTGGCTGCGGGCAAACCGGTCGTGGCGTTCGATTGCGACGGCGCTCGGGAGGTCTGCATCAGCGAAGAAACCGGCTACCTGATTCCACCGGGAGATTTGGAGCAGTTATCCGCCCGCCTGAGCGCTCTCCTGAAAGAAGAAGAGCTGCGTTCACGCCTCGGCTCCCGGGGCAGAGACTTCGTCAAAGAGCGTTTTTCCGAAGAGAAAATGGTCGCCGACATCTACGGCCTCTATCAGAAACTCCTCCCGAGTTGAAGAAAGAGAGGAGTCTTCCTCTATTCCGTATTATATTTAACTCATTTCCTATAAGAAGGTTATAATTTATAGTCCTGGACCCCCCTGTTTTATTTAAGCCTTATTATTGAAAAAGGTGAAACTCGGTGTATAATCATTCGCATACGAATGATTCGTATCCGAATAATTCGCAGATCACTCGCCCCTGCTGTATATGAGTTTTCCCGAAATAGATTATAAACTGAGAATATTGATTGCATTACGAAAAGTGATTCGAGCCGTGAATCTCTATTCCTATGATTTGAGTCGCAAACAGGGTCTGACGACACCCCAGTTGGTTTGCCTGCACGCAGTTGCCAAAATGGGGAATATCACCCTGACGGAGCTGACTCAGGCCGTCAACCTTTCGGCCAGCACCGTCAACGGGATAGTTGACAGGCTCGAAGCCAAACAATACCTGATACGTCAACGTTCCTCCCGGGATCAGCGCAGAGTTCACCTGATCTTGACCGAGGCAGGTCGGGGGATAGTCTCCTCTTCTCCTGAGCTCCTTCAGGATCAGCTTTCCAAATCCCTTTCCGGATTGCCTGAGCCCGAACTGTTGACCATCACCCATTCTCTGGAACGGATCGTGGAGCTTATGGGGAGCAATAATATGGACGCCTCACCCAATTTGTTCCCGGGAATTCGAGTGATCGAAGATGACAGGCCATAGAGCCGACGTTTTAAGAAAACATGCTGAGTGTAAAACAGAAAAAAATCCAAAAAGAAATTGGAACCAGGAAAGGGCTGCGCTGGGAAAACTGGCGCTGGCACCTGAAGCATAGTGTCACCGATGTGGACACTTTCGAAATGTTGCTGGGCGTCAAACTCCCATCACATTTGCGGGAGCAGTTTGAAACTGTTACCTCCAGATTTCCAATGTCGGTCACCCCGTACTATCTCTCTCTCATAGACACGGATGATCTGGAGCATGACCCGGTGTTCAAACAGTGCTTCCCGGTCCGGGAGGAGCTTGATATTGTTCAATCGGAGATGTCCGATCCGCTCCACGAAGATAAGGATAGCGTGGTTGAGGGATTAACTCATCGTTATCCGGACAGAGTTTTATTGCTGGTGAGCAACTCCTGTTCGATGTATTGCCGCCATTGTACCCGCAAACGCAGGGTAGGGGATACCAGCAATATCCCCAGCCGCTCTATCATAGAGAAGGCGATAGAATACATTGCCAATACGCCCCAGATTCGGGATGTCCTTTTGAGCGGCGGCGATCCTCTGATGCTCTCCACCAAATATCTGGATTGGATTCTCACCGAGATCCAAAAGATTCCTCATGTGGAAATGATCCGGATCGGTACTCGAATGCCCGTCGTATTGCCTTACCGGATTGATAAAGAACTGGTGAAGATGCTCAAAAAACATCACCCGCTCTGGATCAATACCCATTTTAATCATCCTCGGGAGCTGACGGCCTCTTCCTGTACGGCTTTGAGGATGCTGGCTGATGCCGGGATTCCCCTGGGGAATCAATCCGTACTTCTGGCCGGGGTCAACGATTGTCCGAGGGTTATGAAGTCTCTGGTACAGAAACTCGTGGCCAATCGTGTCCGCCCTTATTACATCTATCAGTGCGACCTCTCAGAGGGATTGAACCATTTCAGAACCTCGGTCGGCAAAGGCATTGAAATCATGGAGAGCCTGATCGGCCACACAAGCGGACTCTGCGTGCCGACCTACGTCATAGATGCGCCCGGAGGTGGTGGCAAAATCCCGGTTATGCCTACCTATCAGATATCCCGGTCCACAAACAAGGTGATTTTGCGTAACTATGAGGGCGTGATTACTTCCTATCAGGAGCCCGATTCTTACCAGGCAGAGTTTTGCGACCGCAATTGCGTAAAATGCAACCTCCAGCTTCCGACCTCCGGCGCCAATGAATGCCGTTCAATCGGCATCGAGAAATTGCTGGCGGATTATGATGAAACAATTGCCCTGGTGCCCAGGAATAATCCCCGGCACGGAAGAAGACAGTGAGACCTCGCGGGAGCCCGGCAAATGGGGAGAAAGGTCCCCGGAGGAGTGCTCCCTCTCTTTGCGAAATTACATGAAAACCTATTGCCTCCAGCAGAATGAAAAAAGAACCCTTTGATGTTATAGAACAGGTACTTGACGGCAACATGGTCCAGCATGGGCCAATGAACGACCGGATTTACCTGATGAAAACCGCTCCGGAGGCCGAGGAGAATCTGCCTCAAAAATTGATCGAAATGGCGGAAAAACACGGATATTCCAAAATATTCGCTAAAATTCCCAGTACTCATTGCGACCAATTCCTCCAGCTTGGCTACAGGGTAGAGGCGATCATCCCGGGATTCTACAATGGGAAAGAAGCCGGTTGCTTCCTGGGCTATTATCTGGATAAAAGCCGTGCCGAGGAGACAGATAGGATATTTTGTGAGAAATGCCACATACTGGCTCTGGAGAAAAAAGAGACATCGCACGAATTGCCGGAGCCCTCGCTTAAACTTCGAAAATGTGAGGAAAAGGATGTGGAGGAAATGGCCGGAATTTACCGACAGGTTTTTAAGACCTATCCGTTTCCCATTTTTGATCCGGCTTACTTGCGCCAGGCTATGAGCAAAGACGTGGTCTTTTTCGGGGCTGAGAGCCACGGGAAGATGGTCGCCCTTTCCTCTGCGGAAATTGATTACAAATCTGCCTCTGTGGAAATGACCGATTTTGCAACCCTGCCTTCATGGAGAGGCAAGGGTTTGGCTGCTTATCTGCTCGCGATGATGGAGCGTTTTTGCCAAGCAGAGGAACTCAAAACCGCCTATACGATCGCTCGTGCGGTTTCACCGGCAATCAATATCACCTTTTCACGCAGCGGCTATCAATGGTGTGGGCGCCTGAAGAACAACACGCAGATATCCGGCTGCATCGAGAGTATGAATGTCTGGTATAAAAAACTCTCCTGATTGTTAAGGATGCGAGTTGCGTCAAACGAAGTTTTTTATTTGATAAAGGTGGGCCTGGTTTAGAATTCCGCTGCTGTTATACCGACAGCCTGCAAAGTTTTTCTGCGTGATGGTTGGGTACCCGTTTCCTTACCTTTACTCATCCTGAACTATTATTCCGCTTTACGTGAAGATGTCCTTTCCTGAGGTTTTTTAACTGCAGATGACGAAGCTGTAACCGCAGATTGCGCAGATTCGCACAGATTATTGAAAGGGATAACCGGATTCGTTTGTATTTTCACAGGTGTGAATCGTATTCTCCCGCATCCGAAGGATGCGCATT
>DBPU01000019.1:287-3387 GCA_002305615.1 Verrucomicrobia bacterium UBA1412 | reverse complement strand
CCAACGCCAACGGGATGGTGGAAGGTCAGCCGGGAGACTGGGTGTTTATCGATTGGACCGATGGGCCGATGGATAAAAGCGGTGAGATAAGTTTTGAGCAGATGCTCTTTTGCAAGAGCCTGGAAACGCTGACGCTTTGCGCTGGGCTGGTGGACCAGAAGGCGGATCAGGAAAAATATGCGAAGCTGGCCTCGGACTTGCGCGCCAAGCTCGAGCCCACTTTCTGGAATGATGAAAAGAAGGCATTCGTCAACAACGTCGTCCAGGGCAAGCAGAGCGATGCGGTGACCCGCTATGCCAATATGTTCGCGATCTTCTTCAACTATATCAGCCCCGAGAAACAGCAGATGATCAAAAACTCTGTTCTCTTGAATGATCAGGTGATGAAGATATCCACGCCTTACATGCGTTTTTATGAACTGGAGGCCTTTTGCGCCATGGGTGAACAGGAATCGGTGCTCAAAGAAATGAAGGCCTACTGGGGCGGGATGATCAAGCAGGGAGCCACGAGCTTCTGGGAAAAATACAATCCGGAAAACACCGGAGTCCAGCACCTTGAGATGTACAGCCGACCCTATGGCAAGAGCCTTTGCCACTCCTGGGGAGCCAGTCCGATTTATCTCCTGGGCAAGTACTATTTGGGCGTCAAGCCGACCCAGCCCGGTTACAAAGCCTATTCGGTGACACCGGTTCTCGGGGGACTGGAGTGGATGGATGGGATCGTCCCCACGCCTAATGGAGATATCCATGTCTATCGGGATGCCAAGAGCATCAAGGTTAAAGCCGCTTCCGGAGAGGGAACGCTCTATTTTGAAACGGAGAAGACCCCCAAAGCCAACGAGGGAGAATTGGTTCGTGGTGAGGGCAATCAATGGAGCCTTCCCATTCCTCCGGGTAAAGAGATTATCGTGACGCTGGAATAATTTCCGCATTCTCCGCATAGGACGCTCGGATTAGAGATTGATTTTAAGAGTGAATCACTCTAGTCTGGTCCGCATGAGTTTTGGTGCCTTAAAGAAATGGTGCGCGTTAGCGGTGCTTGCGGCGGTTTGTTCTGTTTGGGGAGAATCTTCCGGACAAGGACCGGTGAGCATTCAGAAGTTCGGAGTTCTGCCGGAGAATGCCCCCGAAGTGAATCAGGAGAATCTTCAGAAAGCGATTGATTGGGCCTCCCGCTGCGGTGCCGCTCTTTATGTGGAGCCGGTGGAAGACCCTTACCCGATAAAAAGCGGCGTTATTCTGAAGCAGAATGCTTCGCTGATAGGTGCCCACGGGCCTACGGGTCGAGGAACCTGCCATCCGGATAAACGCCAGCCGGTGGGGAGTGTTTTCAAGATAGAAGACGATTCTGCTCCCTTTATCACGGTGGAGAACGCGACCCAAATTCGAGGAATTCAGTTTTGGTATCCCCAACAAACATTGCGCCAACCCGATAAAGTCATCGCTTATCCGCCCACCATTCAGGTATCCCAGACCAAATCGGTGCAGGGAGTCACTTTGAGCTGTCTGACTTTTTACGGAGAATACACCGCCATGGATTTCAATTCTCCCGCACCCCGTATTTGTGAGCAGATTCTCTTTGAGCATTGCTATGGCTATCCGTTGAGCGGGGAGTTTATCCGGATTGACCGCTGCTATGACGTGCCGAGGGTCCTTCACTGCCATGTGAACCCGTCTAATCAGAGGATTTTTGCCGGCGGTTTCAGCCGCTCCGTGATTGATTCAGTGATTGCCAGGAAGACTTTCACCTACGCGATTAATCATACCGATAATGCGCAGCTCATGGACCTCTTCACTTTTGGCGTTTATGGGGGAATTTATCTGGGCCCGGCAACTTATGGGCAACTGACGAATTTCAATCTGGATTGTGTCACCATTGGTATTCATAAGATGGGTGACAGCACATTCAATCGCAACTGGCAGATTGCGCAGGGAAGCATCATAGCCAATGTCGGCGAGAAGTTAGAGGATATCCACCCCATTATCTTGGAGGGACAGGGGCACACTGCTTTTACGAATGTGGAGGCATTCTCGGGCGGCAACGGAGCGGTAACGGCAATCGGTAAATCTCAAGATTTCATGCTGGTGCGCGGAGACCAGAAGCTGACGGTTTCCCTCTACGGCGCGCGGATGCGGAATTACGAAGCGGCTGAGCCGATCACGATTTCGAACCCGAAGGCACTTGTTTTTGCCACCGATTGTTTTGATAAAGACGAGCAGCCCTGGAGCAGAAAGCCCCATACTGAAGAGGTGAAATGAAAGTGATTTTTTCTCACGCGGTTCCCTTTTTCCTGGCACACGGGGGAATGCAGACCCTTACGGAGGCGCTGATGAGCGAACTCTCCAAGCTGGGGGTGGAGGTGGAGCCCGAGCGCTGGTGGGATTCGAGCCAGCGCGGAGATATTCTCCACTACATGGGGCGGCCTCCTTTTGCCATCAATGTCAGGCTGGCTCACGAAAAAGGCTTTAAGGTCGTGATGACCGAGACGCTTGATCAGACGGCTTCCCGAACGCCGCTCCAGCTCTGGGTTCAGCGGCAGATCACCCGACTGACCCGCAGAGTGATGCCCGGGCTGGTAAATCGGATGGCATGGGATGCCTATCAGCTTCTGGATGCGATGGTTTATATCGTGCCGATAGAACTGGCCGCATCTCAATATCTCTTTGACGCATCTCCCGGCAAAGGCCATGTGATTTCTTCAGGCCTGGTCGAGGAGGCGATTGCCGAGCTTTCATCCCCGGAGGGAAGGGGAGAAGGGGATTACCTCATCTCACTGGCGGTAATTTCAGAGCGGAAGAACTCTCTGCTCCTGGCTCATGCGGCAAAGAAAGCCGGGGTGCCGATAGTGTTTCTGGGCAAACCCCTGGTGGAAGATGATTACTTCAAGCAGTTCTTATCGGTTGCCGATGGCAAGACAGTCCGTTATGCGGGGTTTGTTTCTCAAAAGGAGAAGTATCAATATCTGAGGCGGGCCCGTGGTTTTGCCTTGATGAGTCAGTTTGAGAGCGGTTGCATCGCGATTTACGAGGCGGCTGCGGCCGGCTTGCCGCTTCTGCTGCCCGATTTGCCTTGGGCGTCGAAAGTCTATGGCCATTTGAA
>DBPU01000019.1:0-247 GCA_002305615.1 Verrucomicrobia bacterium UBA1412 | reverse complement strand
CAGCAATACATCAAAGTTTACGAGGGCCTCCTTCGATAATCCGACTCACGGTTCCCCACAAAAACAAAAAGACCGATCCGGAATTCAAACCCGGATCGGTCGTTTCGTTATAAGGGAATTAAAGAATTAGTCTTCTTTATGTTCCGCAAAATCAGAATTCTCCAGCGCTTCAAAAGCGTGTTGGAGAGCGACGAGGTCTTCACCCGGTTTCAAGGCATCCAGCACGGCCTGCTCAGCCTGGAGCTGC
>DBPU01000053.1:3316-6112 GCA_002305615.1 Verrucomicrobia bacterium UBA1412 | reverse complement strand
CGTCGGGTCCAGCGTGGCAAAGAGCTTATCCTCCGCCAGGATGGATGCCCCGGTCAATGAGTTAAAAAGGGTCGATTTGCCCGCATTGGTATAGCCGACGATCGAGGCCAGGGGCCAGAGATTGCGGCGGCGTCCCTCACGACGGGTCGTGCGCTGACGCTGGACGGTCTGGAGTTCGCGTTTGATCCGCAAAATTTTCTCCTGAGTCCGGCGGCGGTCGGCTTCCAACTGCGTTTCGCCTTCGCCACCGCGCATTCCGATACCGCCCTTCTGACGCGAAAGGTGTGTCCAGTAACCGGTCAGGCGCGGCAATAAATGCTCCAGAAGCGCCAGCTCCACCTGGAGCTTACCCTCGCGGCTCTGGGCCCTCTGGGCGAAGATATCGAGAATTAAGGCCGTGCGGTCCAGTATCTTGCATTGAAAAATATTTTCGAGGTTCTTGCTCTGGGCCGGGCTGAGCTCGTCGTCGAAAATAACCGTATCGACCTGGTTTTCTCTGCAATAGCCTGCAAAATCCTCCGCCTTGCCCGAGCCGATAAAGGTGGCCGCCGTCGGCCGATTGAGAACCTGTACTCCCCGCTCCACGACGAGGCCGCCGGCCGTCCTGGCCAATTGCGAGAGCTCGTCCAGGGATTCCTGAACCTCGATCGAGGTCCTGCCCTCGAGCTGTGCCCCGATAAGAAAAACTCTCTCCGTTTTGGCTACGGCATTTGTTGTAACCAACGATTTCATTGATCTCTATAAATTCTGTATTCTTCTGCGATTTCCTGCGCCTGTTTTCTGACTTCTTCGGCGGCCACGAGCTCCCGCGCATAAGGCATCTGGCTTCGGAACCAGGTCCGCTGCCGCTTGGCAAACTGACGGGTGCGAGTCTTCACCTCTTCTACCGTCTCTTCCAGGCTCCCTGCCTCTCCCCGCAAATAGGCGACCACCTGACGGTAGCCGATGGCCTGCATCGCCGTCCGGTTTTTCTCCAGACCTTGCCCCAGGAGTGATTGCGTTTCCTCCACCAACCCGCGGCGGAACATCTCATCCACCCTTTGGTGAATCCTTTCCCGCAGCGATTCTTTATCTCTTTGCAGAATGATGCAGAAGGGATTTTCGTTTCGAGGCTCTCTCCATTGGGTTTTCTTGCGGGAACTTTCCTCACCGCTCATGAGGAAGATTTCCAGCGCTCTTTCGACGCGGCGGCGGTTGTGAATATCGATTTTTTCGTAATCCTGCGGCGCAACTTCCCGGAGTTTTTCCCGTAACGAATCAAAGCTCATGGCGGCCAGTTTTTCCCGCAATGCGACCGGTGCCGCCGGAATATCCAAGAGCCCCTGATGCCAGGCCTTGAAATACATCCCCGTGCCGCCGCAAAAAATAGGGGTTTTGCCCTTCTTTAAAATTTCCTCCCGTGCCGCCTGCGCATGTTTGATAAAGGCTCCGGCATCGAAGCTTTCATGGATTTCGAGAATATCGACGAGATGATGCGTCACTCTCCGGCGCTCTTCCGGGCTTGGCTTATCGGTCCCGATATCCATGGCCCGATAGACCTGCATACTGTCCACCGTAATGATCTCCCCGTCCAGCAACTCGGCCAGTTCCAGCGCCAGTTTCGACTTGCCTGAAGCGGTGGCTCCGGTCAGATAGAGAGAAAGATCCTTCGGCTTCCGGCTCTTAAGCATGTTTCTCTTTGGCGCGCAGTATCCCCATAAAGAAGATAATCGCCGCGCCGGTGCAGATTCCGATATCTGCGATGTTGAAAGCGGGATACCCGATCTCTTTGCCTTGCCGGGTCTGGATAAAAAAGTAGAGAAAATCGACGACATGCCCGCGGAAAATTCGGTCGGTCAGGTTCCCCAGGATGCCTCCGCACATCATCCCCAGAGCGATCTGTCCACCGATTCGGCCAAACTCGAAATGATGGCGGAAGTGAAAAATCGCCACCAGCGAAACGGCTCCGATCCCGGCCAGAATCAGGTTGTTGCCGTGAAAAAGACTCCAGGCCGCCCCGGTATTGCCCCAGTGAACGAGCGAAAAAAAGCCTTCTACGATCTCACGGCTCGAATTCAAGGGCATCATCCGATTCACCAGCACCTTGGTGAGCTGATCCAGGAAAAGAACAAACCCCGCCAGGAGGACCATCCTCCGGACCGGGTCGGCTTCACGAACCCTGCCTATTTCAAGCTGTTCTATTTCCCCGTCCACGCAAATTCTTTAATCTGAAGAGCGCATCGGCATGACGACAAATTGAGCATTCTCCTTGGCCCTCAAAAGCGCGGGGCTAAATTCATCGTTCAACTCCAGGAAGACTTCTCCGTCGTCGAGCGTCTTGAGCGGCTCTACCAGGAAGGTCGGGTTGAAGGAAATCGAGAGCTCCGGCCCTTCGTGATTCATGACAAGTGTCTCCTGAGCTTCGCCGACCTCCATTGATTTGGCCGATATGGTCAACTGATTTTGGCCGAAGACCAGTTTCACGACGTGGCTCCTCTCGCTGGTCATCAACTGGGCACGCGCCAGAGCATTGAGAAATTCTTCCCGGGCCAGAGTCAGGGTATGTTTCAACTCCACCGGCACGACCTGTTTATAATTCGGGTAGACTCCTTCCATGAGCTTACTGATCAACTGCAGTTTGGCTCCTCCGGGTCCATCCATCTGGAAAAGAACCTTCTTGCCTTCCCAATAGACCTTTACTTCTCCTTCTGCCGGCGTCAGCTTCCTGAGCTCACCCACCGTCTTGGCTGGCATGATTCCCTGTCCGTCACCGGAAGCGGCTTCCACCTGCGTATCGCAGAGCGCCATCCGCCGTCC
>DBPU01000053.1:1802-3306 GCA_002305615.1 Verrucomicrobia bacterium UBA1412 | reverse complement strand
ACCGCGCGGTTATCTTCCTGGGACATGGCAAAAGCGGTCCTTTCGACCATCTTTTTCAAGACCGGGGCTTTTACGCTGAAGAACTGCGTCTCTTCTACCTGAGTCGAAATCGGGAACTCCTCCGCAGCCATTCCGAACAACTTGAAAAATACGGAGCCGGAAGTGACTTTGCATTGATGGGTCTCGTTGATTTCCAGGGAAATCAGGGGTGTCGGAAGCCTGTTAACAATTTGGGAGAATCTCCTCGCAGGCAGTGTCGTCGATCCCTGAACTTCTACGGTCGCGGCGACCGTACAGATAATCCTGATATCCAGATTGGTTGCTGATACTTCCAGTCCCTCCGGCGTAGTCCGAAGGAGGACGTTCGAAAGGATCGGCAGGGTCTGACGTTCTGAAACAGCATTCAGGACGGCCTGCAATGCGTAGCCCAAAGTGTCTTTTGCAATGGTTAGCTTCATAGGTTGTTCTTATCTCCCAAACAGGGACATATTACTTTATTCAATTAGAAAAGAAAAGATTCTTATTATTAAGGGGTGTGAAAAAGGGGATAACCTCCGAAGCCCCCTCAGGAGAAGGAAGTTGTGACGATCTCAGCCTGTGAATAAAACAGGAAGAGATTCCGAACTTCTCCCCAAACTCGGACTTTTTCATCTTATCGGCAAACTGTTCACATCTATTTCCTGAGTTATTCAGAAAATTATCCTCAATCCATCGAGAGAGAGTCCTGATTCGCCAGGCCTTTCTCTGTCTGTCTGTTACGAAAACTCTCCCAGGCAGAACGGATGGAAGGGTGTTTGATGCCCAGAATCGAAGCGGCAAATAAAGCCGCATTGATGGCTCCGGGCTTACCAATCGCCAGAGTCCCCACCGGGACCCCGGCCGGCATCTGGACGATCGAATAAAGAGAATCCATCCCCTTGAGATATTTGCTCTCCATGGGGACGCCCAGGACGGGCAGCGGCGTCTTGGCCGCCGTAACGCCGGGCAGGTGGGCCGCTCCACCCGCAGCGGCTATAATCACCTCCAGGCCGCGGCCGGCAGCCGAGGAGGCATATTCAAAGAGCAGATCGGGGGTGCGGTGTGCGGAAATCACCTTGACCTCATAGGCGACGCCCAGAGAATCCAGGGTTTGAGCCGCGTTCTTCATCACATCCCAATCGGAAGTGCTGCCCATAATGATACCCACCAGGGGATTATCTTTTTTAATCATATATTCTTGCGAGGGGAAACATCTTTCTTTTCTCTAAGATAGGTTCCGTTTTTCTACGGAGCCCGTCTCGGTGTCCAGAATGACAAAGGTTGCCTGCCCCGTCAAGACCCCGCTGAGCTCGCCTGGGTTGATATATTGAGTCTTCCCCTGCCTGCCTGCCTCATAGGTATGGTTATGACCAAAACAAACCAGGTCATACCAGCCGCTTGCGATCAGGGGCCGGGCGATCGAATCGTAGTGAATCACGGCGATCCGCTTGCCGCCGAGCGAAAAATCGGCAAAAACCGGAGTCAG
>DBPU01000053.1:0-1761 GCA_002305615.1 Verrucomicrobia bacterium UBA1412 | reverse complement strand
ACGAAAGGAGAGCAGAGATCCCCGCAACAAATGAGGGCATCCGTTTCCCGAATTTGCGCCAATGCTGTTTTGAGCAAGGGCAGCGCATCATGAATATCGGAAAAAATGGCAATTTTCATGAGATTTCAGTAAGGCTCCGTTTTTTCTAACGGTCTCTTCCCAAAGAATATATTAGCACAAAAAAGTGAAAATGTCTACCCCCGAACAGTGAGGATAAAGCAAATAAAGAGAAACCTTTCCACCTCCTCGAACGTCTAGTAAGGTAGAGCCCGTGAGTAATAAGGCTGCTTGAGAAGGGAACCAAAATGAAAAAGTTTAAAAAAATTGCGTACATTGCCCTCATCCTGATCGGGATAGGATTGCTGCCCGTTCTATGCCTCAAAGGTTGGGGCAGTTACCGTCTTTGGCAAACCGAGCGAGTGAAGACGTCCGAGGGACTCAACCGCTGGGAAGAAACTGTCCGAAGATCGACCACCTATCCGGCCGGTGAAAACCTCCTGAAGCGTCCTCTCTGGGAGGGGTATCTCAAGGACAAAATTGCCTTCTTCAGACAGGTAAACGAGAGAAGTAATGCAGAGTTCAGTACACAAACTAGTTTTTATACCTACGAAGAAGCATATGGTTTTCTCTTTTCTGAAGATATCATACCTGATGGAGTGGTGGCTCTTCCTCAGTCGACAAATCCGCTTTTTATTTGGGTAAGGGATGGGAGGTTGGAGAATTTCGAGGATCTGCTGAAGCCGCCTTCCAAAGATGCTCAAGACAAGTCCCCTTCCCTATTAGAGAAACTTCGAGAGATACCCTCCATCAAAATTTCTGAATCGGTAACCCCGCGCCATAAACAGGAGATGAAGCGCAAGATTGACCTCATGAGTGAAATACTCCAGCGCTATGACACGGCCGAAAGTACCCTCTCAGAAGAGCAAAAAACGGCTGCCATCCTCCTGGATTATGCAAACAGTGGTTTTGAATCGCTCCTGGCAGAGCTCAAAAAAGATTTCAAAGAATGCAGTTACTATACGCTTCCTCTGGAGACGTTTCTGAAATGCGGAGGCCGCGAACCAGATTACATTTATGATCCGCTATCGGATTACATGGATTTATTTGGGGAGTTAGNNAGAAAAGTGTCTCTCTGAACTCGATAGCCTGCTGGACCTGGTCTCCTTGAAGCCATGCAATGCGATATCGGTGGATAGTGTCATGCGGATAAATATGATTACGAACACGACCGACGCAATCCAAAAAATCATTCAAAAAAATATCGCGGGAGAAGAAGATTTACGGCTTATCCAAGAGAGGCTATCCCGGTTCAACCTCTTTGAAGATTTGGAGAGCAACATGGACGAAGAACAGTTCTTTTTCGAAAGAGTATTCGGTTATATGACCAGGAAATATGAGGGCGAACATGCCACCCACATAAGATTTCCTCTTAGACTCCTTGTGCGAATGAGCGGTTTGGCTGATTTCAATAAAGCCATTTGCAGAGAGCTGGTTTGGAAATACCAGGATGCGCTGGACCCGGAAGCTCAAAGGGTCGATTATGACGCCTGGGAAAAAGCTCGGCAAATGAGAGATGAGAAAACCAAAGGTTTTCTGAGTTTCATGACAAGAATGTTTAGTGCTTCTTTTCCTCTCAAAGGGTTCCAGCGGGGTCAATCGATCATAGATACGGCGGTTTTGGCCTGTGCGCTGGAGCGGTATCGGCTCAAAGAGGGTGCTTACCCCGAGAGTCTCTCGGCGCTCATCCCCGCTTATCTGGAA
>DBPU01000024.1 GCA_002305615.1 Verrucomicrobia bacterium UBA1412 | reverse complement strand
ATTTACTCAAAACCGGTAGGAAAAACAGGGCTTCCCAACATCATCGTCAATGAAATGAAATACATCCTCCCCTCGGGAGCGAGTCATACTTTCTACATTACAAATATTTTGGTGGATATGGATATTGGAAAGGCGCCTCTTGAGGGTGCGGGGTATTCTCCCGGTATGTTTTTGCTGGCCGATGGTACCAACACTCCGGATCCAATTGTGTTGTATCAGGCTAACCAGAAAACTTTTATCGTAGATGATTCGGGCCTTACGCCTCAGCCCGAGGAGAATAAACCCTGGGAACCTGCTTCTTCCAGGTGGTTGGGAGTAACGGTTGTCTGTGCGATTCTTATAATTCTTTTCCTTTGGATATCCAGAAAGACGTTCCTGAGAAAGGGTAAATAAAATTGAAACAGGCATATAAAAAAAGGGCCGGCCCGGAGAAATCCTCACTGGCTTTCACGTTAATTGAGTTACTGGTAGTAATGGGCATTATCGCTATACTGAGCGCGCTCCTGATGCCTGCCCTGTCTTCCGCCAAAAGAAAGGCCACCCAGGTCAATTGCACCAGTAACATTAAACAACTGACTCTGGCCAATTATACGCACTCCGATGACCATGGAGAACATCTGGATTATGGGAATTTGGAAAAAGGAAGTAATGGGCAAGAGGGAGGATACTGGAACGAAAAAGGAGTTTGGATGGGGGCACTGATTTCAGAAAATCAAAATCAGAACGAAAAAATCTTTGCTTGCCCTGCGGCTCGATTGAAAGGCAAACCAAAGGTGGGTGAGGATAAACAGGGTTCTGCCGATACTGCCTGGGTTCGCTGGTCCGCGGAAAACGACCCGAAGGCGCGCATGTATTCCGGCAGCTATGGTTACAATGGCTGGCTATACACGGCAGGATTGAAGGATGGAATGTTTGTCGGTTCCGAGAAGTTGTTCTATCTGCAGTCACAGAATATAGATACTCCCTCCAAAACACCTGTCTTTTTCGATTCGGTCTGGGTGGACGCCTGGCCCATGGAAAATGATCTCCCGGCCAGGGATTTGTATGCCGGCCGCTCTTACTGGGAGCGCACCAATGAAATGGGACGCCTGACGATTGGGCGCCATGGGAATATCTCCCCGGCCAAAGCACCTCGTGATTTTAACCCTGCGGGCGTCATGCCCGGAGCCATCAATATCGGGATGAGTGACGGACATGCGGAAAAGGTAAAACTGGAAGATTTATGGAATCTGCGTTGGCATAAAAACTGGCAAACCCCGGCAACCCGCCCGCGATAAAGTAAAATCCTTTTCAGTACGCATTTTTTGAGGCAACACAAGGTTGAACCACGGATGAACACAGATGGACACGGATGAGTGAAGTGGTTTCAGAAATAATGAGGGACATTTGCTGAAGTGTTTGCTGCTTCGAGCCGATTATTACGGGTCTTATTTCGCGCTGCACCTTGAACCACCCAACCAAAAACATCCGTGTTTATCCGTGTCTATCTGTGGTTCTCTTTTCCTTCTTCATTCGTGTCTATTCGTGGTTCTGATTGGCTAGTAGAAAATTTCCCTTTACAAATTGAAAAATAATTTTATGCTGAGAGGTAGTTTCACAAACATAGTGTCTGAGAGACTTTTCAGAAATTAAATTTTATGAAAACGGGAAACAGGTTCTTTGCAGGCGTGTTGCGCTTGTTATCGTTATTCATCCTTCTGGCATCTCTTCTGGTTTTGCCAAAGGTACAGGCAGCAGTCGGTGATACCTTCACCGACGACAATTTCAAATACTTCGTTCAGACCGAAGAAGGCACGGCCGGCACCGTCTCGGTCTCCAAACAATCGTATACGGTCCCCTCCGGAGCAGTGACGATTCCCGCCTCGGTCACCCGAGGCTCAGTGACCTATAGTGTGACCAGTATTGGTGACAACGCATTCTATTACATTAGAGATTTGGAGAGCATCACTATTCCCGATACCGTAACCCTCATTGGAAAAACTGCATTCGGGTTGTGCCTAAATCTGAAGAATGTAGTGATTGGCAAGGGCGTAACCAGTATTGATGCGGACGCGTTCTCCGGTTGCAGAAGTTTGACAAGTATTACCATTCCCAGAAACGTCAACAGCATCGGTCTGAGAGCATTCGCAGGTTGCAGCAGCCTGGTGCTTGTCGTTTTTGAAGGAGATGCGCCGAACGCGGAATCTGGTGTTTTCTCCTGTTCCACCGTACTGAGTTCTATTTACTACATGGATGGCACCAGCGGCTGGACGGCGCCCCCCTGGGATTCGTTGCCAACCGTTTGCCTGAAACAGGAAGATATCTTAATCATCTCGATTGCCAGCAGTCCCGTAAATCAGACTGTGTTGCCAAATACTGACGTCTCATTTTCGGTATCGGCCCGTAGCCCCGCTGATTTGAGTTATCAATGGTACAAAGACGGTGCCGCCATTGAAGGAGCGACCACACCGGTTTACTTTATTGAGAATGCTCAAGTTGCAGATAGCGGCTCCTATACGGTGACGATAAGTAGCGAATATACGAACGTCAGCAGAGAGGCAACCCTGGACGTTATCACGAAAAGAACGGGCGATCCGGACAGCGACTTCGAATATACGTTAAGTGACAGAGCGGCTACCATCACCGGCCACCTGGGAGCAAATTGGAATGTGGCAATTCCCAATATCATTGAAGGATGCCTGGTGACCCGCATTGAAGATGATACGTTTCGTGATTGCAGCAGTTTGACAAGTGTCACGATTCCCAACAGCGTTACCAGCATTGGGGATGAGACGTTCTCTATTTGCAGCAGTTTGAGAAGCATCGTCATCCCGAACGGCGTTATCAGAATTGGAGATGGGGCGTTCAGTGATTGCAGCAGTTTAACAAGTGTCGTGATAGGCGATAGTGTCACCTACATTGATAGCAATGCATTCTGGGGTTGCTCCAGCCTGAAACATCTCTATTTCGAGAGTAATGCACCGAACATTGGATTATGTGTTTTCTCCGGTTGCGCCGCACTGGAGACTATTTACTACAAGGATGGCACCAGCGGCTGGACGGCACCCCCCTGGAATTCGTTGCCAACCGTTTGCATAAAACAGGAAGATATCTTAATTGCCAACAGTCCTGTAAATCAGATGGTATCAAAAAATACTGAGGTTTCATTTGCGGTATCGGCTATTAGCCCCGCCGCTTTAAGTTACCAATGGTACAAGGATGGCATCGCTATTGAAGGAGCGACCAAACCGCTTTACTTTATTGAAAGTGCTCAAGGTGAGGACAGTGGCTCCTATAGGGTCACGATAAGCAGTGAATATGCAAGCGTCAGCAGAGAGGCAGAGTTGCACGTTGTTACAGAGAGAACAGGCGACCCGGATAGCGACTTCAAATATACGTTGGGTGGGAGAACGGCCACCATCACGGGCTACCAGGGAACAAATAAGAATGTAGTCATTCCCAACATCATTGAAGGATTCCTGGTGACCCGCATTGATGATGCGGCATTCCATAGTTGCAGCAGTCTGACAAGTATCACGATTCCTGCCGGAGTGACCGGCATTGGAAATTTTGCGTTCTATAGTTGCAGCAGTCTGACAAGTATCACGATTCCTGCTGGAGTAACCAACATTGGAGGATATGCGTTCCATGATTGCAGCAGTTTGACGAGCGTATACTTCAAAGGTCATGCACCGGGCATGGGATTTGGTGTTTTTAACCCCGCATTGGAGACTATTTATTACATAGAGGGCACTGAAGGGTGGACGAATCCCTGGCAGGGATATGCTACGGCAACATGGACACCAGGGCCTGAACCGACAGTGCCTGAGTTGGCCCATGCGGTTGAGGGTGGAAAGCTCGTCCTGACCTATAGCGGAGGCAACCTCCAAGCCAGCAGTGATCTCATTCTTTGGAATCCGGTAGAAGTGGTGCAAGAGGGCAAATACGAAGTGGATCTCCCCGAGACCGGCAAAATGTTCTTCCGCGTAGCCCAATAGATTCTCAATCAACAGGGATGCGACCCCTCCGGGGTCGTGGGGGTGCTGTGTGCGGATTGTACCCGGGGTCTGGCGACCCCGGGCTATGGGATGGGTATGCTCCGCATACCTTGAGGTGACGCATCTTTTTGAGGCAACACAAGGTTGAACCACGGATGAACACAGATGGACACGGATGAGTGAAGTGGTTTCAGAAATAATGAGGGACATTTGCTGAAGTGTTTGCTGCTTCGAGCCGATTATTACGGGTCTTATTTCGCACTGCACCTTAAACCACCCGACCCAAAACATCCGTGTTTATCCGTGTCTATCTGTGGTTCTCTTTTCCTTCTTCATTCGTGTCTCTTCGTGGTTCTTCCCCTTTTCGGTGCGGGTATTTTGAGGCAATGCGCGACGGGCTTCGGTTTGAATAAAACCTTGTAGAAAGAGAGGCTATTTTGTATGCTGCCTCTGGGATTGTAACATTGTATTTTATTTTATTATGAAACGACTTATCTCAACATTAGCAGCCTGCACTCTTCTGACAAGTGCAGGGTCCTGGGCATCGGCCTCCCTCTATCCGGAAAACCCGGAGCCGCTGGCTCCTGAGGCTTTCATTGAGCTGCCGCTGGGAGCGGTCAAGCCCGATGGCTGGCTGCGCAGTCAGCTCAAAGTCCAGGCGCGCGGTCTGACCGGCCACCTGGATGAATTCTGGGATTCACTTTTCTCCTCCGCCTGGAAGGGTCTGGATGGAGATGCCTGGGAGCGCGGCCCCTACTATCTGGATGGGCTGGTTCCCCTGGCCTATCTCCTGGATGATCAGCGGTTGATCTCCAAAATTCAGCCCTATATCGAGTACATGCTGATGACCCGCCAGAATACCGGCTGGTTCGGTCCCGTGCAGAATAAGGACCGCTGGCCCCTCTCTGTCGCGCTGAAGGTTCTCACCCAGTACCACGAGGCCACGGGCGATGCGCGCGTCCTGGAGCTCTTCAAGAGCTACTTCCAGTATATCGTGGATACGCCGCCGGATTGGCCCGATGATCAATGGAGAGGTGTCCGCGCCATGGAAACCTGCCTCACGGCTCACTGGATGTACAGGCGCACCAAGGACCCGCTCTACCTCAAGGCGGCCCAAACCATTTTTGACAATTGCTTCAAATGGGAAGATTGGTTCAGGAATTTCGCCTATACCGATAAAGATATCACCCACTGGCGCTCACCGCTCACCCCGGAAGACCAGATTAAGGATATCAAATATAACCTCCTCTCCCACGGGGTCAATATCGCCATGGCTCTCAAATACCCGGGGTTGAAATTCCAGCAGACCGGTGAGGAAGCCTATCACGAAAGCTTCACTATGGGGCTCGACTTCCTGGATCGCTATCACGGCCAGGTCACCGGCGTTTTCTCCTGCGATGAACATCTGGCGGGAACCAATCCCAACCAGGGCACCGAGCTCTGCGCCGTGGTCGAAATGATGCACTCGCTCGAAAAACTGATCAGCATCTGGGGCACCCCAGCCCTTGCGGACCGTCTGGAGAAAGTCGCTTACAATGCGCTGCCGGGTACGGTCACCCCCGATTTCTGGGCGCACCAATACGATCAGCAGGCCAACCAGGTTCTCTGCACCGAAGATCACCGCAAGTGGTCCACCAATGGCGACAGCTCCAACATCTACGGTCTGGAGCCGAACTTCGGCTGCTGCACGGCAAATATGCACCAGGGCTGGCCCAAATTCGTCGCCTCCATGTGGATGGCTACCCGCGATAACGGTCTGGCCGCTGTGGCGCTGGGACCCAACACCGTCTCGGCACTGGTCAGTGACGCAGGAGTGAAGGTCAATATCATTCAGGAGACCGATTACCCGTTCGATGGGAAGATCACTTTCACGGTCGCTTCTCAGGAATCGGCTGAATTCCCGCTCTATATCCGCATCCCCGGCTGGGCTGAGGGTGCCAAGCTCGTGGTCGGCAAGAAAGAACAGGTCGAAGCTACGGCCGGCGCCTTTGCCTGCATCAAGCGCGTATGGAATACCGGCGACAAGGTCACGCTGACCCTGCCGATGGATATCCGCGCCGAGCGCCGCTACAATGACTCCGTCGCGATTCACCGCGGCCCGCTGGTTTTCTCGCTCGAAGTCGGCCAATATGCCACGCGCATCAAGAGCCACAGCGATGTCTACCCCGATGTCGCAGACTGGGAATTCCGCCCCGCAAGCGACTGGAATTATGCGCTCCTGCTCAACCCGGAGAAATTGAACAAAGCTTTCAAGGTGAAAACCTCCAGGGTTTCCTCCTACCCGTTTGCTCTGACCACGGCCCCTGTGACCCTCTCGGTCAAGGCCTGCCAGGTTGAAGACTGGGAAATGGAATTCAATTCCGCAGGCGAGCTGCCGCAGTCGCCCATCGACCCCAAGGGACTCAAGACCAAAACGGTCAAGCTCGTTCCTTATGGTTCGACGCAGCTGAGAATTACCGAGTTCCCTCTGGCCGAGAAAAAGTAGGACGCCGGAAGAGACTCGAGTCTAAATAACATCATCACGGAGCTTGGGCATAGCCGCTCAAGCTCCGTTTTGTTTTGTGGGGAAACAGGGCCCGGGAGCAATTTTAAAACCCGAAGAAATTGCGCAGGAAGAGGAAAAGGACCGCCAGCACTCCGACCGCCAGCAGAATGGAGGGATGTGCCCAGAAAAACTCCATCACCTGCCAGGGCTTGCCCCGCACAACTGCAACCGTGTGCCAGAGCAGGCAGAGAATGCTGAGCGGAAGTGCCGCCACCCAGAGCACGTGATACCGGGCCGCAAGAAGCCACTCCCCGTGAAGGAGCGCATGAGTCGAGCGCAGAATCCCACAGCCTCCGCATTTGTAGCCGCTATGTTCTAAAAAACGGCACGTGGGGTA
>DBPU01000025.1:11878-93316 GCA_002305615.1 Verrucomicrobia bacterium UBA1412 | reverse complement strand
TGCGCAAATTAAGTCAGGATTATTAGAAAACAACATCGCCTATTTAATGGCCTCTTTGAACCACGGATGGACACGGATAAATACGGATCGCGATGCGAAATAGTAAAGTAGCAGTGACTCTATTCGTTGCCCTTCAGGAAATAGTAGTGGCTCTGGCTATGCAGAAAAATTGGACAAGGCAAAGCCATGGTCACTTCGAGAGGACCTCTTTCCAAAAAATAAAAACACTCTCATCCTAACGATCAGAACACATTCCAGAATTGAACAACGCGCTCAACATCAGACTCTTAGAGTTGAACGGAAAAACAATCCTCAAAACCATTCCATCCAAAGGCAAAAATTAATCGCCCATTAAACCAGGCACTCATGTTCTACCACAATGAATAAAAAAGTCAAGAAGAGATATGTGTTACATTATTAAAATTTCTTACAAGGGATGAAAGGGAAGATGATCTACCTTAAATGGTGGAGCCATGGGGGATCGAACCCCAGACCTTCTCATTGCGAACGAGACGCTCTACCAACTGAGCTATGACCCCATTTGTGGAAGATTTGTCCAATGAAGGACGTGGCCAATCTACAGAAAAGCAGGTAGTGCTGCAAGCTGAAATTGAATATCTGTGAATAACTCGGTCCCTTTTCTGAATAAGTTTTGGTGTTGTACGGCCTCAGATTTGTGTATGGTGTGGCGGACCTGATTCAATCCAGTCCGGAGAAAATCAAAATGAATAACGAAAACCTTCCAGAAATTAATGCGACAGATTCAGAGACCAACCTCGTTGCTCCAGAGGCACTCTCTCATATGGATGAACCCTCTATCTTCCCGGATGCTGATAATCTGATAATCTCCCCTATTTTACCCGCCGATATGGCAGGGGCTGAGAAGGCAACTCCGAGCACTCGAAGAAAAAGAAGCCCAAAAACACCTGCGAGCTCTGCCATCAACAATATGTCTCTCCCAGGCAGGCAGGTTCCCTTCTCTATCGAAGCAGAACAGGGGGTGCTGGGTTGCATTTTGCTGGACCCCAGAAACAATCTCTCCTTATTCGCATCAAAGCTCAAAGGCAAAGATCAGTTTGAAAATATTTTCTACGATATTCGCCATCAAACGCTGATTTCACAAATGATCCAGATGAACGAGGAGGGCGGAGGCATTGATGAACTGACCTTGATTCAAAGGCTCCGAGACAGGGCACTTTTGGATTCTGCCGGCGGTGTAGCCTACATTTCATCACTGAAAGACGCCCCTCCCTCCCCTCTGAACATGGGTTTCTATCTCAATATCGTCCGGGATAAGTATCTCCTAAGAAGCCTGGTGCAAACCTGCATGACACTTACTGAAGACGTTTTTTCGAATCCCTCAGACGTGGAGTCTCTGATGGATCAGGCTGAAAAAGAAATTCTCCGGATCAACGGCGAGTGGGTTCAAACCTCTTCGATTGAGATGAAAGAGCTCGTGCAAAATGCGTTTCAAATGGTTCAAAACTTTTTCAACCGTAAGGGCGAGCTGACGGGAGTGGGAACCGGTTTTCCCAGTCTGGATAAAATGACCTCCGGACTTCATGGAGGGGAAATGATCGTGATTGCGGCTCGTCCATCTATGGGAAAAACTTCACTGGCAATGAACATCGCTGAACACGTCGCCATCGAACTGGGAGAGCCTGTGGGAGTCTTCAGTTTGGAAATGACGGCAGAGTCGCTGGTCATGCGTATGCTCTGCTCGCGAGCCCGCGTCAGTATGCAAAACATCCGAAGTGGCACGTTGAGCGTGCAGGATTTCACAAAAATGACCGGAGAAGCAGGCAGATTAGCCTCAGCGCCCATCTACATTGATGACACTCCAGGCTTGAGCATTCTCAATCTGAGAAGCCGAGCACGGCGTATGATGGAGAAAGGAATTAAATTATTTGTCATCGACTACCTGCAACTTCTTCATTCAAGCACGGCCCGGGGGGATAGCAATCGCCAGCAAGAGATAGCCGATATTTCAAATGGAATTAAGAGTCTGGCCAAAGAATTGAGCGTGCCGATAATTGTCCTAAGCCAGCTCAATCGCGATGTGGAAAAGGAAAAAAACCGTGTTCCCAAGCTCTCAGACCTACGTGAATCCGGCGCAATTGAACAGGATGCAGATTTGGTTCTTTTGATTTACCGCCCTCCAACCCAAGCTGCTGACGGACGCAGAGGTGACGCGGAGGAAGAGCCCCAGAATCAAAACATGCAGACTGCCGTGGAAGTTAAATTGATCGTCGCTAAACAACGCAATGGTCCTACGGGAGAAGTGGATTTAATTTTCTTGAAAAACTATACCCGTTTTGATAACTTGGCCCGAGTGCGTCAAGAAGATGTACCTTAGTACTTACCCATGAGAAATAGGATTAGAATTTGTGCCGTGATTGCCGCTCTTTTGCTTTGCAGCAGTCAACCAGGAATCGCTCAGGAACCCACGGGCACAGTTCAAAAAATCCTCATTACTCATGTAGGGCCGCAGTCGGTCAATGACGACTATATCCTGTCAAATATCCGCATTAAACCCGGGGATGCTTACCTTCGGACTGCAGTCAATGACAGCATCAAAAACCTCTACTCGACAGGCTATTTTTATAATATTCGAGTAGGAGAAGAGGAACAGGGCGTTGGCGATGTGGCTCTCACTTTTTACGTACAGGCCAAGCCGACAATTACGGATATTCAGTTCATCGGCAACGAACACTACACCCGGCGCACACTGCTCAAGAAGCTCTCTTCAAAGGTCGGGCAACCGCTGGATGAGCACAAGCTTTTCAAAGACAAGCAGGATATTCTCAAAAAATATCAGCGCAATGGCCGCCAGAAAACCACCGTCGAATATACGACAAACGTAGATGAAAAAGCGGGCAGAGCAAGCGTCGTTTTTGAAATCGTTGAAGCCCCCAAGATCAAGATCAAGGATGTCGTCTTCGAAAACGCTGAGGTATTTAAGCAAAGAAAACTCAGAAAGACCGTAAAAACCCGGAGATTTTGGTTCCTCTCCTTTGTAACTGGGAGCGGCACGCTCAAGGATGATCAGGTGGTTGAAGACCGTGAAAAACTGATCAATCTCTACCATAACGCAGGTTATCTGGATTTTAAAATTAATGAGATTACGTCCGAGACGGTCAGCGATAAGCGGATGGTGGTCCATTTTGACCTGGACGAGGGAAAAATGTACCGGGTGGGCCAAGTCTCCTTTGAGGGAAATACCCTCTTCAGTTCGGACGAAATATTGAGGGGCGTTTACACGGAAGGGGCACTCAAGCGCCCCACTATGCTGAGCGGAGAAGTTTTTTCACCTAAAGGACTATCTGCCGACGTGGACGCTATTCAGGATTTTTACGGTTCGCGTGGATATATTGATGCCTCTATTGTTGCGGTGAAAATCCCCAACGTGGAGAATTCTACGATGGATGTTGTCTATCGGATTGATGAATTCAGCAAATCCTATGTTGAGAAGATCGAAATCCGGGGTAACACCAAGACCAAAGATAAAGTGATCCGCCGTGAGCTGGCTATTACTCCGGGGGAAACGTTCGACATGACTCGAGTCAACTTGAGCAAAAAGCGTTTGGAGGGTCTTCAGTATTTCTCGAAAGTAGATCCTCAGCCTGAGCCGACAGATATTCCGGATCAAAAGAACCTGATTTTAAATATTGAAGAACAGGATACGGCGAACTTCATGATCGGTGCCGGCTTCAGCACTGTGGATAACCTTTTTGGTTATGCGGAAGTTTCTCAGAGTAACTTTGATTTGTTCAAGCCACCATATTTCATGGGCGGCGGTCAGAAAATGCGCCTGCGTGCCACTCTGGGTACGGAACGGCAGGATTATATTCTCTCCTTTGTGGAACCATGGCTCTTCGGTCGCAAGCTAACGCTGAGCACAGACTTCTACTGGCGCCAAATCAGCTACTATTCAGATGAATTCGAAGAGGAAATCTTGGGCGGTAAGGTTGGGCTGACCCGCACTCTTTGGAATGATTATTGGATCGGAGGGTTGGCGTATTCTCTCGAAAACGTAGATATCAAAGATGTGACTGATAAGGCACCCTATGTGATTCGCCAAGATCAAGGGGCAAATCTGATATCCAAAATCATGCCCTCCATCGCTTACGACACGCGCAACTCGACTATGCTCCCCAATAAGGGCCAACGGTCCGAGTTTATGCCTCAGATTGCCGGCGGTCCTTTGGGCGGAGATTTCAGTTTTTATAAGCTGGAGCTGCGCACGGCTTGGTATTTCAAAGGCTTTGGAGAGGGAGATGTCCTGGAAGTGCTCGGCAGGGTTGGCACCATGGATACCTATAACGATTCCAACCACGTTCCCTTCTACGAAAAATACTATTTGGGTGGAGCCTATGACATGCGCGGCTATAAATACCGCCATTTGGGCCCCTTGATTGATGGTGAACCCGTCGGAGGCCAAACCTATGCCTTCGGAAGTCTGGAATACTCTGTGCCCATCGTCGAAGAATATCTGCGTGTAGCTGCGTTTTACGACATTGGCTGGGTCAATCCTGACGCATATGATTTTGATCCAAGCCATCGTGAGGACCCTGTTTACGGAAAACTTGGATGGGCAGATAATATCGGCTTAGGCGTTCGCCTGAATATCCCCATGCTTGGCCCCCTCCGCTTCGATTACGGCGTTCCGATTAATGGAAAAAATGAGAGCGGTAGTGGACGCTTTAATTTCAGTGTTGGCTATACACGTGAATTCTAAAATACTTTAACATCAGAAATCTCTATGTTATGAAAAAGTTAATTCTAACCAGTTTGGCCTGTCTGATATTTGCATTCGGTGCCCAGGCCCAATCCCAAAAAATAGCGACGATTGATGTTCGCAAAGTTTTGGAGAACTACTACCTGACTTGGCAGGAGGACGCTGCCTATCAGCAAGAAAATCAGCGGCTCGTGCAAGAAGCTGCCGAAGCACACAAGCTTTATGAAGCTGCGGATAAAAAATTTACAGAAATCCTGAACAGCACTAAGGCCAAGGATTTGCCTCCTGAAGTCCTTAGTAAAAACGAACAAGAGGCTGCAAAGGCTTTTGAAGAGCGCAAAAAGCTTGAAAGCGCTTTGGCCAGCTTTCGGGAAAATGCGATTAAAAATCTGGCGGCCAGAAAAAAACGGACTCAGCAGGATATCCTAAAGAAAGTGAATGAGACAATAGCAAAACAGGCTCAAAAGGAGGGATATACTCTAGTTTTAAACACCTCTATAGATGCCTCCAATCCTTATCGGGCTGTCATATTTGACTCAGGCAAGCACGATATCAGTGATGAAATACTCCTTCAATTAAACGCAACTAAACCCGAAAAGCTTGCAAAGCCAGAAAGCTTGCTTCTTTTCAATTAGTTGCAGATCGCTAGTTTTATTTTTCCAACAAAAAAACCCGCTGTTGTCAGCGGGTTTTTTGTTACCATCTATATGATGGAAATTGAAGGAAGAATCTTACTCTTCAGAACAATTTTCTTTTTCGCTTCCACCTTTGATTTCACGCTCGCGCTCAGCCATTGCAGCTTTCCGGGAAAGGCGAACACGGCCCCTCTCATCTACACCCACGCACTTAACAGGGAAGGTATCTCCTACCTTGACAATATCCTCCACCTGTTTAACGCGGAAGTTTGCCAATTCGCTGATGTGGACGAGTCCTTCTTTGCCCGGAAGCACTTCCACAAAACAACCGAATTCTTTGATAGAAACCACCTTGCCTCTATAGATTTCGCCCACTTTGATCTCAGCAGAAAGGGCTTCCACTGCAGCTCTGGCAATCAGCATTCCCTCTTCGTTATTTCCATAAATGCGGACAGTGCCATCATCTTCAATATTGATCTCACAGCCAGATTCATCACAAAGCGCTTTGATGTTTTTGCCACCGGGGCCGATTAAAGCACCGATCTTGTCTTCCGGTATTCTCAAGGAAACAATACGGGGAGCATACTTGCTGATATTCTCCCTCGGAGCAGGGATACATTCCGCCATTTGTTTGAGGATTGAGATTCTGGCCGTGCGAGTTTTCTCCAAGGCCTCCGCTATAATATCCAAAGATACGCCGCGGAGCTTCAGGTCCAATTGGAAACCAGTGATTCCCTTTTCAGTTCCGGCGATCTTGCAATCCATATCACCAAAAGCATCTTCCCAGCCCATGATATCTGTCATCACGACATGGCGCTTGAGATTGCCTTGTTCATCATAGTCGGTGCAAAGACCGGCACTGATACCGGCGACAGGACGAATAATAGGAACACCCGCATCCATGAGGGCCAGAGTCCCGGCGCAAACAGTCGCCATAGAGCTGGAGCCATTCGACTCAAGAATCTCGGTCGAGATACGGATCGCATATGGATAGTCAGTCAGAGGCAGCATGGGCTCAATTGAGCGTTCTGCTAAAGCCCCATGTCCAATTTCACGGCGCCCCGGTCCCATAATGCGACCTGTTTCACCAACGGAGAAGTTCGGGAAATTATAGTGAAGGAGAAATTGTTTTTGGTTCGTTCCACCCGTGTAGGCGTCAAATTCCTGAGCATCTTCCATGGAACCCAACGTCGCCATAGAAAGGGCCTGTGTCTCACCACGCGTGAAAATCGATGAACCATGAGAACGAGGCAAAATACCCACGCTCATTGAAAGAGGCCTGACCTCATCCAGTTTACGTCCGTCCATACGCTGGCCTTTATCTAAAAGCAGGCTGCGAACGGTCGAGGACTGCATTTCGTAGAACAGATTGCTCACCAAAGCTTTTTTGATTACATCTTCCCCGAACTTAGCGGTCAGTTTTTCTGCAACTTCAGTCTTGATGACGCTCACTGCTGCTTCGCGATCCAGTTTTCCGACAATCGTCAGAGCCGGCATCAGGCGATCGCCCACGATATTCTTTGCCTCAGCAATAATTTCAGCAGGAATTTCAGGCGTTTGAAATACTCTTTTAGCTTTGCCTGCCGCCTTTACGAGCTCGCGCTGAGCCGCAATCATCGGCTGAATAGCTGCCTGGGCAAACTGCATTGCCGCATTGAAGTCTTCCTCGCTGATCTCATCAGCCGTGCCTTCAAACATGACCACTTTGTCACTGTCGCCCACATAAATGAGGTCCAGATCGCTCTCTTCCATTTGAGAGTGCGTCGGATTAATTACAAATTGTCCATTCACACGGCCCAGGCGCAAAGCACCCAAGGGGCCGCCCCAGGGAATATCGCTGATCGTCAGTGCTGCAGAAGCACCCAAAACAGCTAATACATCCGGGTCATACTCTCCATCAGCGCTGATGACGATGCATTGGACCTGTGTCTCATTGAGCCAACCATCAGGAAACTGAGGGCGTAAGGGCCGATCAATGAATCGGCTTGTTAAAATCTCTTTTTCGGTGGGACGTCCTTCTCTTCTAAAATATCCTCCGGGAAACTTGCCCGCCGCTGCCGCCTTTTCGCGATAATCAACCGTTAAAGGGAAAAAATCCAAATCTTCTTTGGGTTTGCTTGCTGCAACAGTTGCCACCAAAACGATGGTTTCTCCTTGTTGCACTGTGACTGAGCCGGCTGCCTGCCGCGCCCATATGCCGGTTTGTATCGTGATCTGGCTGCTGCCAGCCGGCGCTATTACTTTATGTACCATACTCTTCTTATCTTTCTTGCTTCCTACAATGTCTTTAAACTATTAAAATGACATCCTACAGACAAAAACCCACCGTCAAACATAATCCGCTTGATTCGGTGGGTATTCATTATTACTTATCCTGAGAATAGAATAGCAGCGCTCAGTACCTTATACGGCGCTGCATCAACACGCATCCGGAAGTCCACTTGAACCTCCAAACCGTTCTCGTCTGGAAGGATTACCTTCTCAGTTTCAGTTTCTTTGTTATCGCCACATATCGGTCCGCATCCTTCTCATGGAGGTAATCCAGAAGTTTGCGTCTCCGGCTCACCATCATAATCAGACCCCTACGTGAACTATGATCTTTCTTATTCTTCTGCAGATGTTCAGTCAGAGCGCTGATACGCTTCGACAAAAGTGCAACCTGCACATCTGCTGACCCAGTGTCACGTTCATGAATACGAAACTCTTCTATATTTTTGGCTTTTTCCTTAGAATCCATATCTTAGCCGCTTATCTTCTCTACGTTCTTCTTCCTACGATTATTCCAAACAATTGAAAAACCCTAGCTGTCTCTCAACTGCCCCGCTACTCTAAACATTTTTTAGTACTTGTAAAGAAATTAATATGGCCTCAACTCAATACGGGTTCTAAGCATAGAACCGCAAGCCATAGCCCCATCTCTTTTTTACAAAACCAATCAATGCTGGAAGCAGGCAGGCCAGGAATCAAATTCCATAACCCTCGGAAATGGTAGCAGAAAACTGATAAATAGAAAGACAAACTCTTCACAAAAACACCTCCACCCCACTTTTTGTTTCCAGAGGATGCGAAGGAAACACCATCCGGAAATCCATTTCGCATGTTATAAACCAAGCAGCAAAGGATTTTTATATAAGAGGTTTGATCTAACGAGCTACGGAAGGCCTGATTTAGCTTTGGAGGGAATTCCTAGAAAAATGGTGGGTCGGCAGGGATTTGAACCCTGGACCAACGGCTTAAAAGGCCGCTGCTCTACCGCTGAGCTACCAACCCAATTGGAAGATAAAAACAGACTGCTCTATTTCTACGTCAAGCACGCTTTGCAGAAGCAAGCGCGGGAGTTAAGGTAAACAGACTTGGACTAAAGTGCAAGAAGTTTTATTCTTTCTCTGCTTTTTCCCGGCAAATGCCGGACTGGCAAAGAGAATTTAAAAGGCTGAAGAGCGGACTGTTAAGACAATGGGACATCAAGATACATATAAAGAAAACGAAGTTTACGCAGAGTTTCTGGCGAACTGGGATATTCATTTCTATTCCAAATATATCGATGCTTTGGCCTGCGCAACACCTTTAAAAAGTCAGGCAGCTCTCGCTCCGGATTCCCGTGTCCTGGATGTCGGTTGCGGCGTTGGGCAAGTCGTCTTAAAGCTGAAAGAGCGTGGATATTCGGCTCATGGTGTGGATGTTTCCCTAGCCAATATAGCGCGCGCTTCTTCACACTCCCCGGAGTGCGTCATCTATGATGGTCGGCATCTTCCTTTCGAGGATGGATTTTTCGACTCAGCCGGTGCCCTCAATGTACTGGAGCATGTGGAGGAGCCAGAAAATTTCTTGAGGGAATTAGTCCGGGTAATTCGTCCCGGGGGACGTCTTGTGATTTCCTCTCCCAATTTTTTACGCGTGCTTGGGTTTAAGGATTATCATCCCAGAATGAGAGGAATTGCGAATAAAATGCGTAATTGGAAGTCTCTCTCTAAGATTCAAAAAGAGATTAAGGAGAATCCTGATGACGTCCGCTTTGAGCGAATGCCCCCTATCGTAAAGGAAGTCTTTAGCCCCGATGACGACGCTATTATCGTGACCAATCCGCTTCAAATGAAATTCTTTTTGGAACGCTACGGATGCCGGGTAGAATCCGTTGTCTGCACAGACCGGTACGTACACCCTCTCCTGGATTGGTGCCTAAACCTGACTTCCCTGCGCTATCTGATGTTTAATAGCTTTATCGTGGCAACCAAAAAAATTTCAGCTTAATCCAAAGCGACTGCCCTGCCCTGTTGGATAGATTCCAAGGCTGCAAAAGTAAGGCGCATCGCCTGCCGGGACTCCTCATAAGGCAAGGGGTGGGCGGATTCCGCTTTCAAAAAACTTAACCAGGAAGCCATCTGCTCAGCGTGCCCTTTGGATTGAGCCTTCATCGTCTGGCATTTGCGTTTGCGATAAACCTGCAACTTCTGGTAGTTATCCAGCTCTCCTACGAATCCTGAACCAAACACGGTCAGTCTCTCCTTGGGATAAGAACTATCCCCTTCAGCAGAATAGATCAACTGCCCGCTAGAGCCATCGGCAAACTCCATATGAGCCGTTATGCTGTCAGGAAATGGCAGAGCACCTTCCAGAGGCCAAGCCGTTTGAGCAAACACGCGAACCGGCTTGCTTGAAAAAAGCCAGCAGAAGTAATCAAAAAAGTGACAAGCCTCTCCGAGAACACGCCCTCCGCTTTCTGTAAAGTTGGCATACCAATGCTTGGGGTCCAGCTTTCCAGCCATCACCCGGTAGACTGCGCTTTTGGGTCCCGGAGCAACTGAGACGACTTCTTTGAGTTTCACTGATAGCGGCGCAAAACGACGATTGAAACCGACCTGAACCGTACCTCCCTTATCAGCCTCCATCATGGCGTCAATCTGCACAAGCTCTTCACGAGTGAGACAAAGCGGTTTTTCGATAAAAACATGTATGCCGGCATCCAGCGCCCGCAGCGCAAGAGGTGCGTGCAGGTGGTGGCGTGTGGCAATAACAACCGCAGCGTTATTATTCTGCTTTAAAGCCTCCCCTACCTCTGTAGAGGCGACCTGAAATCCGAATTTATTTTTAACATGGTTCGCACTCAGGGCTGTTTGGTTCACAATCACACCAAAAGGAATTTTCCCACGCAAATGAGGCAGCAACATCGTACGTGCAAAATTGCCGGCTCCGATGACGTGAAGCTGCGAAACCGGTGCGCTTAACTTAACGCGATCTTTCTGCTTTTCCTTCCGGTCTATTTTGGCCGTTGCATTCTCTAAAATACTCACAGATGCGCCAGAATACTCCAAGACAACTCCCACTTCTTTGGATTCCGGCTTAAGCAGCTCCTGATAAACGCTCAGAGAATCTTCAAACCTCACTCGATGGGTCGTGATCGCTTCCAAATTTAGTTTTCCAGCAGCCATCAATGCCAGGCAGGCATCCAGATTTCTCTGCTCCGTCCAGCGCACATAACCGATGGGATAATCGCTTCCGCCCCATTCGTAAGAGGGATCATAGCGCCCCGGCCCATACGAACGTGAATAGCGAACATCAATCTCCTTCTCGTAATAAGTCTTCCAGGAAAGGTCTGTCTTGGTGTTACCGACAATTACCAAGCGCCCTCTATCACGCATGATTTCGACTGCCTGCTCAATCGGCCTATTACTTTGGGTGCCCGTACAAAGATAAACCTTGTCTACACCGTTTCCAAAAGTCCAGGAGCGAACCTCATTAACCAGATCACCCTTGCTGACAAATCGCTCTGCGCCAACCTCGATTGAAAACTTTTCCTTAGACTTCACCAAGTCCACCGCCATCACCCGCACCCCATTAGCGTGGAGTAATGCCGTCAGGAGCAATCCAATCAGTCCTTGCCCCATCACAAGCACCTGCTCACCCAGTTTCGCATCCCCCTGCCGAAGAGCTTGCATGGCGATGCTAAGAACCGTCGAATAGGCTGCCATCCAGTTTGGGACATTTTCAGGAATTTTAGCCATGAGGAGATCGGGCATTGCAATAAATTCTGCATGGTTGGCACACTCAGCCCCCGCACATGCCACCCGGTCACCCACTCTCAATCGCGTGTTGCCTTCATCCACCGCGACAACAACCCCAGCAGCGCTGTAGCCTAAAGGCGTGGGCGACTCCATTCGATTACGAATTTTTTGTAACGCACTCTTCCAGCCCAAATTCCGGATGCTCTCAATGACTTTTCTAACCTGGTCAGGTCTGGCCATGGCTTTTTGCAGCAGGTTCATTTTGGCCTGCTCGACCTTCATCTTCTCGGTTCCGATACTGATTACCGAGTGGGTTACCTGCACCAAGGCACCCCCGGGAGGCGGCACTGGAACGGGCACTTCCTGTATTTCCAATCGCCCGTCCTGATATTGCGCTAGTTGCTTCATGATAAAAAACAGCGGTTAGGAGGCTGCATCCTTTTCTTGAGGTTCTCGGGAAGAATTCAGCGAAGACGGCGCTTCTTCACGAACCGACTCATCCTTACCAACTCCCCAATTCAAAATTTTCTCAAAACAAAGCGTCTTCAAATTCCAAAGCCACCAGACACAAACAGCCATCGGAAACAGCACTCCCATGACGAAAAACCATTGAAAGTGCGGTTGATAATAAGCGCAGTAATAAAGCAGGTTTTTGAACCTTATAGCTCCAACCATAACCAGGCAGTACAGCGTGAAACCTGCCATACAAGCCAGTAGAATTGCATTGTTTAAGAGCATGAAGAGGGCTGCTTCAGCCCTCAAAGACGGAGTCCCCAGAAGTGCAGCCAGACGGTAAATAACACGCGATAAAACCATCAAAGAATAGAGTGATGTTAGGATCAGTATAAAAACCATCGCGGCAAAGTAGAGCAAAGCCGGCTCTTGAGAAAACCAGTAAAAGAAAGGTGAAAGCCCACCTATGGCAATGAAGACGACCAATAACTCATCCAGATTTTTTGTGAGCTTACTTGAACCGAGCTGAGAGGCTCGCACCAAATTAATTCCGTAAACGGTACAGACGGCGGCAGCGGTAGCCGGAAGAGCTCCAATCAAATCCCAATGATTTGAAAAAAAAATCTTCCACTCGCTGGTAAAGATCGTCTGAACAGCAAAAATCAAGTAGAGTGGCACACTCCAGAGCAGAACCGAAAGTCCGCGGTAAAGTTCAGCCAGGCGAGCTAAGAGCTCATCGGGTGAACCGGCGATTTTCTTTTGTTCTTCTGCCATCATTCTACGGGGCAAATGAGAGATAGGTATACTCTTTGAGCCCCTTTTCGTATTCATCCAGAAGACGCATTGCTTCTGAAGGTTTCATTAAATCATTACGAATAGCGCGGTCAATTTGCTGCTTCATTCTCCGCTTTAACTCTCGCTCATCATACTGAACCTCTGCAAGAGATTCCCGGATGCTGCTACCTTCAATTACCTCTTCCACATAGTAGCCGCTGGGCTCATCCGGGTCCAAAAAGACATGAATCTCGTTGACCCTACCAAATAAATTATGCAGGTCACCCATAATATCCTGGTAAGCGCCCAGCATAAAAATGCCCAAGTAATAGGGGTCATTCCCCGATTCACCGTGAATGAGCCGATGCAAAGGCAGTGTATGACGAAAATCCTTCAGGTCTATAAAGCAATCCACCTGGCCATCAGAATCACAGGTGATGTCGCTCAATATAGCCTCCCGGCTAAGCTCTTCATCCAGACGATGAATCGGCATAATCGGGAAAAGCTGGTCTAAAGCCCAATTATCGGGAAGCGATTGAAAAACGGAGAAATTGCAGAGATACTGATCGCTCATGGATACTTTGAGAGCCCGAATCTCTTCCGGGATATATCTCTGCTTCTGAAAAATCTCCACGACCTGAGCGCTTACCTGCCAAAAAAGCTGCTCAATCATCGCCTTATTTTTGAGGTCCATCATTCCAAGCATAAACAGATCCTGAGCATCTTCTTTGTATCTCAGCGCATCGTGATAGGCCTCCAGGGGGTTCATTTCACCCACTTCATCGTAAAGACGCAAAAGCTCTTTAACAAGCTGATGGTGGGATTCGTCCGGCTTTATTTCTTTCCATCTCCGAGCCATCTCTATGGAACCCAGCACGTCCGTCAAAAGCATACTGTGATGAGCAACCACGCTGCGGCCGCTTTCACTCACAATGGTTGGGCAGGATACTCCTTCGGCTTTGCAAATTTCCATCAGATAAAAGACCAGATTATTCGCATATTCCTGCATTGTGTAGTTGATGGAACTGTCATAGGAGGTGCTGCTCCCGTCATAATCTACGCCTAAACCACCACCCACATCGAAATACTCCACCTGGAATCCCATTTGGCGAAGTTTGCAATAAAAGCGGGCCCCTTCCTGGACAGCCCTTTTAATCGGAAGAATATCTGAAATCTGTGACCCTACATGGAAGTGAGTCAGCTTGAGACAATGACTCAAGCCATTCTGAATCAGGAGCTCTGCTGCAGCCATTAATTCAGGTGTATTCAAACCAAACTTGGCCTTCTCTCCTCCGCTATCGGCCCATTTTCCTGTCCCTTTGCTGGCTAAACGAAGACGGATGCCCAATTGCGGCTCTACTCCCAACCGTTTGGAAATGGCCAGGATTTGCTTGAGCTCTTCAAATTTTTCAACAACGAGGATGACTTTTTTGCCCAGCTTCATCCCCAGTATTGCCATACGAATGTAAAGGGTATCCTTGTACCCGTTACAGATCAGAAGACGGGTGGTAGAATCCTGCATGGCCAGCGCTGCCATCAATTCGGGCTTACTCCCCACTTCCAAACCATACTGGAACTCTTCTCCTGCATCCAGTATCTCCTCAATCACTTCCCTGAGCTGATTGACCTTTGCGGGGAACACTCCCTGATATACACCCGGATAACCACAGTCCACTATCGCGCATTGGAAGGCCTTATTCAAGGCCTTAACACGATGCCTTAGAATATCCTGAAATCGAACGAGTAAAGGAAACTTTAAATTTCTGGATTGAGCTTCTGCTACAATATCAAGTAAATCAATGGAGGCTCCCTCGTCATGCAAAGGTTTGACTATGACATTGCCCTGATCGCTAATATCAAAATAATTTTGCCCCCATCCGTCTATGTTATAGACGTGTCTCGCACGCTGTAAGTTTTTACTGGTGCGGCCACTTAGGGGATTCTCCTGATCTTTGCCGGAATCACCGGCTGCAACAGATTCCATTTTGCTCATATCGCCGTGAGTTTTAATACCATCCTCCCACTAAATAGCAAGAAAGATTATATCGGTTTTTTGATGATAAAAATTTTAAAACGACCTCTGCCTCTCCACCTGTATCCCGGAGAGCTTATAGGGTTGAGAAAAAACTGGCACAAAAGAATAACACCCTCTTCAGCAATTCCTTTTAACGCTATTAAACAAAATGAACAATGGCTTATTGCTGTTCCAAACCAAATTTACATACTGGCCTCCACGACAACCTCATCACAACTGTTTTTCCCTGACAAGTAGAGACAGATTTTTTAAGAGTTCTTCGTAGTCTCCGTACACCCTGCAGGCGTGCAACAGGATAAAACAGGCGCGCTCAAACTGGCAGGATTAAAAAGCTTCCAAATCAGATAACCACCTGAGAGATTTTTGACATTGAATCCATGCTGCCGCAAGATTCGTTCAGCAACATAACCGCGAGTACCCGCTTGGCAAAAAACTACGATCTCTCTTTCTTTAGGCAACTCGGTTAACCGTTCCCGCAGAGTCCCTAGAGGAATATTAACTGATCCGGGAATGGTGCCCAAATTAAACTCGACCACCTCACGGACATCCAATAAGAAACTTCCTTCAGGGATGGAATCAGCATGAACAACCTTCGAAGTGCCGTTGAGCACATTTTCAGCAACCATTCCCGCCATGTTCACTGGGTCTTTGGCGGAATTGTAAGGCGGCGCGTAGGATAGCTCCAAATATCCCAGTTCAGGCGCGGTCATCCCGTTACGCATAGCCGTCGCGATCACATCTATTCGCTTATCTACTCCTTTTACACCAACGACCTGAGCTCCTAAAATTTTCCCATCGGGGGCGAAAATCAGCTTAATATTAAGAATTGTCCCTCCGGGGTAATAGGAAGCGTTGCTGTTCGGGGCGAGATAAATCTTTTCATAAGCCACAGACTTTTGTTTCAGACGGGCCTCAGTCAAACCAACCATTCCGACGGTTAACTTGCCGGCTTTGAGAATGGATGCCCCCATGCTGCCCCAATATCTGTTTCGGGCTCCCATGATGTTATCCGCCACCAGCCGCCCCTGCTTGTTCGCGGGGCCCGCCAAGGGGATTGCTGTTCTAACGCCCAAAATCGGGTCCCGCACCTCCACGGCATCTCCAGCAGCAAAAATATCTGGATCTGAAGTTGTTAGATATTCATCGGTAACAATGTGGCCATGAGTACCCAGCTCCAAACCGGCGCTCCGGGCCAGCTCCGAATTCGGTTTCACCCCAGCACAGAGAATGGCAAAATCACACTCAATCTGTTTCCCATTGTCCAAGACAACTCCAATGTGGAATTCATTCGCTATAAACTCCTTTACCACCCTTTCAAACTCAAAGCGAATTCCGCAAGACTCCAGTTCCTTTGCCAAGGGCACAGCCATCTCACGATCGACCGTTGAAAGAACATGATTACTCCTTTGGACAACAGTCACCTCTAAACCTTTTTCACGAAGGTTTTCGGCGGCCTCCAATCCCACAAAGCCAGCCCCAACGAGAACCACACGTTTAGCGCCAGCGTTGACATGAAGCAGCGCCTGGTCCATGTCGGCCAGTGTCCAGAGATGCGTTACACGAGGATTTTCTACTCCTGGAATCTGTAAAGGAATGGGAGACGAACCCGTAGCCAGGACCAATTTATCGTAGCTTTCTGTATAAGTTTCTCCCTCTCTCGTGCGAACGGTCACATTCTTGGCGGTTCGGTCAATCGATAGAACCTCGCTTTCAACACGCACCTGGACATTAAACTGTCTCTTAAACCTCTCAGGCGTAACCACCAAGAGCGATTTCCTCTGTGGAATAACTCCCCCTAGATGATAAGGAAGACCACAATTCGCGTAAGAAACGTGGCTTCCTTTTTCAAGCAGGATAATTTCGGCTGCTTCATCAAGCCTTCTTAACCTGGCAGCAGCACTTGCGCCGGCAGCCACACCACCAATGATTACTACTTTCATCGAAAAAGCGGTCCAGAGCAGATTAAGCGGTTTCAGCTTTTTCTATAATATCTAAAACCTCCTGAGAGGACTGGGCGTTTAGAAGATTCTGCCTGAAACGGTCATCCCTCGACATGCGGCCTAATCTGGCAAGAATTTGAAGGTGAGTGCTGACAGAGGGCGCGATGACCAGAAAAAACAACTTGGCCGGAACTGAATCGACAGCTCCATAGGCAACTCCTTTCTCATGCCGTCCGAAGACAACAACCGGAGTTTTCACCAAACCTACTAAGGCATTGCGGCAGTGAGGAAAAGCCACACCATCACCAACACCTGTGCTGCATAGTTTTTCACGTTCCCTAAGCGCATCCAGAAGCTTGGCGGCCGCACCTGGTATATCTTTAATTTCCCCAATAAGAGCAACAAGCTCCTTTAAAACCTCTTCGGCACCTTCAGCATGAAGATGAAGAGATATTCTCTTCTCATTCATGCTCCCTCTCACTGTCAAACCCTGTTTCGGATCCATTCCCATTATAGTACCAGATTCTAGACAAAAATCCAGTCAGAGCTTTAATAACCTGTTGCACACCGGATATATTTTTCATTTCCATGTGATTCACGCAAAAATCAAATCGTTCATGGTTTGCAAAAGTTCTACTCTTTATGCACAATATGACCGGATATGTGTAAGAGTATCTATCTGACGACTGCAATTGATTACGTGAATGGCCAACCTCATTTGGGCCATGCTTATGAGAAAGTTCTCACCGACGTCCTGGCGAGGTTTCATCGCACCCAAGGTGCTGATGTTTTTTTTCTGACAGGAGCGGACGAACATGGCCAGAAAGTACAACAAGCGGCTCTTGCACAGAATAAGTCCCCTCAAGAATACTGCGATGAACTGGCAATATCCTGGAGCAATTTCATTGAAAAACTGGGCATATCCCACAATGATTATGTCCGAACGACTCAAGCCCGCCACAATAAAGTCGTAACCACAATTCTCAGCAAACTTTATAAAGAGGGGCATTTTTACAAAGAATCCTACAAAGGTTTTTACTCCACAAAAGAAGAGACCTTTTTGACTGAAAAAGACCGACTCCCGGATGGCTCTTTCGCGCCGATGTGGGGCGAGGTTCAGGAACTCATTGAAGATAACTATTACTTCAAGTTGGGCGTTCACCAGCAATGGTTGATTGATTACATTGAGTCTCACCCGGATTTTATCTATCCCGAATACCGTAAAAATGAAGTACTGGGGTTTCTCAAAAACGAAAAACTCGGAGATCTTTGTATCAGCCGCCCCAAAGCCCGTCTCTCATGGGGAATTCCCCTGCCCTTTGACCCGGAATACGTTACTTACGTTTGGTTTGATGCCCTGGTGAATTACTTCACTATTGCAGCTGCCTACGGGGATACGCAAGTGCTGAGCAGCATCGGTCTCACCAAAGAAGATTTCCCTGAAACGGCTCAACAGGAGCGGCAGTTATGGCCAGCGGATTTCCATGTTATCGGCAAAGATATTGTTAAGTTCCACGCTGTTTACTGGCCCATCATGCTTAAGGCAATCGGAGCCCCACTTCCCAAGAAGCTCGCCGTGCACGGTTGGTGGCAGAAGGATAACCAGAAAATGAGCAAAAGCACTGGCAATGTGGTTGAACCTATAGCTGTGATTGAGGAATGGGGACTGGACGCCTTTCGCTACTATGTTCTGCGTGAATTGGAAGTTGGCCCCGATGGTAACTGGACCGATGCCGGTTTTGCATCCCGCTATCAGGCCGAACTGGCTAACGGTTTGGGGAACCTGATCAATCGCTCTATTTCAATGTTGGGCCGCTATCGGAATGGGGTAGTCCCTGCGCGGCATGATGAGCTAAAAGCGGATGCTGAAAACTCCTGTGCTGCGGCCTTCAAATGCTATTCTGAAATTAAAATTCAGGGCGCTCTCATTCGCATCTGGGAGCTCATCAACCGGGCTAATCAATATGTAGATCAAACCGCTCCATTCAAATTAGCAAAACAGCCTGAGCAGTCAGCCCGTCTGGATGAAGTGCTTTACAATTTGGTGGAAGTCTGCAGAATCCTCGCCGTTTTACTTTGGCCGGTGCTTCCAAAAACATCAGAAAAAATTTACTCACAACTCGGACTTCACGATTCTCCAAATCAATGGTCATTATGCCATTGGGGAGGTTTGCAGCCGGGACATGTCGTTGGAAAACCCGAACCGCTTTTCCCCAGACGTGATTTAAACAAGTAAAAATGGGTATCTCCGAGAGAGAAAGTAAAAATCAAAAGCGCTACCATCCATTAAAAGGAGCTCACTGTTTTTTTTTCAATTGGGTGGTAGTGTTTCTTTGCCTTTTCACCAGCTCCCATCTTTTTGCAGATCTAACCCCGTATTTTGAAAAAAAGCTCCCTGTTCAAACTCTGGCTTTAGTAGTTATCCCCGACTGTCAAGCATTGCAGGGAACAGCTCTTAAAACACCCCTGGGTAAACTTTGGAATCATCCACAGTTCAGGCCCCTACGGGATGAGATTCAATCCCAGTGGGGCTTGGAGTCCTTGTTTCAAACGAATTCCGAACTTGCCTTTTTAAACATCCCCGTACTGCAAAAGAAAGTCACTTCGGCTTTTCTTGCCCTCGTCGCTGAACCGCAGTTTACCAACACATTTCTTCCTGAGCTCAAAGCCTCTCCTGTGCTGGGAGTTGACCTGGGAACAGAAACTGCGACACTCACGAACCTGCTTCACACCATGGCATCGAGTGAAATCTTTTCCTCACACCTCAAGCTGGAATCTATTGAACAAACACAATTGATTGGAATACCGCTTTCTGACCAACATTCAAAAGCTTTTTCGAGATTTCTGGATTTTATTCCAGCCTCCTTTAAACCTGATAAAGAGACCCCTGTCACCATATGGATTACTGCGGTAGATTCCTATCTTTTAGTTGAACTGAACACACCGCAGGCCTCCAGACTCATCCTTCAAGCCGCACGAGACCAGGTGCCTCATCTCTCTGAGCACCCGGAATGGGCTAAACACAAAAATCATTTTCCCAATGCGGTTTTCTGGGGATGGGCTCATTTAAGCCCCATTATTCAGAAATGGGTTGAAAACGAATCGGCCGAAAATAGTAAAATTTCTCAAGCCGCCGGAAATGAAAGCGAAAATCCTTCTCCAGAGGCAACAGGGCAAGCGACAGAGCAACCCATTGAAGAAAAAGAGATGCTCCTGCCCACGGTCGTCGGAAAGTTAGGCCTGGAATCCTTTCTTTCCGGAAGCGTTGCCGTTTTAGACACTCCTGCCGGCGTTTGCACGGATTATTTTATTTCTTCTCCGGAAGCCACCCGACAAGGAATAGCCAAAATTATTTCTCTGCAACCGGGCGACTGCTCGCCACCGGAGTTTGTCACAAGGGATGTTCTGAGTTTTTCCAGAACACGCCTCAACTTCACTTCTGCTTGGGATGCGATTGAGAAAATGGTCAATGAGATCATGCCCGACGTAAGAGACCTCCTAACGGAAGCCCTCTTGCCCAGCATTTTGGAGGCAGACCCGAATTTTAAATTCAAAGAAAATTTTATAATGCCCCTAGGCAATGATCTTACAATCTGCCAAAGGCTCGGAGCTAATGGTGAAAAAGAGGCAATTCGTTTCATACAGGTGGCTGATGGCAAGAATTACATTCAGACGGTCAAAAAACTGATTTCGATTCTTGCTCCTATCCCCACCATTGAAAAAGAGGTAGCTGATTATGAAGTCACTTCGATTCCTTTGCCCGATTTGGAACTAGGCACCTCTGATTTCAAAACCAACTATTGCCACCTGGCTTTTAAAGATGGAGTACTTGCTTTCAGCACTGAATATAAGCTGGTTGAAGCATTTTTAACTCCTCCAGAAAATAAGGAAAAATTATCTTCGCTTCCGCGATTGGAATCCGCCGCACAATCGATTGGGGTTCTCTCTGCCGGTTTTTTTGAGTATACCGACAGTAAGCTCGTTGCCGGCAACTACTATAAAAAGCTTAAAAGTTTTTTGGGGCAGGACCAAACAAATACATTTTTGGTTCCTGTTTTTACCTTCCTGGCGCAGGACGTTAATGTGAATTTCGGTTTTTTAAAAAAACAGGTTCCCCCTTCCCTCTTACCTGAATTTGACTCTTTTGCAGACTGCTTTGATTTCTCCCTGAGCGCGTTTCAAAGCACACCTGAAGGATTTACTTTGAGAACGATATTGCCGGCCGCTCTCGAAAATAAAGCGCCTGATTCTCCTGTTGAGCCACCTGCGCCAGCCACTCCCCCTGAACAAATTGAGCCACCAAAAGAGCCCGTTAAAAAGGAAACGGAGCCAACTCAGCCAGTCACCCCGCAAATCCATGAGCCGGAGTTGATGGACCCCCTGCCGGCTGGACCAGACCCCACGGAACCTTTGCCGCCCTAGATAATCCCTTTATATTATGAGGTTGTTTTATAACATTCTATTTCTGATTTTTTTCGTTGTCTCCTTGCCCTATTACTTTTGGCGTCTTTGGCGGCGCGGCAACTGGCAGCGTGGCCTTTCTCAACGTTTTGGTTACTATCCGCCCCTATTTTTATCAGGTGAAAAAAAACGCCTAATCTGGTTCCATGCGGTGAGTGTGGGTGAGGTAAACCTCTGCGTGCAGCTGATTCAACAGTTCGCCCTCGAGCGTCCTCAATTTCAAATTGTAGCCAGCACGACCACTACGACAGGAATGGCAGAGCTCACCAAAAAACTTCCTGAAGAAATTATCAAAATATACTATCCCATTGATTGGAATAAGGCCGTCAAAAAGGCACTGGACACCTTTCAACCTGAAGCGATCGTCTTAATTGAAGCAGAGATTTGGCCCAATTTCCTTTGGGAGGCCCAGCATCGCCATATTCCTCTTTTCCTTTTCAATGCCCGCCTTTCCAAACGTTCTTTTGGCCGCTACCGGAAAGCCAGCTTTATTTTCCGGGATATATTTTCCGGATTCACAGCCATCGGCGTTCAAGATGAAACCGATCGTGAGCGCCTGATCGCTCTGGGAGCCTCTCCTCAAAATATTACTCCTACGGGTAATCTGAAGTTTGATGGAGCTCCACTTTCGTTGGATGAGAGGCTCAATGTTCCCCAGATGCTTACTCTTCTGGGCGTTCCTTCCGATGCACCCATACTGGTAGCCGGCAGCACTCATGCCGGAGAAGAAGTTCTTTTGGCAGAAATGGCTCTCCGTTTGAAAGCGCAATTCCCCAATTTTTTCCTGATCCTGGTCCCTCGCCATTTCGAACGTTGTAAAGCGCTGATCCCGGAGTTAAAAGCCACCGGCATCCGATTTGTGTTGCGAACGGATATCCCCGAATCTCTTCCGTCACATGGCGGAGGAATTGACTGTCTGCTTGTTAATACCACCGGCGAGCTCCGTTATTTTTACGGAGCGGCCACTCTCTGCTTTATTGGCAAAAGCATCTCGGCAAAGGGCGGACAAAACCCGATTGAACCGGCCGCTTTAGCCAAGCCCGTTCTGTTTGGACCAAACATGCAAAATTTCTCCTCGATCGTTGAGAGCTTTCTCTCTCATGATGCGGCTCTTCAAGTACCGGACACCAACAAGCTGGAGCAGCAGATTGTTTCGCTTCTTTCCAATTCGAATCGTCGCAATATGCTGGGGGCTCATGCTCGTGAAGTCGTTTTGAAAAATCAGGGCGGCGTAAAGCGGTCCGTGCAGATTCTCTGTTCGCATATTAAGTCCGAATAGTCTATGCGGGATTCAATTCACCTTCGAGGGGGCCGCCATCATAACCTCAAAAACGTGGATGTTGATATCCCCATCGGGAAGCTTACTGTTTTCACCGGCGTGAGCGGTTCAGGGAAGAGCACCCTGGCTTTTGATGTTCTTTATGCGGAGGGTCAGCGCCGTTATATTGAGACCTTTTCCCCATATGCACGGCAGTTCTTTGATCGGATGGATAAACCGCAGGCTGATCGCGTCGAGAACATCCTCCCGGCTATTGCTATTGAGCAGAAAAACTCAATCAAGACCAGTCGATCTACTGTAGGGACTTTGACTGAAATAGCCGATTACCTGAAAGTGCTCTGGCCTCATGTATCGGTCCCTTTTTGCCCTCAGTGCGGGAAAGAAATAAGCCCCTACCCCGCCCATCGCATCTGGGAGGCTTTCAAGAAAGCTTCCCCTCAAACCGAAGTCTGTCTCGTTGTTTTCAGCGTTCAACTATCCAAAAAAATTTCTTTCCATGAGTCCCTTTCCTGGATTCAGGGCCTGGGGTATAGCCGCGCTTTGATTCAAGGGAAAGTAACGCGGCTGGAAGAGATTGAAGAAAACCATCCTTTTCAGGAACTTATCATTATTCAGGATCGGGTTCATTGTTCTTCAAAATTCCAAAAACGTTTTACCGATAGTTGCGAGCAAGCTTACAAATATGGGCATGGACAACTTCTCGTCCTGGATGCAGCTAATCCTGACCTTTCTCTGGCCCATTCTTTTTCGAATAAAACCGAATGTACCGTCTGTCACGTCACTCTGCCTAAACCAACTCCGGGTCTCTTCAGCTATAATCATCCGTTGGGCGCCTGCCCCGTTTGCCATGGCTTTGGCAGAACGATTGGAATTGATATGAACCTGGTTATACCCGACACCTCTAAAACGCTCAGAGAAGGTGCGGTTAAACCTTGGCAGAGCGGAGTCTCTAAAGAATGTCAACTGGACTTGCTGCGAATGGCATCGAAGGCGAAAATTCCGCTGGATGTTCCATTCAAGTCTCTAACCCCTAAACAACAGCAATGGGTCATTGAGGGCGACCCGCTTTATGAGAAAGATGAAAACCACACCTGGCCCAAAACCTGGTACGGAATCAACGGTTTTTTCAAATGGTTGGAGAGTAATACCTACAAAATGCACATTCGCGTTTTCCTTTCGCGCTATCGTTCCTACCGGGAATGCAAGGCATGCAGGGGAAGCCGCTTTATTCCGGAATCACTCTCTTTCAAAGTTCCCAATCCGTTAAAGGATAATAGAGAATCCGTAACACTTTCTCAGTTTTACGATTTGGAGCTGAGTGATGCCTACAACTTTATTCAGGCTTTACAGGAGCGCCATAAGTTTAAAGGTCCCGTTGAGTACGCTCTGAAGGAAGTTCAAAACCGGCTCTCCTATCTCAACGAAATTGGCTTGGGCTACCTGACCTTGAACCGTCAAACGCGAAGCCTATCCGGAGGGGAAACCGAACGCGTCAACCTCACCAGCTGTTTAGGCAATCGCCTGGTGAATACTCTCTACATTTTGGATGAGCCCAGCGTCGGTCTACATCCGAGAGACACAGAAAGACTGATCAACACCATTAAGCAATTGCGGGACATCGGAAACACCGTGGTAACCGTGGAGCATGAAATGATGGTCATAGAAGCGGCGGATCATATAATCGATCTGGGACCGCAGGCAGGTGCATGCGGCGGCCAGATTGTCTTTCAGGGAAGCTATCAGAACTTTATTGATTCCAAAAACTCTCGGACCGCCGGGTATGTCAGCGGCAAATTAATTATCCCGCTTTCCACAGCTAAAAAAAACCTTCCCAAACATTTTCTGAAAATTCGTAAAGCATGCGCAAATAATCTGAATGGGCTCGATATAGACATCCCCCTGGAGCGTTTTGTATGCATCAGCGGAGTGAGCGGCTCGGGTAAAAGCACTCTGCTTAAAAGCATCATCCATCCCGGTGTCCAACAAGTCCTGGATTCGAACCATCAGGTCCATTCGTTAAATATCGATTCGGAAAATCCAGCTACGGCTTCTGCAATTCAATTCCCCGCAAAACTCATTACGAATCTCTTCCTTGTAGACCAATCGCCTATTGGAAAAACGCCCCGATCCAGCCCGACCATGTACGTTGGCGCTTTTGACGATCTGCGGCAGTTTTTTATTTGGAAACTGAAAGCCGGCGGAGTCGAAAGCTTTTCACCGGGACATTTCAGCTATAACTCCAAGCTGGGTCAGTGCCCTCGATGCCGAGGTCTGGGATTTGAAGAAATTGAGATGCAGTTTCTCAGCGACGTTTACACGCGTTGCCCCGAGTGCAATGGGACTCGCTTTAATGCCAAAGCGCAGGAGGCCGTCATAGAGGTAAAAAATCCTTTTAAAACTGATGAATCTCTTTCACTGAACATTGTAGATTTTTTGGCTCAGACGGTTGATGAGACAATTTCTATTCTGAACCAATTTCCTGAGTGTAAATACGCACAAAAAGCATCTGCAAAACTCAGTCTCATTCAGCAAACGGGCTTGGGATATATTACTTTGGGCCAGCCGCTCAATACCCTCTCCGGCGGCGAGTGCCAGCGGCTCAAACTGGCCGCTCGTATCGCAGAATCCTGCACAGCCTCCCGGAGCGGCAAAGAGCTACCTTTCCTTTTTTTATTTGATGAACCCAGCACAGGACTTCACTTTGATGATATTGTCGTTCTATTAAAACTCTTCAACAATCTGGTCACGGCAGGCCACTCCGTAATCGTCATTGAGCACAATCTGGATATTATCAAGTGCGCTGATTGGCTAATTGACATGGGGCCTGAAGGGGGATTAAAGGGTGGACAAATCATAGCGCAGGGACCACCTCAAGAAGTCGTATCCAACAAACTCAGCCACACAGGGCGCTTTTTGAAAAAATACTGTTTTTGAAAGTTTCTTTTGATATTTCTTGACTTTTTAAACCAGATTATTCAAATAGGAACGTATGGAAGAGAGTAAAAATGCATCCTGGCAACAACGCCTTCTGGTAGGCGGGAACATCAAGTTTACTTTGCTACGCATTGCATGCCTTGTTGTTTTTGTTTTTCTACTAATTAAATACGTGATGATCCCCGTTCGGTGCGAGGGTCTCAGCATGGAACCGAATTACCCGGATCGGTCCATCCATCTGGTTTATAAATTGGCCTATTGGCATTCCAGCCCCCAGCGCGGAGACGTCATTGCCATCAAAATTGGAGAGACACAAAAACTATTGCTCATGAAGCGTGTGGTTGGACTACCTGGTGAAAAAGTTTCCATCAGCGATGGAGTAGTTCATATCAACGGCGAACCTCTTGAGGAACCATGGGTACAGAAAAAACGTCTCCCCTGGAATCGTAAGGAAGTTGAGCTCAAACCTGACGAATACCTGGTCATTGGGGATAACCGCTCTATGCCCATGCAGATGCACGAGTTCGGAGAAGTAAGCATAAAACGGATCCAAGGAAAAATCATCAAATGAAAACGTGGCTCCCCAAACTTCTAAAACTCTGCGTGCTTGCCCTGATTGTCTGGTTTGCATGGGGGTACTTTTTCCCGTCAGAGACCCAGCGTATTTGCAAACGCTTAAACTCATTTTCCAGGGCTGTTTCTTTTGCCAGTGGAAGCTCTCTTGTGATTCGCATGGCAAAAGCCGAGGGATCTCGAGATTACTTCGCCACCAATGTTGTCGTCACCCTGGATGGTGTCCACACCCAAGCCGAATCTATCACAGGTCGAGCTGAGGTGATGAATATAATCTCCTTAGCCCACACTTATCTTCAAGAACTGGATCTGAAATTCGAAGACCCGATTGTTAAAGTGAGCCCCGATAAAACTCGAGCAACCATGGATGTTATCGGAAGAATTATAATTGATGAAAGCCGCCGCGACAGGATACACCAGCTTCTTCGGATGAAATGGATTAAAACCAACGATAAATGGAGAATTGAGCGCGTGGAAACACTTAAAATGTTAGGACGTGAAACAGGAACAGATTTCGGTTTAGATGTTAATGAGTAAAAAAAATATCCCTTGGTTCGTCAGTGGAGATGTGGATGGATTCTTCGGTCTCTTTACAGATAATCTCCTCCAACTTATGCTGATTATAGTGCTTTGCACCACAGTCTGCGGTTTTGATTCTAAGCTGCTCAATGGTCAGGTCATGACCGGGGCCGCAGTTTCTCTGATATTCGGCAATCTGTTTTACGCCTGGCAGGCCCGCAAACTGGCTATTAAAACGGGAAACCCGGCAATCACAGCTCTGCCCTATGGAGTCAACACCACTACTGTTGTTGCCTTTATTTTCCTAATTATGGGGCCAGTTTATCAGAAAACCGGAGACCCCATTCTTGCTTGGAAAACTGGCGTATTTGCCTGCTTTATCAGCGGAATTCTGGAGACCATAGGCGCATACTGCTGTGATTGGTTGAGAAAAAATGCGCCTCGAGCCGCCCTCCTTTCAGCTTTGGCCGGAGTCGCTATTTCTTTCATCGCCATGGGATTTGTCTTTCAGATATTCTCCAGTCCCATAATAGCATTAGCACCTGCCTTTCTCCTGATTGCCATCTACGGCGCAAAAATCAATTTTCCCGGCCGTATTCCCGGAGGGATGATTGCCGTCCTGATGGGAACTCTCGCGGCCTGGATATCACGCTGGATGGGATATGATTTTTTTGTTCCGCTGGCAGAACCTTGGGAGCCAAAGCTTTACCTGCCCATACCCGTATGCGGTGATCTTTTCGCTTTCATTCTTTCGGGTGATGGTTGGCAGTATTTTGCAATCATTATCCCTATGGCTATCTTCAGCGTAGTCGGTTCTCTGGAAAATCTGGAAAGCGCTGACGCCGGAGGAGACCATTTTCCAACCCGCCCCAGCCTGCTGGTAAACGGATTGGGAAGTATGACCGCCGCACTCTTCGGTTCTCCTTTCCCCACGACGATTTATATTGGACATCCCGGATGGAAACAAATGGGCGCACGCCACGGATATTCAATTCTGAACGGGGTAATCGTGACCATTCTCGTTTTTATCGGAGGCATCACATTGATCCTCAAAGTGGTCCCTCTGGAGGCGCTTTTGGGAATTCTCCTCTGGATTGGGCTCATTATGACCGCTCAAGCTTTTCAAGCCAGTCCGTCCCGCCATGCCATGGCGGTGAGTATAGGGCTCATCCCCTGTATAGCGGCATGGGTACTCCTTGAAATTGAAACCGCTTTACAAAAGGCCGGCACAACGCTCTTTGATGTGGCTCCTAAATTTGGCGACAGCCTTTACATTTACGGCCTCATCGCTTTGAGCCAGGGCTTCATCCTTACGGGGATTCTCCTGTCGGCGATTTGCGTTTTTTGTATTGAGCGCCAGTTCCTCAAAGCCGCTGCCTGGTGTGCCGTTGCCGCTCTATTATCCTATTTTGGGATTATCCATGCCTTCACATTGACCGAACGTGGAATAGACAGTCTCTACACTTTAAATGCCGCGCCTCAATTCGTCATTGCTTACGGATTTACCGCATTACTCTTTGTGGGGCTTCAATTCTTTTCAAAAAGGGAAAACTCTTTTTCAAAAAAAGATGTCACTTAATCCCGAAAAATCCGCTTCTTAACAGTGAGAAAAATGAGTCTTTTCCTCCTATCGCATTGATTTTTGCGAGGAACAGTACAAACCAGACCAGGGAAAAAACATCTTGCTGTGTTTAATCATCCCTGGTTTGATCGTTTTTTCTCGATATCATGAGGATATTAAGCGTGCTATAAAGATTTCTCCCGATAGAAATCCGCAAAAATCCTTGTAAAATATGGGTACAAATGGCGTCACCCTGAGCTTGGGGGCCGTATTTTGTTGTCGTGTTACATGAAAAAACGCCCCCAGAGAGTCAAGGAATATCGAAAGACTGTATCATCGTATTTTTTATTTTATTACGGCTTCTTTTCAGACTTTTTCTCACGTTTCTGTTTTTTGAATTGACCTGCCGTCGACACTCAGCTATGGATAAGGGGCTTTATGTTTAGAACATTAAGACAGCATAAAACTTGGTTGTGGGGTATCCTCATCATTGTGGTGATCATCTCCTTTGTTATTTTCTTCTCGCCCGATGTAAATCGGAATCCTGAGGCTAGCGCTACCACTGTGGGTCGAATGGATGGTAAACCTGTTGATAGTGACACGTTCAGAGCCGCTTATTTCGAGGCAGACCTCCTTTATTTCCTGAATAACGGCCAGAGGCCTCAGGAAGGCCGTGGTGGCTGGGATGGAGAAAACGAAGCTAAGCAGCGCCTCATCCTGAAGGATCGTGCTGCAAAAACCGGCATTAGAGTGAGCTCTGAAGCAGCTACCATCTGGCTTCAAAGCCTGCCCATCTTTAAAGATAAAGCGGGTAATTATTCCCCGGCCCTCTACGAGCGCTTTGTCACAAATGTCCTAACACCCTCCGGATACAGCAAATATATGCTTGAAGGGCTCGCCAAAAGCGAAATGGCCATCAAGCAGCTCATCACTACTGTGGGTCTGCCTGGTGCTATGGTCTCTCCTCGTTATGCGACTACTTCGCTTCAGGCTCAGAAGGAAATTTATGTAGCTGAGCTGGCCACCTTCCCTCTTTCAAACTTCCTGGCTTCGTTGGAAAATATAGCTGAGGCTGATCTCCAGCAACACTACACTAACCGGATGTCCTCCTATCGAATTCCGGAAAAAATGCAGGTTCATTATATTGAGTTTCCCGCCACAAATTATTTTGATGCCGGGATGGCTCTTTTTACCAAAAAAGAAAAGGTATCCGTGGCTGAGTTTGCAGATAAAATTTATAAAGAAAATGATCCTGAGCTCTACGTTGATGGAGAAGGGAAAACCCTTTCTGAGGCGGCAGCTAAGGAGAAAATAATTGCAGAAATTCAGAAAGGTTACTCTTTGCGTGCAGCGCGCTCTGCAGCAGCTGAGTTTGTTAACACCTACTTTGCGGCACAGAAGTTTACCGAGCAGGATTATATGGACGCGGCCAAAGCCAAAGGATTAACTCCCAAGCTCAGCGAGCCATTCTCAAGAACCGATGGCAAGCCCGAAGCGTTGGATTTCCCTGCCTCGTTTACACAAGCAGCTTGGAACCTCTCTCCCACTAATGCCGTGATTCCTCCGATTGTCGGACAGACCAATGTCTACGCGATCTGTTTTGCCAGCAAGATTGAATCAAAAACTCCCGAGTATTCTGAGGTAGCCGATAAAGTTTTGGAAGATTACAAAAAGGCCGAAGCAGTGAAGGCATGCAATGCTGCAGCCCGGGCTTTCGCGACAAGTGTGACGAACCTGCTGGCTTCAGGCAAGAGCTTCCAGGAAGCCACTACCGAATCCAAGGCTCAGTTCATGGCCATTCCTGAATTTACCGCCGATGCCAAGGGCGTGGATATCGAACTCCCGGCTCAGTGGTGGCAGATCAAAAATGCCGTTTCTTTCAAGACAGCACCTTCTGTCTGCTCACCTATTATCCCGGCTTCGCCTCTTTCCACGAATGCCGCAGCAGCCGTTGTTTATTTAAAGGAACGCAAACCTGCCGATCCTGCGGTTGTGGAAGCCGAACTGGCAAACTATACCAAGGGGCTGCTTGCTGATAACCTCCAAAGCGTTTTCACCGAGTGGTTCATGCAGGAATACGATAAAGCCAATTTTGAGACGGCCAGGGATATTGAAAAGAAGAAACAGGAAGCTCAGGAACAGGCTGCTCGCGAAGCAGAAGCTCAAGCAAACGCCTCAACCAATCAGTGGACTCCTGTCTCTGGCACAACAAACGCGCCCGCAAAGCTGGTTGTCACTCCTCCTGCGGCGCCATCTACCAATTAATCAGAATTTTATTTAATGGGCGACATCATCAAACTATCGTCGCCAGCAACGAAGGAAAGCGAGATTCGCTCTCACTATTGGGAAATCCCCGTTCTTTTTGAGGATGGGGATTTACTCGTAATAGACAAGCCTTCAAATCTGCTGGCCGTTCAAAATTATTCTCTCGTAGAAGCACTCAATATTCAAAGTCTCTTTGCTAGAGATATTGAGCGTAAGGCTGCCTGGGTCTCATCCCGCGAAGGCCTGACCGCTTTAAACTGCCTTTACCCCCTAGATGCAGATACCAGTGGCGTTCTCATTTTCACCAAGACGCAAAAAGCTCAAGAGTGTTTGAAAAACCTCTTGGGAAGTGAAAAGGAGTTCCGCACATATCACGCCTTGGTGCATGGAAAACCGCTCAAGGATGAATTCACTATCCAGGCCGGATTGACCCCCCACCCCAGACGATCTGACTTGATGAAAGTCGATGTGAAAAGAGGAAAAAAGAGTATTACCCGCTTTAAAATTTTAGAGAGCTATAGCGGCTACTCCCTGCTCGAATGTTACCCCGTCACGGAGCGATACCTCCAAATCCGGGCTCACCTTCGCTATATCAAATGCCCTGCCGTATGTGACTCTTTCTACCATGGCAGACCTCTTTACCTGTCTTCACTTAAGCCCAAGTATCATCCCAGCACCAAACATGAAGAACGCCCCCTTATGGGACGCGCCGCATTGCACTGCTCTCGAGTTGAAATTCCTCATCCCGGAAGCTCTCCTTCTATTGTCATTGAGTCGCCACTACCCAAAGATTTCAAGGTTTCCATCAAAATGCTCAAACAATATGGAGTCAAACGCTGGGAGCATTAACTGACCCCTCTCTGGATTTTGCCGTGCCGGATATTCTCTTAGTTGCGATCAATGCCAAATATATTCACTCAAGCATAGGGCAACGAAGCCTTCTGGCCAACGCGGGAGAGCTGAAGTCTCGTGCTAAATTGTTCGAGTTTGATATTCGCAGACGCGCGCCCGAGATTGCTGAGCAGATTCTCAAAGATCATCCCAAAATTCTCGCATTTGGAGTCTATATTTGGAACGTGGAGTTGGTCACTGAAGTCGTCCGACTCGTTAAAAGAATAAGCCCTGAAATAACCCTCCTTTTGGGTGGGCCGGAGGTCAGCTTTCCCAAGGACCACCCACCTGTAGCACAATTTGCCGACTATATCCTCTGCGGAGAATCAGAAATATCTTTCCCCAAAATATGCAGGCAAATTCTCTCCGGCTGCTACCCCGAGAATAAAGTTATTTTTGAGGAGCAGCCTCTCCTGGACACTCTGGAGCTTCCATACGATCTTTATACAGAAGCTGACATTCTCAATCGCATTCTTTATATCGAGAGTTCTCGAGGCTGCCCCTTCGGCTGCGAATTTTGCCTCTCCTGCCTGGATAAAAGAGTGCGCTTTTTCAATCGGGAAAAACTCTTTTCTGCATTGGAATCCCTTCTGAAACGTGGGGCTACTCAGTTTAAGTTCACTGACCGTACTTTTAATATCAATACCCCCTATACATGCGAGCTTCTGCAGTTTTTTCTGGATCGCCTTCGGCCCGGTCTCTTCCTGCATTTTGAGATGGTGCCCCATTTACTTCCTGAGGATCTAAAAAAACTTCTGGTACAATTTCCTCCGGGAAGTATCCAGTTAGAGATCGGCATTCAAACATTAAACTCCGAGGTTTCTCTCCGCATCTCACGCACTCATATCGCTGAAAGTTCGGTTCAAAATCAATCACAGGACAAAGACTCGAAAATCGCTCTGAAGAAAAAAGAAATCCTGCTTGCGGAAAAAAATATTCGCTGGATTCGCGAAAACACGGGAGTCCACGTCCACGCGGATTTGATTGTCGGATTGCCCGGCGAAGACGTGGAAAGCTTTGCTCTAGGATTTGACACCTTGCTTTCGTGGAATCCCCAGGAAATACAGGTGGGAATTTTGAAGCGTCTGCGTGGGGCTCCCATTGACCGCCATACAGAAGAATGGGGAATGGTTTACTCGCCTCTGCCTCCCTATGATGTTCTCAAAACCAGCCATATCTCCTATGAGGAAATATGTGATCTGAAGCGATTCGCACGATTCTGGGATTTGATTCAAAACAGCGGGCGCTTCATCCAGAGCTCCCCTCTAATCTGGCAATCCCAGGACTCTGCATTTGCCGGTTTCATGGAATGCTCTCGCTGGCTCTTCGAGAAATTAAACCGGCAGAGTGAAATTGCTCTGCCACGGTTAGCTCGGTTGCTTGAAGAATTTCTAGTTACCGTTCGAGGGTTCCCCTCCGAGACCGCCCATAATCTTATTGAGAGCGACCTCACCCATTCATCGGCAAAACAAAAAACTTCGACTCATACCAGCCGCCAAAACCGCAGGATATAAAGTCGAAGCGAAGAGGTTTATACTAAACAAGAAAACCTATTTCTCCAGCTTTTCAGAATTGATATACCAAGAACCATCCGGGTTCACTGTTCTAAAGAAGCAGGATTTATAATACTCGTGGCAGGCGGCGCCTGTCTGGTTAACCTTAACCAAAAGCGTATCGCCATCACAATCGAAAGAAAGCGAAACAACCTTCTGAAAATGCCCGCTGGTCTGGCCTTTGACCCAATACTCCTTGCGGGACCGGCTCCAGAAAACGGTATGTCCTTCCTTAATTGTTCTTTCCACAGATTCTTTATTCATCCAGGCCATCATCAAAACCTGCCCATTTTGAGCATCTTGCACTATCGCTGGTATGAGGCCATCTGCATTGAATTTTAATAAGTCAATAAAACCCATCCCGCAAAAGATAAACACTTCACCTTCCGTTGTAAAGAGACTTAAACCCGGCGGCGGAGAAGATTGTCTTTGCTTTCCACCCCTGTTTTTGGTCAAATCCTCCACGTATGAAGTTACAATCAATTTTATTATTGGGGGCTTGCCTCAGCCTCCAGGCTATGGCAGAGGCACCTGTGGATTCTTTTTTGGGAGATTGGAAAGGTTCAGTAAAACTGGGTTCCAGCGAGAAAGAGGTTACCCTCTGCATGATCCCCCTGGGAAATGATCGCTATGAAGCTCGTTTCTTTGAGGAATTAGGTAAACAGGATCAACCTCTATTCTTCATCACCGGAACGATCAAAGGAGACCCGGACAAGGCAGAAATCAAATTCCTGGACAACGATGCTTTCAGCTTGGATAAGGTCCAAAAAGCTGCCTCCGGCGGAGTTGTTCTGGATGCCAATCTCTGGTCCGGAACCATTTCTAAAGGTAATCTCAGTGGAGTCATCGCTGGCAAACAGGAAGGCTCCTTTACGTTCAAAAAAACAACCCGCACCTCTCCGACTATCGGACTTAAGCCGCCGGAAGGCGCCGTAGTTCTGTTTGACGGGACGGAGAAAAGCAAAGAAAACTTTGTAGAACACGGTAATAATCAACCTATCCGCTGGGAAATCAAAGAAGGCGGAGCCCTCGAAGTCAACGGTGGCAACATCATTCCTAAAAAAGGATTTGGAGATTGCACCCTGCACTTGGAGTTTCGCTCTCCTTTTTACCCGGACCGTTTCGGCCAAGCGCGCGGCAATAGCGGCGTCTACATTAACGGCTCCTATGAGCTGCAAGTATTAGACAGTTACGGCTTGCCCGGTTGGGATAATGAATGCGGTGGAATTTACCAGATCAGCCGTCCGGCGGTGAACGCATGCTTCCCTCCGATGCAGTGGCAGACGTATGACATTGATTTCACAATGGCCCGTTTCGATGCGGAAGGCAAGAAAGTCAAGAATGGCCGTGTGACCATTAAACATAACGGCATCGCCATCCATCAGGACCTGGAACTGTCCAAAGCTACACCAGGAGCTATTAACCCTTCCGAACGCGATTTAGTCGGGATTCTCCTGCAGGATCATGGAGATAAAGTTCAGTTCAGAAATATATGGGTACTGGAGAAATAACTCTCTAGTTTGATTTTCTCCTATTTTAGCAAGGACGCCTGAAGGCGTCCTTTTTCACTCCTCGATCGGAACCTCTTTTTCCTTTATCAAGCTGATCTCCTCCCACGCTTTAATCCGGAAAAAGGAATTCGTCGTATTTAAAGGCGCGGGAGAGCCGATCAGAGGATGAAGCCTGGCTTGCAAATCACCCAAAAAGGAAGTCTTTTCAGACATGGTTATTTCGCGTCCCACCAATAGTCCAACCACACTCACCTCATTGGTTACGATTACGTCTGTAGCCGGGGCATAAATTCGGGCACAAAAAGAGGCGTTCGGCGTTCCCTGCAAAACCAATCGCGGGACAGGTTCTGTATCCAACGCCCCCCCCCAAACGGTAAGGCGATTCCAGTTTTTTTCGACCGTCGCAAAAGCTTGCGTTCCCAATGTAAGATTCCCGGTTGGAAAGAGTACCATCTGAGCCCCCTCTTCCATCGTAATTGGCTGCTCTGTCAGCGCATATTCAGGGGGAAGCCGCAAGTTGATTACAGCTCCACTTTTTAAAATGAGGGGATACGGTTCAGGAGCAGTAATTTTATAATCTCCTGCCGCTTCAAACTGATAAGCCATGATCGGAGCCTCTTCCGTTCCGATATTCACCAAAGGCGCATCGGCAGAGCTGGCCTCCTCAGGAGCTTTCCGTGGCGGAAACGGAGCCCAGTTCAATCTCGTAACCAGATAGTTTGTTTCATAGCTCTGTTTCTCATTAGCCAAAAATTCGGACGAACCTATCACAAGGATGTTTTCTTTGATGCCTTCGTTGCTGTTCGTCTCTCCCTCACCCTCTTCATGAGGAACGTCCAACCCCGGAGGAGGAAGCGGGCCGTTGATCAAGTAGTGTCCCTGAATAACATTGCTGCCCAAAAAAAGATCCTGATTGGGATAGGCTATTGAAAGCGCCGTCATTAAGAGATTCGTTTTTCCTTCCGTATCCAGCTGGTTGGTGCCGGAAATCTTCACCCCTCCCAAGAAGTTAAATCGTCGTGTAGCGATGAGTTCACCCTGCAAAAAGTTAGTCGAGATATTGGCTTGTTCCACAGCCTCAATTCTAATGAGCCTCAAAAGGGGATGCTCTTTCTGACCGGCATAATTGATCCCTAAAGAATAGATCTCAGACTCCTCATCAGAAAGAGAGTGGAAACCCGATACGTAATACAAATCCCCGTCACCAAGCTCCTCCGGTTGAGCTAATATCCTGAGTTTATCATTTGTGGGGAAACCCCAATCCGAATAGCGTCCATCATTGGTAACCCAACGTTTCTCCAACTTTTCCTTGATCGGAGCATCTTCCAATGAGGTCGGCTCTACCTTGGCGGAAACCAAATACTGCAGAGCCTCATTAGCTCCGGATTCAGCTGCCGTCAGAGCAAAACGTGACAGCATCAGAGACCTTTCGACTTGGGACTCTCGAACCGTCAACGAGATAAAAAAGAAGAGAGTCCCTGTTGTTAGAATTAAAATCGAAAGGACAAAGATGAGAGCAAAGCCCTGACAACTGGAAACAGGTTGAACTTTTTTCGAATTCAAGTTACTTCATTTCAAGCTCAGGACACCATTGAAATAGCCAATGGATTCGGCCACTCCCGGAAGAACATCATTCATATCTTTTGTATACTCCAAGCTGCACACCCCGGAGTACCCCACTTCCTGCAAAGTATCAAAAAGCTCTTTGAAGTTAATGATACCCCTTCCGCCCTCGACACAATGCCCTGACTTTTCAGCTTTATCCACATCCCAGATGTGCATGTCGTAGATTCGGGAGCTATACTTCTTGATATCTTCTATGAGATTAATCCCCAGCCGCACGGTATGCCCAATATCGTGACAAATGCCGATTCTTTCATCCAGACCTTTGACGTGCTCCCATACATCTGCCGCATGAGGGAAAATAGCGATATCGGGTCCATGAATATGAATAGCTACTTTGAAATCATATTCTTTGACCTTTTTTTCAACTAAAGGCAGGAGTTCATAATTGGGAACGGCAATCACCAGCTTTACCCCAACCTTTTTCGCATATTGGAAAGCGTTGGTGACCTCGGCTTCATTGCGCATATAGATTGGCCCCACACCATATGGGGTGATGTTTCGCGACTTAAATTTGGAGAGCACTTCCTGGATTTTTTCATCGCTGGCATTGATGGGAAGATGGAAATCCTTGAGGGACATCTGACGCACATTCACTCGATGCATCATTTCTAAAGATTTATCCAGATCATACCGCACAAACGTATAGCCGGCACACCCCAGCTTGAATGAACGATTATTCGCCTTCGTTTCGCTTACTGAATTCGTTTGAGCAGATGTTCCCAACACTCCCATTGCTGCCAATCCCAAGCCAGCAGACTTCAAAAAACCACGTCTATTCATAATGCAAAATACAACGCACCCATTCTATCCTGATTCGTCAAAAAGACAAGGTTGCAGATACTGTAAACTGCTTAAGCGATACTTCCCTTTATTGCGCAGCCATGACGAATCCGACGCCAAAACCGGGCCTCTTTCCAAAGTCTTGAATAATGAAGCTAAAAACTAGTTGCATTTTCCTGCTTCTTTGGCAGAATAGGGGTCCTGCCGGGCGAGGGGCCCGAGGTAGGTTGATTTTTATTTTGATTTAGATATGTCATTGCATAATAGTTTAAAGAGTGCTTCTTCTTTGGGCGCAAAACGGAATGTTCTCAAGCGCCAGGAGCGCGTTGAAGTTTTGAAAAAACGCAAAGAGTGGCGTGAAGGCGATCGGGTTTTTAATCTGAAAAAGACGAAATTCGTAGCATAATTTTATGCAGCGTTTCGGCTGCTGATGCTCAGTTTTTGGGAATCGTCTCTTCTCCTTTGAAGGATGGTTCCCGTTTTATTTTTAATTGTGGATAATCCCAAAATTCGTCTCCAGAAGTATCTGTCTGAGACAGGAGTTTGCTCTCGCAGGGCAAGCGAGCAGTTGATATTGGAGGGGAAGGTGTTCGTTAATGGGACCCGCGTGACTGAGCTCGGCACAAAAGTTACCCCGGATGTCGATCGGGTACTTGTAGAAGGGCACGTTGTTAAGGCACGCAGAAAAATTTATCTGGCCCTTTACAAGCCGCGCAATGTGGTCTGCACCCGCAGTGATCCTCAAGGGCGCCCGACAGTCATGGATTTCATCCCTCCTGAGATGAGCCACGTATATCCTGTTGGCCGGCTGGACTACGACTCAGAAGGACTCATCCTTCTGACCAGCGATGGGGAGTTTTGCAATCGCATCACGCATCCCTCCAAGGGGATCGATAAAATTTACTATGTAGAGGTGAAGGGAGCCATCTCCAGAGAGACCATCTCCCAAATGCTTAATGGAGTCCACCACCAGGGTGATTTTTTAAAAGCATCGGCTGTTGACGTGTTGAAATCAAACAACACTCGAACCTGTATGGCCATCACTCTTCGCGAAGGGAAAAACCGGGAAATCCGCCGCATCCTCGACTGCTTGCAACTCATCGTTTTAGTCTTGAGGCGAGAGCAGGTTGGCCCGGTGAAATTAGACAAAATGACTTTAGGCAAATGGCGGTTATTGACAAAAACTGAAATACAGCTTTTACTAGGCATATGAGTGCGATGAAATATTTCTTAATCTTATCCCTGGCAGTCCTAGGACAATGGGCTGCTTCTGCAGATATGGGTGCGATTGTGAAAGGTGACCGTGTAAACGTCCGCAAGGCGCCCTCCATCACTGCAGAGATTGTTGAGCAAGTCGAAAACGATACCTTGTTGATTGCAGTGGAAAGGCACGAAATCACGCCCTCCCACAAGGATGAACCCATTTCCTGGATTAAAGTCCGGCTGACCTCCACGAACGCTTGGATAAAAAGTTCCTATCTGAATGATAAGGACCAGGTCCAGGCTGATCAGCTCAACTTGCGTGAAGGCCCCGGAACAAGTCATAAAAAAATCGGCCAAATCAATCGGGGTGAAACCGTCAAGCGCTTGGAAACACAAGGTGACTGGACGAAAGTTATGGTCACTGATTCCTACGGCTTTATAGCTGAATCTTTTGTCACTCTGACTGATAAAATGCCTCCTGTTGATGCTGGGATTAAGACGGATGAACCCGCCAAGACAGAGGAAAAAGTCGAACCTTCCGTTGCATCCACAGTCCAAGTTACGCCGGCAAAAGCACCCCCGGTTGTTCGGGTGGAACCTGAGCCACAGGCTATAGAGGAAGTAGCGGAGCCCGCTGAAGAGATCGTGGTTGCCGTGCCACAGCCGGTTGAAATCACTACCCCTCCGCCTGCTAAAGAGCCTGCACCTCCGACTGCCGTTGCTCCGACGATTGTCGCCCCGGTTGTAACCATGCCTGTCTCTCCTGTTGAAGCAAAGCAGCCTGAGGTACAGCAGCCGGAACCGGCCCCCGAATCCGTAGTCACTCCTCTTACAACAGCGGACTCCATGGAAAGAATCGTGCTCAGAGAGGGTGTTGTGCGTCCTACTGGCAGCCCTGCAGCGCCCAGTCCTTATGGTCTTTACAGTATTCAAAACAATCGGTTGATTAACTATCTTTATGTCACAAACAGCGACATTGTTTTGAAGAAATACTCAGGTAAGAAGGTTCATGTCAGAGGTCCCGAATCTATCGATTCTCGCTGGAGAAATCATCCCCTCCTCACTGTGAGGACCATTGAGCTGCTCAATCGCAGGTAATAACGCAAATGGATAACCTCATAGACGGTAAGCTCATTGCGGCAACGTTGCAGACTGAAACTGAACGTGAGGTTCAGGAACTTCTGGCTCAAGGAATCTTGCCGTCGGTCGCCTTTGTAAGAGTTGGTGAAGACCCTGCATCGAAGGTTTATGTAGGGATGAAGGAAAAAACGGCAGCCAAGCTTGGTATTCAATCCAGGCTTTATGTCCTGCCCGAGAATACCTCTGAACGTGCACTCCTGGAGCTCATAAACGATCTTAACAACGACCCTTCTCTGCATGGAATTCTGGTGCAGGCCCCCCTCCCCTCGCACATTCGTCAGGCAAAAGTCTTCGAGACCGTCTCCCCCTCTAAAGATGTAGATGGGTTCCACCCAATTAATGTGGGAAAGTTGATGCTGGGCGATGACGATGGTTTTGTACCCTGTACTCCGGGCGGCATTCACGAGCTGATCAAGAGGTATAAGATTGAAACTTGCGGTGCACACGTCGTTATTTTAGGCAGAGGCAATATCGTAGGAAAGCCGATGGCTTCCATCCTGGTCCAGAAAGCCCCCTATGCAGATGCGACGGTCACGATCTGCCACTCTCACACCCGAAACATCGGCGAGCTTTGTCGCTCAGCGGATATCCTCATTGCGGCGCTGGGAGTACCTGAGTTTGTCAAAGCTGATATGGTTAAACCCAATGCCATAGTGTTTGATGTCGGCGTAAACCGTATTGCTGATCCCTCCTCTCCCAAAGGTTCACGTCTAGTCGGCGATGTAGACTTCAAAGCCGTGCAACCCATTGCCGGGAGAATCACTCCAAACCCCGGAGGTGTAGGCCCTATGACAATTGCCATTTTGATGAAGAACACAGTTCGTGCCGCCCGAATGGCTGCGGGAAGTGTTTCTAAACAAGATAAACCCCATTAACTAAAAAATCATTACAGAATAATATGAATGCATCCCGTATTTTACCCGACCTGCAGGCTTCTCTTCTCTGCGAAGATGTGCGCGTAGAGTCTTCCGGTAATTTTATTATCGTTGGCGTTATTTCGGAAGTTCGGGTTCCCCAACTTCCAATTGCGGCCTACAAACTTTGCGTCTTCAATCGCTGGACAGCCGGTATCGGCGAATTTAACCAGGAAGTGCGTTTAGTCGCTCCGGACGGCACGACCGTATTACGCAAGAGCGCTTTCAAGTTTGCCTTACACAATCCCGCCCAGAATACTACTAATGTTTCTGTGTTCGGTCAGGTAGAGTTTAAAGAACAAGGGACCTATACTATTGAAGTGTTGATTGATGAGGTGATGAAGCTTCGAGTTCCGGTACCCGTTATCCTGGTACAGCAAAAACAACAACCGTCTAAAGGAGCACAGCCCCCCGCTCAATAAGATTTCTCTTCTATAAACGAGTAATACAAAACGATCTTAATATCAAAAAGGCTTCCCAGTCTGACTAGGAAGCCGTTTTTATGTTAAAAACGGTGTCCCCACATGAGAAACACCGCTATCAAATAAACTACATCTGAGCCCAATACATCTCGAATAAAGAAAGTTGAGCCTCTTTTGTAATATTTGTGAACGCCAGAGATACTTGAAAACCCTGGTGTTTGTTGCCCGTACAGCCGACCACAACGCCATTAAAAAGGATTGTTTTATTGGATTCCGAGCCTTGCACCCGCAAGTGCATTTCTGTGTAGAGACCCACTTCTTTTTCAGAGTGAAACTCTATTCCCCCTTCGCGCACTCGATAAGAGCCTTGCAGTAACATCTGGGATTCAACATCCTCTTCGGAACCGCTTGCGCTGGAAGGAAAAAATGATTTATCTAGTCTAGCCACAGCAATCTATGAATGACAGACACCATAGTCCATCAAACACTATAGGGAAAAGGTAGCACAATTATTTTTGGACGTCAAACGGTGGGGTATAAAAAACCTGATGGTAGATCAACTTTAAACATTATCCGGGTGCGCTTCACTCAAAGGTGACATTGCCCGCAGCTTGGAAACGATCGGGGGCAGATGCTTCAAAACAAAATCGACCTCTTCTTCCCGATTGTAGCGACTGAGGCTAAAACGAACACTTCCCCTTGCCTGCATGGCTGAAAGCCCCATCGCGCTCAAAACGTGAGAGGCATCCATTGATCCTGTTGTACAGGCAGAGCCGCTGGAGACACAAATACCCAACTGATCGAACATCATGATGATTGCCTCTGCTTCGATATAATCAAAAGCAATGTTGGTAGTATTGGGCATACGCAAGCTCTTGTGCCCATTTAGCCGGGTATTCGGAACGGTCGAAAGAATACCCTCTTCCAAGCGATCTCTCAGAGCTCTCACGCGGGTATTTTCATCTGAAAACAAAGAAAGACTCATCTCAGCAGCCTTACCAAAGCCTATAATATAAGGCACATTTTCAGTTCCCCCACGGCGCTTACGCTCCTGATGCCCCCCGATGATGAGGGGTTTAAATGGAGTTCTATGCTTAACGTAAAGCATTCCAATCCCCTTGGGGGCATGGAGTTTATGTGCTGAAAGAGAAAGGAAGTCCACATTCATCTCTTTCACATCTATTTTGAGCTTTCCCGGAGCCTGAACCGCGTCGGTATGAAACAACACCTTGACCTTCTTGCATAGCTTCCCAACTTCCTCTATAGGGAAGATAACGCCGGTTTCGTTATTAGCATACATGAGCGAAACCAAGGCAGTATCAGGACGGAGCGCCTGAGCAACCTGGGCCGGGTCCAGAGTGCCATCGGACTTTACCGGCAAATAGGTTACTTCGTATCCTTTTTGCTGAAGGAAGGCGGCATGGCTCATGATCGCCGAGTGCTCCACAGCACTCGTGATTATATGCCGCTTGCCCGTGGTTTCCAGCGCACTGAAGATTGCTGTGTTGTCGCTCTCCGTTCCACAGCTCGTAAAAAGGATCTCCCGGGGATCTGCCCCAACCAAAGCAGCCACTTTTTGCCGAGCCTCATCTATGGCTTTGCCCAAATGATGCCCAAAAAAATACGCACTGGAGGGATTACCCCATTCACTTTGTAAATAGGGCTGCATTGCCTCAAAAACCTCAGGAGCAACGGCTGTAGTGGCATTATTGTCGAAATAGTATATCTTTCTGTCCATAGTCAATCTACTTTTTAAGAGTTTGCTTCTTCACCGTTAATCAAAAGTTCCGCTTTTCCCAGCTGCTCGGTATTGCCCAAAACCAGTAAATGATCCCCTTCTTCCAGAATTTCCTCCCCTCGAGGACTTACAATCATGGACTTATTTCTTTCAATGGAAATCACGGTTGCACCGCTTAAGTTCCTGATGTCAATTTCTCGTATCGTTTTACCTACTCCCAATCCGTTTTCAAGAACGGTGATCATTCGAGTATCATTCAATAAAACACTTCGGTTGCTTTCTGATATTTCCTTTTTAGCGGAAGGACTACTTTCGCGCGTCAGAATCGTTTCTATTTCTATCTCCGCTTTTTGATAAACTCTTGCAAATTGGTTGCGTAAAAAGAATCCGATGACACCTGCAATAAAGGCCAAAATATAAATGACGCCCCATTGAGACGCAGGCATAATGATCAAAATAAGCATTGCCAGGTAAGCGCTCAGGATAAAAAAGCCAACCAATGAAATGACTCGTTCAATCCGTATCTGCAGGTGTTTCAGATTTTGTGGCAAGCGTTCTCTCGAGATTAAATGAGCAAGAGCGGCATGGTTCTGCTGAGTAATTAAAAGAAAAGGAACACAAAAGACAAAAGCCACCAACCAGGCTATGTTCTGAAAAAGAGGTTGAGCAATACGAGAATCGCCAAGATAGTTTTTGATGCCGTGATTCGAAACAGCCGCTATGATTAATACCGCCGTTACGATAGTAAGATTTATCATATTCTTAATCAGGAATTTGCGGGCTAATTCCGTTGAAATATCGCGCTGGCTTGGGCCTCGCTGTTGATACCACCCTGAATAAACGCCGATTGCTTGCATGATCGACCTTGGAATCAATTTATTGACAACCCGAATGATTCCTTCCGAACGATTGAAAATAAAGGGAGTGACCATCATTGTCGAAATGGCAACCGTAACACCAATGGGGTAAAGCCATGCATCAAGAACGCCCAAACTAAGGCCCAGGGCTAAGATAATAAAACTCACCTCACCCACATTGCTCATTCCCAAGCCCACTTTCAAGGAGGTGGGAAAAGAGTTTCCTGTAGCCAGGGCACCCAAGGTACAAGCGAGAGTTTTAACAATAATTACGGTGAAAAACAAAACGACTATTTCCACCCAATATTCGAGAAGAGCGTGAGGATCAATCATCGTTCCGATCACCACGAAAAAGATTCCCGAAAACATATCTTTAATCGGCTGAATCGCTCTTTCTACTTTGTGGATAATGTGGGTCTCAGCGATCAAAGCCCCCATGACAAAGGCTCCCAATGCCGTGCTATAACCCAACCTTTCTGCAAGGAGAGCCATTCCGAAACAGAGCCCCAGGGACACGATTAAAATCAATTCTGTTTTGCCTGAGCGCTCCACATAATTCATCAGGCGTGGTACCAATAGAAGGCCAAAGATTAACGCAAGCACAAAAAACAAACCTAACCGACCCAAAGTACTTGTGAGCTCACTCATGGCAAAAGAACCGGTCATGGCGATACTGGCCAAAATCGCCATAAGTGAAATACACACAATATCCTCTACTACCGTGATACCGATTATAATTCCTGAAAAGCGCTCCTTGAGCATCTTCAAGTCGGCTAATGTCTTGGATATAACCATGGTTGAGGATGTTGCCAGAATTGCACCCATGAAAAGACAATCCATCAATTTCCATTCGAAAAGCCTTCCCACGATGCAACCCGTAGCAAACATCATGACAATCTCCGATATTGCTGCAATAGTCGAAGACATACCAACCTGACGTATTCGGCGGATATTGAACTCCAAACCTAAAGAAAACAGGAGCAGAACAATCGCTATTTCCGACATAGACTCCAGGTTTTCTTTGTGCTTCAAACCCAATCCTAATATGGACGGGGTGTGAGGCCCCAACAGAAAGCCTGTAGCTATATATCCCAGAATAACAGGTTGCTTAAAGCGATGAAAGGCAAGCATTGCTATACTTGCCACCAACATCACCAGTGCAAAATCCGTAATGAAAGTAATATTTGACTCCATCTTATAAGCCTGCGAAATTAAAGACTGATTCCCCCCAAATTGCAAGAAGGGAAAGGGTTCCCCCCCCCCGCAGTACGTAAAAAAATACTCAAGGTATCCAAATCAAATCAGCCGTATTGATTTTACCTTTTTTCGCTTCATAATCCCAATACTCACTGGATCTGTATCGCTTGACATGGCCATCAAGAAAAAGGATGTTCGCCCCATCTCCATGAATATTGGTGTGGATAAAATTCCAATAGCCCACAGCCGGCAAATTTTTGGAATCAAAAAGCCAAACCGTTTTGCTCGGGATTTTTAGAGAAGTATACAAAATGGGGGCGTTTTCTGCTCCAGTCTTGTTCACATATTCATTCAAGCAATAATGGAAGAGATTATTACCGTTACTCCGTCGGGGATTGGAGGGACAAAACCAGGCAAGTGACCGATCAATGCGCTCCTCAGCATTGGTTCTCCAGGGCATTTCCCGGTATGGTTTGAGATTCAAGTAAGGAGGCAGGTCTACGTACCAGCCACCATTAATAGAGGTTCCATTGGGAGCTCCATCCTTTGGGAGATAGTCTTCATTGTCCGCCACGTATAATTGTGTCGCCATTCCCCACTGACGAAGTTTGTCAGCGCATACGATCTGATGTGCTTTGCTTTTTGCTTTAAAAATAGCTGATAACAACATCGCCATCAGAATTGCAATAATTGTGATGACGACTAAAAGCTCTATGAGGGTGAATCCAAGCCTTCTGCTTGGAAAAAAGGATGCGCTTTTTGGGAAAGGAACACCGAAAAACACAACCCTGCATGAAGCTTTCATTTTAAATGATTTCTATTATTACTGAATCAGCATTGCATCTCCATAACTAAAAAATCGATATCTTTCCTCCACCGCCTGTCGGTAAGCCCCAAGAATGCGCTCACGCCCCTGCAGACTTCCGGGAGCCGCAAAAGCACTCACCAACATCAAAAGAGTGGAACGTGGAAAATGAAAGTTCGTTAGCAATGCATCGGAAATATAAAAAGGAGAAGGCGGATAGATAAAGAGCCTCGTCCGGGAAACCATCCCCTGAAGATGATGTGTGCCGCCCATCTGCCGGGCTACACTTTCTATAACCCTCATGGATGTGGTACCAACGGGTATTACTCGACGCCCTTCACTTTTGGCCTTATTAATGGCGGAGGCAGTCTCCTGGCTTAGAATGAAAGGCTCTTCATGCATGGGATGGTCTGCCAGATTTTCGCTTTTCACAGGGGCAAAGGTGCCAGGACCCACGTGAAGTGTCACGTATGCAGTCTCTATATTCTTTTCCTTCAAGCGATTTAAAAGCTCCAGGGTAAAATGCAATCCCGCTGTAGGCGCCGCAACTGAACCCGAATGACAGGCAAAAACTGTCTGATAGCGCTCAATATCCTCTTTTTTAGGAGCACGCTCAATATAAGGAGGAAGAGGAACAGCTCCCAAATCTACAAGTCGATCTCGGATATCATAAGGCTGCCCTGCCCTCTCAAATAAAACGTGATAGTCTCCGCTTTGCGGTTCTTTTTTAACGACAGTGGCCGTGATGTCCGATTTTTCGTGAGTCGCATTCTCTAAGAGCGTCAGCCTTCCCCCCCCGCGGGCCGCTTCTTTCCCGGACCGTATCATCGCCTTCCAGGAAAAAGGGGTGAGCAACTCCAGAAGGAGAATTTCAAATATTTTTCCACTATCCCTTTGAGCAAAGAGGCGCGCAGGAATAACTTGAGTGTCATTTAAGATGAGCAAATCTCCTTCCATCAAGAGCTCCGGCAGGTTTAAAAATAATTGGTGCTCTGCGGAGCCATCCTGTCTATTGAAAACCATCAGACGCGAATCACTGCGATGCGGTGCCGGATACTGAGCGATCAGCTCCTGCGGCAAGTCGTAATCAAAATCTGAGGCTTTTAAGGGTGGAGAGGAAATCTCTCTGGCTATAAAAGACATATATTTCCTTTAATTCGCTTCATCCACTTCCAGATCAATTTCCAGCGTTGTCCGGCTGTCGGTAAGATTATCATAAATCGTCATCTTTTTGAGCTGCCAGACACCTTCCACCTTTTTGAAACTTTGTACTTCAAATTCTTTAAGCCTCTTATTGAATTCATTGTAGGACTGAGCCATCACTATGCCGTCAGACTCATTATCCACCCAGGAAACCACCCTCGCATACATCGTTCCAGTCCTTGCCTCCGGAACGCTTTGAATTACCCGGCAGGGACGCCCCTTGCGCATTTCCCGCTTGAGAAGCAATTGATCGGACCAATCTAAAAACTCCAGGCCCAGGTCACAGAACCAAAAATCGGTCCCGGCAAATGAGACAGCAGATTCTTCTCCGGGCTGAATTTTGTTCGTTTTCCACTCGGTTTCCTTTTCAGACTTCGTGCTCAAGACATATTCGCTGGGGCGATTGATATAAGAGCGAATCAACAAACGCTCTTGCCCTCCCTCAGGCAGCGTAGCCTCATAAACGCTTTCCCAGGAATCTTCGCTGAGCGGCCTTACTTCAAAATGAACCGGAACGCTTCGCATTTTTGTTTTCGGTGCCCGAACTTTTAACACTCCCTGGCTCTCAATTTTTTTGACAGGCACACGGCTTCGGATAATCTCCACGATTTCCTGTGCATCTTTAGGTGTTTCCGTTTTTCGTTCCATAATGGATTGGGCCTGAACCGTGATGGAAAACAAAACGGATAGAAGGCTGAGCAAGCACAGTCTTAAAGCTAAATTACCAATATATTTCATAAAATCGAACAAAGGCGCATCAAAAAATTCTACTCCGATAGAGCATACTTTATTGCATCGGAAGCGTGTTGGAAAAAACTGGCTTTCACCCGCCGTTTTAAAGCAGCAGGCAAATCACGCCAATCACTTTCATTGGCTTTAGGCAGGAGTACCTCATCAATTCCAAATCTACCCGCAGCCAAAGCTTTTTCGCGCACCCCGGAGATGGGCAACAAAAAGCCGCGCAACGAAACCTCTCCGGACATGGAAAGCGAAGGACGAACCTTTTTGCCTGAGAAAAGAGAAGCCATGGCTACGGCAAAGGTCAATCCGGCGCTGGGTCCATCCTTGGGCACAGAGCCCGCAGGCAAATGAACATGGATGTCATAGGAATGGAAATGACTCATATCCAAATTCAATCGAGACTCTTCTGACCGCAAAAAACTCAACGCAATACGAATGCTCTCCCTCAACAGATCGCCAAGGTTTCCAGTCAAAATGATCTGTCCGCTCCCCGTCATCCGCGTCACTTCGACGGGAATTACTTCTCCACCCTGAGGCGTATACGCCAGTCCCATCGCAAAGCCGGCCGTTCCACCCAACTCCCAAGGATTATTGAAACGTATAGGCGTCCCCAATAATTCTTCAACATCTTTTGCAGTGAGAATGACCGGAGCTTTTTCATCGAGTGTTGAGGTGACTGATTCCTGCATTTTCCGTCGAACAATCTTTCGAAATAATGCCGCAATCTGCCGCTCCATTCCTCTCACCCCACCTTCGTATGTGTAAGATTGAATCAACATTCGAAGTGCAGGTTCTTGGAAATCGATAAATCCCTCCGGCAGTCCATGACGTTTGAGCATATCCGGAACCGTATGGCGAAGAGCAATATTATACTTTTCACAAAAGGTATAACCGGGAATTTCTATGATTTCCATTCGGTCACGCAGGGCCGGATGAATCGGGTCCAACCAATTGGCCGTAGTGATAAAAAGCACCTGGGACAGATCAAAAGGAACTTCTAAATACGAATCGGTAAAAGAGGCATTTTGGCGAGGGTCCAAAATTTCTAATAGTGCTGATGCCGTCTCACCTCCCATAGCTCCCGATCCCATTTTATCGATTTCATCAAAAAGGATCACAGGATTTCGCGTTCCCAGACGGCGTAAATTTTGAATGATTCTTCCGGGCTGTGCACTCACATAGGTGCGTCGATGCCCCCGTATTTCCGCGACATCGCGAGCACCACCCAAGGCTATCCGGCAAAACTTTCTACCCAAAGCCTCAGCCACGCTTTGTCCTAAAGAAGTTTTTCCTACTCCGGGAGGGCCCACCAGACAGAGAATTGGAGTGCTCGCCACCCCTTTGAGTTTCATCACCGCAAGGTATTCCAAAAGGCGCTCTTTTATTTCCTCAAGGCCGTAGTGATTACGATTGAGCAAACGTTTGGCAGCCGATAAGTTCACCCTGTTCGCATCTTCCTGATTCCAAGGCAGGTTTACCAGCCAATCAAGATAATTGCGGATGCCTGCATACTCAGGAGATGAAAAGGGAATCGCCTCCAATCGGGTTATCTCATGAAGAGCAACCTGTAAAGCCTCATTGGAAAGACGGTTTTTCTTAATCAGCCCTTTCAGACGGTCCACTTCAGCATTGCCCTCATCCCCCAACTCCTTGTGGATAGCTCTCAACTGCTCGCGCAAATAGTTCTCACGTTGCATTTTTGAAAGACTCGTACTGGTATCTTTCAAAATTTTTGCGCCTAACTGGGCCGATTGTATCTCACGGTTTAACTTCTGGATAAGAAGACGCACCCTCGTCTCAACCACATTCTTGGAAAGAAGCTGCTGTTTCTCCTGTAACGGAATCGGTAAAGCAAATGAGATGAGGTTGGAAAGCTGAGCCGGATCTGTCGTATTTTGAGATGCAATCTTAATATCTTCGTGCAACGCCGGGGATACCTTGGCATATTCCGAAACAAGCTGTCCCAATCTTTCGCCCAGAGCCTGATATTCAGGGCTTCTTTTAAAATCTTCTCCTAAAACATCTACCAGATAAGTGACTTCAGCAATCGGATAGTCAGGATTTCCCCTGATGAACCGAGTGGTCTCAAAGCATTGAATTCCCTCTACAAGAATTCTCAGTTGGCTTTTCTCGGTGCTGACCATCCGTTGAATTCGAGCCAAACAACCCTGTTTGTAAAGGTCCTTTGCCATCGGATTGCCAGCAACCGGTTTGCGTAGCAAGATAACCCCCATATAGCCGTTATCATTGATTACCTCATCCACCAACCGAACCTGAAGAGGGTCATCAATCAAAAGCGGGACAACCATGCCTGGGAAAAGAACGCAGTCCGACAAAGAAAGAATACGCAACTGTCTGGGCAAAGAAGGTGCCTTAAGAGGCTGAACGACCGCTGGGACGTCACCTTTCCTTACAACGTTGATATCCACTTTTTTCTTCATCTTGATATGGATTCCATCCTACGCCCCCCCCGGGCAACGCAACTCATTTTAAATTACAAGGATACAAAAATAAATGAAAAAGGTTTTTCTCTGTATCAAACGTTTTAACTTTCATGCCCCTTAAATTTACGATGAGGTGCTGCCAGGCGTCTGTAAATCCACTCGGAAAAAGGTGACAAAATAAATTCAAAGTACTTATAAAAAAAGGAATATATAATTCTCAAACGCACGACTGAAAGGAACATGACCAGTGAAGTTTTCCCGAGAACAACCTTAGTTCCAATCTTATCAGTCCACTCAGTCGGTATTTCCAAAATGGTGAAATTCTTTTTCTTCAACGCATAAAGCAAATTGATGTCGAATGCCATATCCGCCAAGGTAAGCTGATTTAAGACCGCCTCAATAGCGTCCCTTCGAATCAGTTTTGCCCCACATTGAGTATCCTTAATGTTCATCCAGAATAGACTCTGCACCAGGGCATGGAAGCAGCGGCTGGCAAACCGTCTGCGGCTCCCCTGCGGCTGGTGTATGACTGAGTCCGGCAGCCAACGCGATCCGATGATACAGTCAGCCTCGTTGCGATGCTTGATCAAGTCGTGAAAAGCCGGGGGCTGCGTTGCTCCATCTGCATCGACGTATCCGATATAATCGGCCTCGTGAAAATAGTGCAACCCCTCAATCAGAGCTCCTCCTTTACCGATCGGCTCCTCATAGTTCAGGTAACGGATTTCCGGATGCTCTTTCTGCGCCGCCTGCACGACTCCCAAAGTGTTATCCTCGCAGCCATTCAGTACAACGACAATGCTGAACTCGCCCGCGTAGCACTCCTTGAAATACTTCGCATATTCCACCAATACGGGACCAATCCGATCCTCTTCATTGTAGGCAGGGATCAGCAGCAAAACACTTGGGCTCTCGGTCTGCGTGCTCATTTCAATAAGCCCATCATCCGGTTATTCTACTCGCAAGTTTACGAGCCCATGCGGCGGGACCTTCATTTTTCGACCTAATTTCTTTATCGGTTTTTCACTCAAATCTGTTAAATAAATTTTCTCGGATTTCTTCCCATCCGCTATCCGGAGAATCTGCTCTGTTTCAGCCATATTTTGCAAACGATAAATCAAAGCCCGCCCATCCTCACTGACCTTGAATGTTTCGACCACAAAGTTATCATTGTCCAGTCTCGACGGAACATCCTCTGTGCTTCCACCACCCTCAGACTGCTCGTTGCAGGCGAATGCCAGGAGAGGGCGCGTTACTTCCTGCCCGAAACGAGCAGATTTCGCGCCATCGTAGCCGCCCCGATGAACAGCGATTACATACTTGAAAGGCGTTATGCCCGGCTGATCGGCCTTATAGTTGGTATGCCAATGATTATTCTGAGCCCAGGAATAAATTGTCTGTGACTCAATCGCCTGATCCATCCATTGATCCAAAGAAACACTTCCCAGGAGGTTCGCCGTGATTGCTCCCACTTGCATAAGCGGAGCATGCACCGGAGACCATAGAACTCCATAGTCGTCATTGGAAATATCAACCCAGCGCTGCACCGCAAACCAATTGTAACAAGAGCCCGGTAACTGATCCAGATTGGGGCGAACAACCGCCCAGGGAGTCTCCATACGGAGCTCTCCATCAGGCACATTAAAGGAGAAACCAAAATGAACGGCATCTTTTTCCCGTACCGGCAAGCGGTTCACATAGTTCACCACCTCTATGGAATCAGCACCCTCGACCAACCGAATCTCTCTCACTAAGTCTACGCACCCGGGCGCTGAAGATTTAACGATCAGAGAAGCCACCAAAGGGCCCTCCTCTCCAATTGTAATCTCAACAGGACCGTTCACCTGCGCGTCATCCGGATTGACGCCTTTGAGATATCTATAATCATTCAGAGCAACCGAATTGGAGCTGTCTACAAAGTTATGCTCTTCGCCTTTGATACGCAACAGGTTCACGGCTCCGCTCTTTTCGTCCAGTTCCACCTCAAGCACAGAAGAAACAAGTTTATTCCCGTCTACACGCACTTTCCCAGCCGGGACGAAAGCTTCTTTCTCCGGCAGTGAAACATATTTTTGTGAACCCATGCCCGGAACATCCTCTGCCAGGAAGACAAGCTCTCCGCTTTTCAGCCTTTGTGAACAGACAGGTTTCCCATCCTGATCCTGTACAAAATCGCCAACCTTTGCCATAGCTTCAGGTGCTGTCACAAGTCCGGTCCGACTCCATTGGGTCGTATTCCATACAAGGGCACTGGCGCTCGGTACTGACTCCTGGCTGGTGACGCTGGAAGACAACAGTTCTTCAGCTTGCCGGGCCGCATCCACAGCGAATTGGCGTTTCCTTTCCCATTGGCTAATCGTGAATGGGTCATCAGGCCGAGAGATACTGCAATAAGCACCCCAAGTATGCTCACTATAAAGAAGTACGTTTTTCCAGGCTTCTTCAAAGAGCTTGGCAGGTCGTTGCCGGGGATTCCTCAGAGCCCAAAGAGTTTCCGCTTGAGAGAGTTTATCAGCCGTACAACGATTCAGACCTGTCTCAAAAGAGGTACTTCCAGCCCCATCCTCCCAATAAGGAGTGATATCTCCACTAAATTGAGGCAGTTTTTTTCCGTATTTCTTCTCAAATAGGGGGAAGAATTCACGAGCAGTTCCTATTGAGAGCTGAGGGGCGGCATACTTGAGATTCCATTGATGCACAGCCTGAGCCATATTCCTATCCGGCGGCGAATTATCACAGTCGCCATTCTCACGCTGAGCAATCCAGTACATCCACTCCAAGTCATACGGGTAATCAGAGGTTTGCCTCATCTTGAGGTGATTTAACACCTCCTTTTCCAAGTCTCCATGCTTCCAGTAATGAGCGGTAACCCAACACAAAACCTTCTCCTGACCTGATTGAGAAACCCAATAGAAAGGTTTGTCATTCCAAGCGGAGTGGATTGTACCAATACGATCAGAATAATTAGGCGCAATTGCAAAATATTTCACTCCTGACTGGCCCATCATCGTTGCGGTACCCCACGTATATCCGGGCACATCACAAATCGCAGCTGAGACAATAGGAACCCCCGTCAACATTTCGGTTTTCTTTGAAAAATAGGCAACACCGCGGTAAAGCTCCTCCGGACGGCACAAGCCTGTCAGCAGATTCCCATAGAGTGCATCCAAGCTCACCGTCCCATCACTCACCGCATTGAGAAAGGCTGTCTGGTTTTCTTCGCTTTCCTTGTCCAGATAGTGGTCTACCACCCAAATACTCTCCGGATTCCATTTGAACTGCGCCTCACGCGGATAAGCCTGACTTTCTGAAGTGAGGCCCATCGCGACATTCATATTGTCGATTTGGAGATCGACAACTTCGTCCTGGCGATGCGTATAACCGATATCGACGTGAGAATGGGGAAAGAGATAAAACTGTTTCAATTTCGGCTCCGGAAGAACCCACTTCTGTTCTTCCAGCTTGAGTCCCTCAGAGCTGATGGAAAATACTCCTTTGTTTTTCTTTCCCTTAACAGGAACATTGAAACTCAGGATCTGTCCTCCCGGAACTAACACTGCCGAGCCAATCTTCTGCCCATCAAAGAAAAAATCAGTCGGAGATGTCTTACCCATGTGGCTCACCAGCAGATCAACCGGAGCGCTCACAGTCCCACCTTCTCCGCGCAGCCGCACACCCGGAGTCGTAATCTCGAGGATACGGGTAGACTTCTTTCCATCCTTTGATGTCAATTTAAGCTCTTGAGGTCCCCAGAACTGAACTGCATCGTAATAGAGCCAGCTTCCCTGCTCATTGGAAATTTCCAATAGATTTTCGCCTTTTTTAAGAAGTGAACCCGGAACGGGAATCGTAACATTGCTCCCCAGCACCTCTTTTACTTTCCCCGTCGCAAGATCATCGCCTTGCCCCGAGCTGAGCTGAACGTTATCTACAACGACCCCATTGAGCCGGACCCCCAATTTTGGGGGAATCTCTTTATGAACATTCTTAAAATAGAGAACCAGCCTGCACTCCTCTGCAGAAGGGGCTTGATCGCCCAATTCGAAAAACACCCGATATTGATGGACTTTGCTTCCGCCCCAGGCATCTGCCGGCCCAAGTTGCATAAAAGGCCAGTCCTTTTGGGGAACTGATTCACCAATGACATATGCAACTGTTTTCGGGCAGATATTAAAATCATTGGGAGCCCCAATAAATTCTGAGTCAGAGAGGTCCGCCTGCCCAATGCTCCACAATATTTCTTCAGCATTGGCGGTGAAAATGGATGCACAGCCAATAATAAAACCAGCGGCGGCGCACGCCAAACGGCCAAGCTGGGAAAACTTTTTGATAAGATGAACAGACTTTTTCATTTTTCTTCTTCCTCGGTTATAACAAAACGTCACTGCCGATATTCTATCCGGAGTTCGCCCCGTTGTTAAGCTCTGTTTTACAATTTTTGAGGCAACGCGGACGTGTAAACGGGAAGATAAATATTGTTAAGCAGATTCTCATAGAATATCATGAACCCCTCATTGAGGTTGTCATGAACAAGAATGATATTAAAACAGATGTGACTTCTGGAGGTTTCTCAAGACGTCAGTTCTTAAGTAAAAGTGTTCTCGCCACCGCATTAGCTGGAAGCTGGATGACCGGAGGCGTCTCTTCTGCTTTGGCCCAAGAGCCGGCAAAAGAGCTTTCATATTCTCCTCCAGCGCTTTCGTATCCGGAGGCCTGGTCGCTTATTCTGATTCCGGATACCCAAACTTACATCAAATTCGGACGCAATCAGGGAATTTGCGAGCTGATGACGGGCTGGATTGCTGAGAATAAGAAGAAGCTGAATATACTGACCGCTCTTCAACTGGGAGACCTTATAGAGGGAAATGGATTAGTAGGATCGGATTTGACCGAGAAAAATGCAGGTCAAGTAAACCAGACAGGCGCTCAGCAATGGAGTGCCATTTCGAAAGCTTTTTCACGCTTAGACGGTGTGCTCCCCTACGTAGTTTGTACTGGCAATCACGATTACGGTATAGTCAGCTCTGAAAATCGCAGCACTCAATTTCCTTCTTATTTTCCCATGAATAGAAACTCCGCCTGGAATGGTGTGCTGGTGGAGTGTTGCCCCAACCGAGATGGGGCTAAAACGCTGGAAAATGCGGCTTATGCTCTCAAAACACCCCAAGGCAAAGATCTATTATTTATCTCTCTGGAGTTTGCTCCTTCGGACCCTGTACTAAACTGGGCAAAAGAACTGGTCAACCGTGACGCTTTCAAAGATCACTTTGCGGTCGTGGTCACTCACAGCTATATGCAATGTCTGGCTCGCGGGCAAAACCTGATTGAGAAAGAAAACTATAAGGTTGCCGACGCCAATTATGGCAAAGCAATTTGGGAGAAACTGATCTACCCCACTCAAAACATCCGGATGGTTTTCTGTGGCCATATTGCCGGAACCAAAGACCCGAAGGAAAACATAGGCTTCCGACAGGATAAAAACCACGCAGGGAAAGTTGTCTCACAAATGCTCTTTGATACGCAAACCTTGGGAGGCGGCTGGCACGGGAACGGCGGCGACGGATGGCTCAGAATTCTGGAGTTCTCTCCGAGTTTTAAAACTGTTTCTGTCAGAACGTTCTCGCCTCTCTTCTCTATCTCCCCAAGCACTCAGAATTTAGCCTGGGCCCAAGAGGACTACAATCAATTCAGTTTCGAAATCGATTAGTAGAACGTTATATCCATAAAAAAGCGGGCTATATGCCCGCTTTCTGTTTTATATTTGTTAGAAAACTTACTCTTGCGAAATAGCCTCCATTGGACATTCACTCACGCAAGCACCGCAATCAATGCAGGTATCCGCATCAACGACAGCTTTATCATTTTCCATTTTAATGGCCTCAACCGGGCAGGCAGGAACACAGGTCCCGCAACCCGCACACTTCGCCGGATCAACTTTTGCAGGCATAATTAAATCTTCTTTTCTATTGTTTCGATCGAATCTGCTCGATTCCGGAATCTCTTCCGAAGGGAGCAATGATATCTCAAACGGAGAAAAAGTTAAGGAAAAACTCATGGGTACCTTTGAACACATTTTCTGCCAAAATAAATCTACCGGCTGATCTTTCTTTTTTGCAACTTTCACCCGTTTTATGTGTTCTTTTCTGGTGAGGACGACTATCATGTTGCGCCGATGTCTGAGAGTGTGGACGTTTTCTTATAGCTCAGACGTTAAGCCTCTGGCTGTTTTGGGTGATTTAATACCTCAAAGAATAGAAGTGCTGTAGGTTGTTTCTCGTTTTATAATTGTATGAAGAAGTGGATTATTATCTTAGTGATCGCGGCTTTAGGCGGTGGCAGCTGGTATTATTTCAGCCAGCAGCGAGGCAATGCTGAACCTGTAACTCAACGCCAGGACAGGGGAACCCATCAGGTACAAAGGCGCTCTATTAAGCTGAGCATTACGGCTGCCGGAGATATCAGTCCTGCCGAACAGGTTTCTGTCATTCCCGAGACCAGCGGCCGCATAAAAGCCCTCCTGGTAGATATCGGAGATAATGTTAAAAAAGGAGATGTTCTGGTCACACTGGATGATGAGACCCTGTTAAAAGAGAGGGATACCCAATGTACCGATATTGACGGGTCGCGGTTGCAAGTAGAAAGAGATGAACGCAACTATACCCGTGCGAATCAGCTTTTTGAAAACGGATTGCTCTCAAAGGAAGAATACGAGAATTCGCTTTCAACCTACCAGATTTCAACCAATAACCTTGTCCGGGCTGAAAAAGCACTGGCTCAGATTGATGAACGACTCAGCAAAACTCAAATTTTGGCACCTTTTGACTGCACGGTTCTGACTCGTCCTGTTTCTGTGGGGCAGGCTGTCTCCGGCTCAGATGGCGCAAGCGGCGGAACTGAATGTCTGACTGTGGCAGATTTAAACCAAATGGTTATTGATTCCCATATCAATCAGGCCGACGTCACTCGTTTGAAGATCGGCCAACAGGTAGACATTCAAGTGGAAGCAGTAACCGGACTCAAACTCACCGGTGTCATTGAGAGAATTGCCCCACAGGCCACTCTCAAGAATAATATCAAAGGTTTTTCCTGCCGCATTCTTCTGGAGAATCCCGATGAGAGAGTTCGCCCCGGAATGACCGCCAATATTTCCATTCCTATCGCCTTGGCAGATAACGTTCTCTCTGTCCCCCTGTCTGCTGTTTTTACTGAAGGTGGCGAGCGTTTCGTCTATGTGAAAAAAGGTGAATCCTGGGCTCATTGCCCGGTTAAAATTGGAGTAGCTGACTTTTCTTTTGTAGAAATTACCGAGGGTTTGCAAGAAGGAGACACCGTTGCTCTTGAGCCTCCTTCCATGGAAGAAATTTCCAAGACAGCAAATGCAGCCAGAACTAACCAAATGCGCGGAATGCCCGGTGGTGGTAGTGGTACTGGCGGCGGTGGTGGCCGGGGACCTGGTCCTCGTTAACCCTTGATTTCTTGCGAAAGACAAACGCTATGGCATTAGTTGAGCTGGAAAATGTTTTTAAAATTTATCAGGTTGGCGACGAAGAAATCCGAGCTCTGGACGATGTGAGCTTGAAGATTGAATCTGGTGAATTCATTTCTATTATCGGGCCTTCAGGAAGTGGAAAGTCTACTTTGATGCACCTGTTGGGCTGTTTGGATACTCCTACCAGGGGAAAAATAACGCTTGATGGAATAGAAATTCAAAACGCCAGTTCTGTGGAACTGGCCGCTATCCGGAATCGGAAAATCGGTTTCGTGTTTCAATCCTTCAATCTGCTTCCCAAACTCAATGTGGCACAAAATGTAGAAGTGCCGATGATCTATGCGGGTGTATCAGCCAAAGAGCGGAAAGAACGCACAATGGAAGCTCTCAAAAAAGTTGACTTGGAAAATCGGGCGAAACACCGCCCCATGCAGTTATCCGGAGGTCAACAACAACGGGTAGCCATCGCTCGTGCTCTCATCAATCAACCACGGATTATTTTCGCGGATGAACCCACCGGCAACCTGGATACCATTACCGGAGATAATATTTTAAACCTTTTCAGGGAGTTAAGCCATCAGGGTAGTACGATCGTTTTGGTTACGCATAATCCTGAAATTGCTGCTGTCACACCCAGGCGCATTGAAATTCGGGATGGAAAAATTTCCTTTAGTGAAGATGATCGTCTTGCGGGTACAAGTTTGAATAAATAAATCATACTGTGAATATCTGGGCAACTATTCTGGTCGGTTTGAAAGAAATCTGGGCTCATAAGTTCAGGTCGGGCCTGACTATGATGGGAATCATCCTGGGTGTTGCCAGCTTAGTAGGCATGTCAGCGCTGGTCAAGGGGATGGAAAATGGAATGCGGGAAGCGATGCAAGCCATCGGCGGCATTGAAAAAGTCTCCGTCGTACAGCAAGAGCTACCACCAAACCAAAGCCACCTGTCTGATCAGGTTGTCGGTATTACCATGAGCGATGTGGAAGCTTTGAAAAAAAACGCCACCCTTACCAAGCTGATCACTCCGGAAATGAACCTGGACCGTGGTGGAGTCGTCTCCCGTGGAAAAAAAATATTTCGTCCCTGGAATATCTCCGGCACCTGGCCAAATGCACTTGATATGAACGTGCATAAAATTGAATATGGCCGCATGTTTAATGAAATTGATGACGACCTGGCCCGGAATGTATGCGTGATCGGCACAGAAGTCAGGGATCAGCTTTTCGGCACTTTCGAAGAGACTGGCAAAGACATCATTCCTATCGGGGAAGAAATCAATATCAATGGGCAGCTCTTTACTATTATCGGCATGTTTACGCGCTACGAAAGCGAGAAGCAGAAGAAGGAACGTGAGTACCAGCTTGCCAATCCATCTCCCGAACGATTGGGGCCGGAGAGGCGCACCGGTTGGGGCCGCGGTGGTCCCGGTGGCTTTGCCTTCATGCTGAAGAATTCAACTATTTATATGCCTCTCAACACAATGTGGCTTAAATTCCGAGCCTCAGCGGGAACCAACAATATTCCCGACCCGACCCTAAGCACTTTAAACATTCGAATCAGCAGTGTCGAAGAGCTTGAAGCAGCCCTCCAACAGGCCCGCAACGTAATGATGAGCACTCATTTCGCCATGGAAGATTTTACTTTCCGCACCCAGGAAAATTGGGACGAAAATATTCGCTCTCAAGTTAACAATTATCGGTGGTCCGGAGGCATCATCGCAGCAATTTCCCTTATCGTAGGTGGTATTGGAATTATGAACATCATGTTTGCAAGCATCACGGAGCGGATACGAGAAATAGGGGTCAGAAAAGCCGTCGGTGCTACCACCTTTGCCATCTTTATTCAAATCCTGATCGAAAGTATTGTTGTGTCCATCATTGGCGGTATTCTTGGCGTTTTTGTTTCATATGGATTAGTGGAACTCCTTAAAATACTAATCCCGACCGATAACGAACCCGTAATCACTCTCTGGGCAGTGGTTGTCTCTTTCTGTTTCAGCGTATTGGTAGGCCTTATGGCTGGCATTCAGCCGGCCATCAAAGCCGCTAAGCTCGACCCGATAGAGGCTCTTCGCTATGATTAAACTGTGAAAAAGAGAAGATGAAACCATACACTCAGAAAGCCCATTTTCCCCAACATTCAAACAGTCGTTTGAGAATGATTGAGTCTGCTAGAGCCTATACTCTTTCCCGGACCAATGTTCTCCCGATCAATAGCTGGTTATGATCCTCTGGAATTCTATACAAGTCGGCTTCAAACAAATTTGGTCTCACAAGTTTCGCTCACTCTTGACGATGCTGGGCATCACTTTGGGGGTAGCCAGCTTGGTTGCCATGGCTGCAATAGTGAACGGAATGGAAAATGGAATGAAAGAGGGTCTCATTGCCACCGGCGGCTTGGACAAAGTTATTATCAACGATCAATCTGTCCCCGTCTGGCAGGAGCACCTTGCTCAGATGGCTCCCGGCAAAACAATGCAGGATGTCTACGCGCTCAAAAATAATGCGACTCTTCTCAAGCGGATCAGCCCCGAAATCCGCGCTAGTGTGCGCTACGTCAGTAGAGGTGACAATCGCAGTCGTCCCTCAGAAGTGTGTGGGGTTACCGAGGACGCTCTTTTCATCAATCAGCATGAAATTGCTTACGGCCGCTGGTTTACCCAAATGGACAGCGAAACAGCTGCCCCTGTCTGTGTAATCGGCTCACAAATTCGAGATGAACTTTTTGGTGATCCAAATGTGATCGGTGAAGAGATCATACCTTTGGGAGAAACCATTCGCCTGGGGGAACAGCTCTTCACCATTGTGGGAATGTTTCAACACTACGAAAGTGAGATGGCCCGCACTGAACGTCTGGCCCAAAAGGCGGCTTTAGCCAAGCAACCGAAAGTAACAAGAGCTTTCACTAATGCGGTATCCCAGGGTTCTCAGAGCCGCACCTGGGGGAGGCCCCGCGGCAAAGGCGGCGGATGGGCATTTGATCGTAAAAACTCAACTATTTATATTCCTCTAAAAACGGCGCTTATCCGCTTTCGCATGGCGGAAAACTCCCTGAAAATTGACGATATTGATATTCAGGTAAAAAATTATGAGGAGTTTGAAGCAGCCCTACAGCAAGCCCGAAACATTTTGATGATTACTCATAATAGGATCGAAGACTTCACCTTCAGTACCCAGGAAACCCAGTCTGAAACGATTGAACAATCTATTAAAAACACGAGAATGTCCGGCACGCTTATTGCAATTATTGCCCTGATTGTAGGCGGTATTGGCGTCATGAATATTATGTTGGCTTCCATTAGCGAGCGCATCCGCGAAATCGGTCTACGTAAAGCAATGGGTGCCACCGATGCGGCCGTTTTCATTCAGATCATTATCGAAAGCGTTGTCCTCTCCACGTTGGGTGGGCTTATGGGAGTCGCCTTCTCTTACGGATTGGTCTATATCATTCAGAACGTTTCCACCAGTAATGCTCCGATAATCAAGCCTGATGCCCTCATTTTCTCAATGATCTTTGCGACCATTATCGGACTTATCGCTGGCCTCTACCCTGCCCTGAGAGCAGCCAAGCTGGACCCCATTCAGGCCTTGCGTTTTGAATAAGTTCTTCCACCTTGCGGAATACGGCTATTCCCTGTTTTTTAGCGGATTATAGTCTTGCTCCTGCCCTTGCCGGTAGTAATCGGGCAACTCCTGAATGATCTTCTCCTGATTGAATCGGATGTACTGTTTTTTAAGCTTAATCCAGGTTATCCGACTGTCGTAGGGGACGATGACATTCTCCACGGTGAGATTCCTTCGTTTCACACCTTCTGTGAGCACTAACTTTTCCACCTTAGGATCACCATCGGCCGGACGTTGCCAAAAATTCATTTCGTGCTCGCTCAGCAACTCTCTATTTTCATCCAGTAATTCCACCAGTAAATCCTCAGAAAACGTTGGATTATCCATCTGCAGTGCACCTCGATAATCCCCTTTCAGTAACTTTACATCACCCAGGTAAAACTTAGGTGTCACACTCCCCTCTTTTAGTATGGTGATATCCAGGTAATAGAGAGACTTAAGGTTTCTAGCTTGATAGCTGCCACTCCTCATTGAGTAGTCTTTGTGCATGTTGCAGCCACTTATTGCCAGGCTCAGCAGACCGAGCAGGAGAAAAAACGAAAATCTGACCATACTACATAGTTTTATATTTTGGAAAAATCCTCAGAAAGCCTTATTTCTTCTTCTCACTATCGGATGTATTCGTTTCCGGGGTGGTGACTTCACGAATTTTGGACTCATAGATTCTCACACCCGAACGGCCATCCGCAATAAAGGCGTACCTCCCCAGGAAAAAGGTTCCCCGGGCATCTCCTGATGTTTCGTAGCTGCCGTCCAAAAAAGGTGTAGCAGAGTTTGTTATATTTACGACCTGGAGGCCTTTCTCGAAATCAGCGATATAAGCATAGTTTCCCGAAACCCAAACCCCACGCGGGTATCCGGGGGTTTTACATACTGAGCTTACTTTGGGTTTCTGCAGTTTTGAAATATCAACAATCACCAGTCCTTTTTCATAATCAGCTAAATAGGCATGATCACCCAGAACAAAAACATCCATGAAGTTGCCCAAAATTTCGGTCTTATTCACTTTCTCCAAGCGTCGCGGATTGCTTGCGTTTAGAATCAGAAGCTCCCTATCGGTCGCCACAAAGAGATATTTATCCTTTAAAAACAGTTTTCGAGTATCCGTTGCCCCGGTATTAAAGGCCGTAGAAAGAACGGGAGAATCCAGATATTCAATGTGGATAGCCTGAATACCGTTGCTCCCATCTGCTATGAAAGCGAATTTTTTGTAAACGCAAACACTCCGCGCTTCACCCGGGGTTTCGATCTCTCCGACTAGTTCAGGTTCTTCCGGATCGGCAGCATCCAGTACAGTGAGTCCCCTGTAATCGGCGACGTAAAGCTTACTTCCCAAGGGGAGAACTTGCAGCGGCATACCCTTGGTTTTTATTTCGGAAATAAGCTCAGGTCGATACGGGTTTCTTGGATCCAGTATCTTGACGCCGCCCGGACCGTCCGCGATAAAGAGTTTGTCTCCCTGCATCGTAACCGATTCACTGGAACCGGGAATTCCCAGGTGTCCGATAACCTCAAAATTTCGGTTCGGCCGCACATCCACCACTTGCATACCCTCATCAAAACAGGCTGCATAAAGATAATCTCCATCCAGACTCAAAGCCACACCTCTGGTGCTGCCCGAAAGCTCGACCTGCTGGCTTAACTTTGGAGACTTTATGTCAGTAATATCCAATATAAAAACTCCTGAAACGCCTGTCGCCACATAGATTTGACCACGCCGGGGATGAGCACATACGCCTGTGACATCTGCCGAGCAATCGTAATTGGCCATAATCTGAGGCGCATCCGGTTTGGAAATATCCACTATTTGAACACCTTTTTTAAAATCTGCCACAACAAGCACATCCTGAATGAAACAGGTAGAAAGAGCAAAACCGGGTGTATCCAACGACGACATTAAAATTGGCCGCTCCGGGTCTTTAATGTCTATCAAATGAACACCGTCATCGCCCGTCGACACCGCTGCTATGTTTCCGGAAATGGTTATCCCCATCGACTCTCCCGGTAGCTGTAACTCCGCAAGTTTGCGCGGCTCACTCACATCTTTTACATCCACTACCACAAGGCCGAAGGAGGTGTCCGTCAGGTAGGCAATTCCCTCTTTAACCGTTACATCCGATGTAAAAACCCGTGCAGGATACTCACCTACCATGACCGGAAAGGCAATATTGGTGATACAGCTGATTTGCAATCCATGCGCTCCATCGGCAATAAAAAGATAGGGTGCGCTCACACTGCAGTTATAGGCTCTGCCGGGGGTATTAATTGTTGTACACATTTTGGGCGACCATGGATCACTGATATCAACTACCAGCACCCCGGAGCGCTCCGCTGAAAGAAAACCGTAATTACCCACTAAAGTTTGAGCCACACTGATAGCACGCATATCGCCGCGAGCACCTGATGGGTACTGGCTGCGAAAAGAAATCTCATTAGTGGTCAAAGACTGGGCTGAGAGGAGCGACGTAGATAAAAAGACAAAAGCGAGAACCAGAAAGGACCTTATTAAATTCGGAATAAACATATTAGACATTAAATTACCCCCCTCAATTGCCGGCAAACAACACGCACCAGGAAATCCGTCTTTCCGTGTAAAAAGCCTCATTGTCGTCAGCAGAATGGAAGTATTTTTCATATTGCAACCAACACATTTACTTTAGCAAACGTCTCGTCTGAAGTATAGGAAAGGTCTTCAGATTTTTATCCTGAACCGGCAAAACCGGGGAACACCCCTCTCTGAAGGCACTTTATTCTCGATTTACGGGTTTACGGGAAGGCTTTTTGAGAATAAAATACATACCATGTTTACGGGAATCGTAGAAGAAACTGGCATCGTAAAGCAAATCAAACAGGGAGATAAATCTATTGAGCTTGCGATTACTGCCGAGCTTTGCGCTCAAGACATCCAGGTAGGCGCCAGTTTAGCTATTAATGGCTGCTGCCTGACGCTTGTTCGGAAAACCGAGCAAGGCGCTCAGAAATGGCTTTGGTTCGATCTGTTGCGTGAGACTTGGGTTCGCACCAATCTGCAATATGCCAAAGAGGGTTCGCTGGTTAATCTGGAGCGCCCACTACGTGCAAATGCTGAAATGGGAGGGCATTTTGTTACCGGCCACATTGATAACCTGGGCAAAATCATCAAGTGGGAAAGAACCGGCCAGGATTGGCTTCTGGATATAGAAGCTCCCGCAGAACTCATGAAGTACGTTGTTTTTAAAGGCAGTGTTTCCGTAGACGGGATCAGCTTGACCGTTGCAGCCGTCGAAGAAGGCTTTTTCCGTATCTGGATTATTCCACACACCATGGAAGTAACGGCCCTCAAAGAACGCACCGTGGGTTCTTATGTGAACCTGGAAGCCGACATTCTGGGCAAATACGTCGAGAAATTTGTCTCATTAAGAAAATAGTTTTGTTTGAAATATGATAAGGCGAGTCGTCAGCAGTTTCCTGTTACTATTGGCATGTGTGCTCGTCATTGCAGCGCAGGAGCCGCAGGAGAGTTCACCCAAGCCGCAAGCACCCCCCGAGCCAGCGGCTAATCCAGTGAAGCAAGAGCCGCCTCCGGCACCTGTAGTGGAAGCCCCCAAGCTTCCGGATGAGCTTTCCGTATTTAACGCTGCTGTTATCTCCTACAATGACAATCTATTTGAGCGCGCGGAAAAGGAGTTCAAAGATTTTCAGGTCAATTACCCTACTTCTACCAACTTATCCCAGGCTATCGTCTATCAGGGTCTTTCTCTCTACCGTCAGGAAAAGTATACCGAAACACGCGGTTTCTTCTCTTCCCTGTTAACTCAAACCAACGCAGCCACCCTTCCCGTCAATAAAGACCAATACCATTACTGGATAGGAATGGCCTCACTCAAACTGGCCGATTACCCAGGAGCAATAACCTCCTTCAGTGAACTGCTCAAAGAGCATTCCAATTCCAGCCTGGTCCCCAATGCCCTTTATTATACGGGTGACGCCTGGAAAATGCTGGGCAATACCAAACGCGCAATTGAACTCTTTGACGCAGAAGGCAGCCTTTTCCTTACCGTTGCTGAAAAAGAACCTAACAACATTTATGTTATCCAGGGACGTCTCCTTCTGGCAGAACTATTTCTTTCACAGAATGAGCTAGATAAGGCCCGTGGCATTTTAGAAAAGGTGGCAACAAGCAACCTTCCGCCGGAATTGCAATGGAAACGGCTATTCCTCCTTGCCCGAGTTAATTTGGCGCAAAAGGATTCAGCCGCAGCCACCTTGAACATAAATAGCCTCTTGACCTTAACCACCAATGCGGGGCTGCTCAGCCTGGAATATCAAGGATTAGCCTTACAGGGAGATTTATTGCGGCAGGAAAATAAAATTGAGGAAGCAGCCGCTATTTATGAAAGAAACGTCGCCAACAAGTTGATCCCTCTCTCGGACCGCTGGCAGGCTTTGATGAATACCGTTCGCATCAAGCTTGAACTGGGCAAACGCGACGATGCCATCCGCTTGCTCAAAAGCTTTAATGAGGAATCCGGCAATAAGCCCTACAGTGATGAGTTGCTGGCCACACTGGGTAACTTGCAAATGCAGGACTATTATCAGGCCATCCCTCAATTGGGAGTGCTTGAGCCCGGGCGGGGACTCAAAAATGAAAAAATACTGGCCGCTTATGCTAATTATACCAATTTGGTTACGGCCTTTCCCAAAAGCACTTTTTTGCCAAAAGCACAACTCAACTTAGGTCTTTGTCATTGGGAGCTTTCCCGCCCTTTGGATGCCATGGTTTGTTATTCAAATGCCATTGCATCGCTGCCCATCTCTGAAGACAATGCTTTCGCAAGGATTAAGCTGGCTGAGGCGCAGTTTTACCAGAAAGATTTTGCAGCGGTCGCTCTTACCATAGCAGCTTATATGGATACCTACGCCAATGCGCCGGGAATTCCTGTCGCAACACAGGAGCAGGCACTTCATCTACAGCTCTGCGCTGCTGTGGAAAATAAAAATGAGGAGCTAGCCAAGAGCACCATGGCCACGGCGCTTACGAAATATCCTAATGCCTCTTTTACCGAACGAGACTTGATCTATTTGGGCAACTATCTTTGCGAAATCGGCAAACCGGCGGAGGCCCGAATACAATTTCAGGAAGCCCTGAAGCTCTTTCCGGAAAGCACCATGAAGCCTGATGTCTCCTGGTTATTGGCGCGAACCTGGCTCTACGAGAAAAAATTCCCTGAGGCTACCAAGGCATGCCAGACCTGGCTGGATACTTTTCCAAAAGAGCTGCCTCTTTATCCACTGGTTGAATTCGAGTTGGCTTGGGCATACGCGCAAAATGGCGATTATGACATGGCGATGAGCCGTTTCTCCCTCTATCTGAATGAGCATCCTAAAGGTGTCAACGCTATCCTGGCCAGGAAATGGGTGGCCGACTACTATTATAACCGTAAGGATTTCTTTTCTGCAGAAAAGAATTACCAGCTCATTTTTGAACAAACCGACACAAATAATCCTTTGGACGACCTTCTTCTGGATGCTCGCATGATGGCAGCTCGCTCTGCCTTCGCACGAAGCTCAGTCAAGGATGCTGGAAAACACCTGCTTGATCTGGTAAACCTTCTGCTTTCCAAACAAGTCACCTCGGGAGATCGACTCGATGAGGCGTTATTGCTGCTGGGAGACACTCTGACCGGCGAAATGAGCCCCACTGAAGATGCACAGGTAAAACTCGCCCGTTTTGCCGAAGCGATTAACGCCTACTCAAGAATTCCTCAAACAAACCGACTCGGGGCCGTTGCTATGAGCCGCATTGCTAACTGCCATTTTCAGTTGGCCGGGGGCGATCCGCCGGATACGAACCGCATCAGTCAATCAATTCTGTTTTATAATCTGGCTATGACCGCGCCGCAAGCCTCGGTTCAGACGCGCTCCATGGCGGAACTGGGGCTGGCGACTCTATATCAATATCTCTCCTCTCTTGAATCCCTCTCTCAAGAGATACGCGAGGAAAGGTTGAAAAGTGCTCTTGATCATTACTTGAATGTCTTCCAGGGGAAAAATAACAACCCCGAGGAATACGATCCTTTTTGCGTTCAACGTGCAGGCATGGAAGTTGCCCGTATATTGGAAGACCAGAAAAAATGGACTGAAGCGCTAAAAATTTACGAGCGCCTACTGAAGCTTGTTCCCTCTCTCCAACCTCTGCTCAAATTGAAAATGGAATATGTTCAAAGTCATATTCCGCCCGGTGAAACCACTTCATCAACAATTTCGCTGCCATGAACACAAAAAAAACGCGGGTCCATTTAGGGGACAGGTCTTATACTATTTTGATCGGCTCCAAAATTCTTCCACTTATAGGGGAATTATGTAAAGATGTGCTCCCCCCTCAGAACTGCGTCATTGTCGGCGACTCCAATACACTGCCTCTCTTTGGAAAGGAATGCGAAGCATCGCTGGCACAGGCGGGCTATCAGGTTCGCTCCTGGCAACTCCCGGCGGGAGAGTCATCGAAAAGTCTGGACAGTTTAGGCCATCTTTTTGATTTCCTTGTGGAAAGCAAGCTGGAGAGAAGATCCTTTTTGGTCGCTTTGGGGGGGGGGGTCGTGGGTGATTTGACCGGTTTTGCCGCAGCCACCTATATGCGCGGAATTCCTTTTGTACAAATACCAACGACTCTTTTATCTCAAGTGGATAGCTCGGTGGGTGGCAAAACAGCAGTGAATTTACCGGGAGGCAAAAACCTGGTCGGAGCTTTTTATCAACCCAAATTAGTTCTTTGCGATATGAATCTCTTGAGCTCTCTCCCTCAAAAAGAGCTTAGCGGAGGTCTTTCTGAAGTTATCAAATACGGAGTCATTCTGGATGCTGAGTTTTTCGGGTGGCTGGAAGATCATTTGCAGGATATATTGAACTTGGATGGGGAACTGATGGCAGAAGCAGTGCGCCGCTGCTGTGAGTTAAAAGCCGCTGTGACGAGTGACGATGAGCGTGAATCCGGACGGCGTGCCATTCTCAATTTTGGTCACACTCTGGCTCATGCCATTGAACGAGTATACCACTACGGAACTTATTCTCATGGCGAGGCTGTTGCGGTAGGGCAATTGGTAGCTTGCAGGCTCTCTGAAACCCTATTAGGATTTCCAAGGGCAGAGACCGAAAGAGTTGCCAATCTACTAAAAAAAGCGAAGCTTCCTGTAACGGTCCCAGCCAAAGATGTGCAGGCGACTATTGATCAGCTGATTTCAGCCACCCAACGCGATAAAAAAACTCTGGAAGGGGATCCCAAGTTTGTTTTGGCTGAGAAAATAGGTAAGGTTGTTTTCGGATACAGTGTTCCTCAGAAACTGCTGCGGGATACTCTTCCCGAATTCGTGCGAAAGATTGAGAAATAGTATAATGAATAACCAAATAAAAATATACGACACTACTCTAAGAGATGGCAGTCAAGGCGAGGGAATTAATTTTTCAGTTAATGATAAAATTAGAATCGCCGAAAAGCTAAATGCTTTTGGTATTCATTTTATTGAAGGAGGATGGCCGGGTTCAAATCCCCGCGACGTTGAATTTTTCAAGGAAGCCTCACAGCGCTCATTTAAAAATGCTTTGTTGACCGCGTTCGGCTCTACGCGCCGTAAAAAAACTCCGGTTCAGGAAGATGAGCAGGTTCGCCTTTTATTGGAAGCCCAGACGCCTGCTATCGCAATCTTTGGTAAAAGCTGGCTGTTGCACATCAAAGAGGTGTTGAAAACGACGCCCGCGGAGAATTTAGCCATGGTTGCTGATACTGTTGCCTATTTGAAGGCCCAGGGCCGCTGCGTTATTTTTGACGCTGAACATGCCATTGATGGTTTTAAAGATGATCCGGAATATGCGTTATCCGTTTTTAAAGCAGCTGCAGAGGCCGGAGCTGATTGGGTTGTCCTCTGTGATACCAATGGCGGCTCGCTTCCCAGCGAAGTTTCAGAGATTGTCAGCAAAGTTTTACCGCATTTAGGAAAAAGTAAGTTGGGGATACATACTCATAATGACGCAGGCCTTGCTGTCGCCAATGCTCTGGCGGCCGTAGAAAAAGGCGCTCGAATGGTACAAGGGACAATCAATGGATATGGTGAGAGAACCGGTAACTGCAACCTGACCAGCGTCATCCCTTCTCTCTCATTTAAAATGAAATTGGAGAACGTCCCCGCAGAGTCGCTGCCTAAACTGAAACAAATTTCGCAATTTGTGGACGAAATAGCCAACATGCGCCCGGATCCCCGTCAACCTTGGGTCGGTGCCTCCGCTTTTGCGCACAAAGGAGGAATGCACGTGAATGCGGTACATAAACTGGCAAGTACTTTTGAACATATTGACCCGGCCTGTGTCGGCAATAGCCGCCGCGTTCTGGTTAGCGATTTGGCAGGTAAGAGCAATATCGTAATGAAAGCCAAGGAACTGGGTATTCATCTGGATGACTCAGCACCGGAGCTTAAAACGATTTTAACTTATGTTAAACAAATGGAGCACCAGGGCTTTGAGTTCGAATCCGCAGAAGCTTCCTTAATCCTCCTGATTCAGAAAACTTGTAAGAAAATCACGCCTCCCTTTACTGTTGGCTCTTACCATGTCTCTATGCGTTCTGACGGACAGAACGGCATTTGCGAGGCGACCGTGAAGGTCAAAGTTGGCGATAAGGTGGGGCACACCGTAGCTGACGGAGAAGGCCCCGTGAATGCGTTGGACGGTGCCTTACGTGCCGCACTTTTGGATTTTTACCCTGCTCTAAAGAACGTTCAGCTCTTGGACTATAAGGTTCGCATCCTTCAGAGCTCATCCGGAACTGCCGCGAGAACTCGTGTGCTCATCGAATCCACGAACGGCATCCGCAGCTGGGGTACGGTGGGTGTGAGCGAAAATATCATCGAAGCCAGCTTGCAAGCCCTGGTGGACAGTCTCGAGTATTGGCTCCTGCGTGAACGAGGGGACCTCTAGTATCAACTGAAAAACCGGGTTTTTTTATTAAACAGAATTGATTGTATTCCTTTCATTTTCTCTTCTGTTTTAAGGCATTGGGGATCCGATCCTGCGCCTTTCCCCTCATTTGAAGGTTTTATTTTTGACCCAGAGGGCTGTTTTTGGCATTCTGTTGAGCGGTGTGGATGTTTCCATGTTGCGGATTAGCCGTATTCGGCTAAAAGGCCTAGTTCGTTCATCAGAGAAAGTAAGCTCAATTTTATATGTCTGAAATTATTGGTAATCTGTTAGTTGCTCAGTCGGGTGGCCCGACTTGTGCCATCAATGCAAGCATCGCCGGCGTCGTTCTGGAGGCGGGCAAGCATGAATGTATTGAAGAAATTTATGGGGGGCTCAATGGAATTTATGGAATTCTGAATGAAGACCTTTCTGATCTTAATGAGGAAAAAGAGCGTGCAATCAAAGGACTCAAATACACTCCTGCCGCAGCATTAGGCACTTGCCGCTATAAAATTGATTTCAAAAAGAAACCTGAAAAAGCTGCTGAGGAGATGGATCGCCTCTTTGAAGTTTTTAAAGCTCATGACATTCGCTTCTTCTTCTATGCAGGCGGCAATGACTCTCAGGACACCTCGCATAAAATTCATCTTGAAGCCTTGAAGAGAGGCTATGATATGCGCGTTATCGGCGTACCCAAAACCATTGATAACGATTTGCCCAAGACCGACCACTGCCCGGGCTACGGCTCAGTCATCAAATACAATGCAGTTAGCACCATGGAAGTAGGTATTGACGTTGGCTCAATGGCCACAGACGATGGCTCCTGCTGTATCGTTGAAGTGATGGGCCGCTCCGCCGGCTGGATTGCCGCGGGCACTGTGCTTGCCAAGCGTTGTGAGGCCGATGCACCGCACATCATCCTCCTGCCGGAAGTTCCTTTTGAGGAAGAGGCTTTCCTGGCTAAAGTCAAAGATACTGTTAGCCGCTACAAGTATTGTGTCGTGGTCGTAGGTGAAGGCCTTAAGAATAAGGCTGGCGAAGAGCTGGGCGCTGACAAGAACAATCTCGACGCCTTTGGTCATCCGGTTCTTTCCGGTTCGGCGGAAGCTCTGGCTAAAATCGTTCAAGGTAAATTGGGAACCAAGACCCGCACCGTGAAACTGGGTTATGCCCAACGCGCTGCCTCCCATTTTTCCAGCCAGACCGATGTGGATGAAGCTTTTGCCTGCGGTGTTGCCGCTGTGAAGGCTGCCGTTGAAGGCAAATCCGGCTTCATGGTCAAAATCGTCCGGACGGGAGAAAATCCTTATACTTGGACGACTGACCTGCACCCGCTGGAGGAGATTGCCAATGTTGAGCATTTCCTTCCCCGCGATTGGATCACTGAAGACGGATTCATGCCTAATGAAAAATTCATTAATTACGCACGTCCGCTGATCGAAGGTGAAGTTCAGCCTCCCATGGAAGGCGGCTTGCCGAAATACGTGAAATTGGAAGCTATCCGTGTGGAGAAGAAATTACCTCCTCGCATCTAGGCTCCAATATAACTTAAAAGTGGAGAGTTGAGACTGGGGTACATTCTCAATTCTCCATTGTTTTTTATTTATTTACTCCAACTTTTCAGATAATGAAACATACGGATATTGTCGAAATTTTAAAAAGTAAGGACCTCTTTTTAGGCCAAAACATCACTCTTTGCGGATGGGCTCGTACAGTGAGAAGTTCCAAGGGTATTTGCTTTATTGAACTCAATGACGGAAGCTCTTTCCAGGGAATTCAGTTGGTTGTGGATGAAGCCAACTGCCCTGATTACGCCTTGGCTCAAAAACAGGGAGTCGGTGCCGCGCTGAAAGCAACCGGAACCGTTGTTAGCTCCTACAATAACAAAGAGGTGCGTGAGATCAATGTTGCCACATTGGAAGTGCTCGGAGAAGCGCCCAGCGACTATCCTCTGCAAAAGAAAAGGCATACACTGGAGTTTCTGCGAACAATCGCCCATCTCCGTGCTCGCACGAACACCTTCAACGCCATGTTTCGAATCCGCTCTACCCTCTCAGCGGCCATCCATCATTTTTTTGCGGGGCGCGGTTTCGTCTATGTACATACTCCTATCTTGACAGGTAGCGACTGTGAAGGGGCCGGGGAAATGTTCCGCGTAACCACCTTGGATCCCGCTATGCCCAAACGCCCCGAAATATCGGATGCTGATTTCTACAAAGATGACTTTTTTGGATGCAAAGCCGGATTGACTGTTTCCGGACAGCTGGAAGGCGAAACGCTGGCAATGGCTCTCGGAAAAATTTACACTTTCGGTCCGACTTTCCGCGCAGAAAACTCAAATACCGCCCGTCATGCTGCTGAATTCTGGCAGATTGAACCGGAAATTGCTTTTGCCGAACTCGAAGACCTCATTGAGCTGGCAGAAGCTATGATCAAGAGCCTCATCTCAGAGGTTCTGGAAAAATGCCCTGAGGAAATGGCCTTCTTTGACAAACACTACGAAAATGGCCTTGTCCAGAAACTCAAATCCATTGTTCAACAGAATTTTGTGATTTTGGAATACACCGAGGCTGTTCGCATTCTGAAGGAATCCAAAGTTCAATTTGAATATCCGGTCGAGTGGGGGTGCGACCTGCAGACTGAGCACGAACGCTATATCACCGAAAAGGTTTACAATAAGCCGGTTTTCGTCATCAACTATCCCGCGGAGCTCAAATCCTTCTACATGAAGCAAAATCCGGATGGGAAGACTGTAGCCGCCACTGATTTGCTCTTGCCCGGAGTTGGCGAAATCATCGGAGGCAGTCAGCGTGAAGACAATTTGGAAAAACTCGAACGCCGCATGAAAGAACTAGATATGAAACAGGAAGACTACTGGTGGTATTTAGATTTAAGGCGTTTCGGAACCGCTCCGCATAGCGGTTTTGGTCTGGGTTTGGAGAGACTCCTGCTTTACATCACGGGAATTGGCAATATCCGCGACGTTGCTATTTTCCCCAGAACAAAAGGTAATCTCCAATTCTAAGAGATTGAACAGAATGTCAAAGGCACCAAAAAAACTTTTGGTGCCTTTTTTCATACCAGATAAAGCTCTCTTTACTGCGCAGATACCCGATAAAATTGGGTCACAGGTTGTACCGGCGGAAGTGTTGGCGGAAATACATATTGAAAATATCCTGCCTCAACTTGTTCCAAGTCTCCAAGAATTTTCCATTCTGTAAGGTCATCTGAAGCCCAAAGTGTATATTGAGCCGTAGGGGCACCTTTCAAACTGAGAACAAGACTCTCCGGGAAAAATTGGATCACAAGCGTAGGTGAGCCCAAAGGAATAGGAAAATTCACCTCAAGTTGCTGTTGAGCCACCGTTTGGACGCTATAAGTAGACTCCTTATAACCGGGACAGGTCACCGTCAAAATAGCCAAACCGGCAGGAACGTTAGTGAGCTTGAAGAAGCCATCTTCCCCAGTGGGTGCGCTAGTCGCAGGACCAATAGAAACAACGGCACCGGGTAAAGGCACCTGGTTACGCTGGTCCAGAATAAAACCGGTCACGGTAGAAGTTTGAGAAAAATCGGTCGGATTCACCAGGATTTTGATGAAGTCAATTGCATAACCATCACCTGCTCCAGTCACCGGGTCATCTACAAATATCGAAACTTCTCCAGAACGGATTATATCCAAAAATTCACCTGGAATTTGAACTGTTATAAGCTTACCGATAGGGCCTGTCTGGGCCAGCGAGTTTATAACATTTTCTAAAAAGGATGCCCGCACCCCATTGAGCGTAACCTGAAAATTAGCCCCCCAAACCGGCGCTTGAAAATCATCCACAAAGAGCTGCATTGCGGCTGAGGAAACCTCCATTTCTTTAAACTCAGGAACGTTATAGGAAACTACAATGGCCTGAGGCAAATTGGCAGGGCGCGATGTAGTACCTGTGTAGCCATCTTGACCATAAGGAGGGCTCCCTGCATAACTGGAAAGAACCATGATGCAGTCTGTGCCTGCTGGATCGTTCGGGTCAACAGACCAAGGGAAATAATGCGTGGGAGTATTATTTCCTGAAAACGGATTAAACCCAACGGGCCATCCAAATCCAAGGTTATCTATGTCACCTGTTCTTGCCATGAGTGCTGCTTCCGGCGTGTTCAGCATCACCGTGTTTTTGTCACTCCATAATCCATCTTCCGGAGTGGATTGCCCTGATACAAAAACAGGGAAGGTAAAAGGAAATACTCCTATACAGAAGCACAATATCCTAGTTACCCTAAAAATACTTTTAAGATGTTTAGCATTCATTTTTTCTAATTGGTTAGCGAAATTAAATAAGGCTTAAAGTGTTCTAAAACCACCGTGTCATATCAATAACACGATGCAGCTGGAGTCTAGTCCTACTTAATGCTGAAGTCAAATGCGAAACAAAAAAAACAGAAAGGCGCAGACGGTAAGCCTGCGCCCTTCTAAAACACGTATAAAAAACGAGTTAACCTTCGAACTTCTTGCAAACTAAAGTCGCATTGTGACCGCCAAAACCAAAAGAATTACTCATGGCAACTTTGACGGGCAACTCCCGAGCCACGTTGGGAACGCAGTCCAGGTCACACTCCGGGTCCTTAGTTTCATAGTTAATCGTAGGCGGAACGACATTATTGGAGACCGCCATCGCACAAATAGCCAGCTCAACAGCCCCGGCCGCACCCAACATATGAGCATGAGCTCCTTTAGTCGAACTGACGGGCAGTTTGGAAGCTCTTGATCCAAAAACAGATTTAATTGCCTGAACCTCAGCAATATCCCCTGCTTTAGTAGCTGTCGCATGGGCATTGACATAGCTTACATCCTCCGGATTCAATCCGGCAGAACGCAGTGCCATTTTCATGCTGCGTGCAGCTCCTTCACCCCCGACGGACGGTATGGTAATATGGTAGGCATCTGCCGTATTTCCATAACCGACCAGCTCAGCATAAATCTTCGCATTCCGGGCTTTAGCATGTTCCAGCTCTTCCAAGAGCAAAACACCTGCACCCTCCCCCATCACGAAACCATCACGGTTCGCATCAAAGGGACGGGAAGCTCTCTTAGGATCATCGTTGCGGGTGCTCAGAGCTCTCATGGAGCTAAAACCGCCGATTCCCAAACAGGTAATCGCCGCTTCAGAACCACCAGCGAACATAGCAGTAGCATTACCCAGCTTAATGGTTTGCCAAGCTTCGCCAATGGCGTGAGTAGACGTAGCGCAGGCAGAACAAGTCGCCATGTTGGGGCCTTTCAATCCGTGAATGATCGAGAAGAGTCCTGAACCCATGTTCAAAATCAACATGGGAATCATGAAAGGAGAAAGCCTGCCCGGGCCTCTTTCTACCAAAACACGACATTGCTCCTCAGTGGTAGATAATCCGCCAATACCGGAGCCAAAAAAGCATCCGATCTCTTCCAGATTCTCCTTATTCAGATCCATTCCTGAATCTTTTAATGCACTCCATCCGGCATAGACGACGAATTGGCAATAACGATCAGACCTCCTCACCTCTTTGGGAGAGGGAAAAGCTGGTGTAGGGTCAAAGTTATGAACCTCGGAAGCGATTTGAGAAGTAAACGGAGAAGGGTCTATCAACCTGATACGGTCAATTCCACAGTCTCCATTTACAACTTTCCTCCAAAACGTTTCGGCATCATGTCCTAAAGAGGAAACGACCCCCAAGCCGGTGATAACCACCCGACGATTATTTTTACAATCTACCATTCGATAAAAAACTTACTACCCCAACAAACCGAAATGACCAAATAAAAACGACCCGACCAACCATCGGATATTCAATACCCTTACAGCAGCCGAGTCCGTTTGTCTGTTGCAACTGCGTGTTGTCACGGTTTACCCAAGATATCAAATAGCCTTGGGAGGAAAATAGTTACTTCTGATTTCCTTCAATATATCTGATCACGTCGCCCACGCTCTGAAGTTTCTCAGCTTCCTCGTCAGGCACTTCCAAGCCGAACTCTTCCTCCAGAGCCATAATCAACTCCACATTATCCAGAGAGTCAGCTCCCAGATCTTCTACAAACTTAGCATCAGGAGTTACCTGATCCGGATTGACGGTCAATTGTTCAACAATAATTTTTTTGACCTTCTCTTCAATTGTATTATCAGCCATAAATTATATTTCAGTATTTAAATGCCAAGCTATTATACGCATTCGATGCGAAGACGTCCAGACAGTTTTTCAACCTCTCAAGCAAGCGGCCGCCCGCCGAATGACTGAAGTATTATCTACATTGCCACGCCGCCGTCAACCACTAAAACGTGTCCGGTAATATAACGAGCTTCTTTGCTGGCCAAAAACAGTACCGCACCTGCGATATCTTCCGGAGTTCCCACTTCGCCCAGCGGTATCTCTTTAAGAAGCGCTTCTTTGACACTGTCGGGCAACACTGAAGTCATATCTGTACCGATAAAGCCGGGAGCAACAACGTTGACTGTAATATTCCGGCTGGCTACTTCACGTGCTAATGATTTTGAAAATCCAATCAAGGCCGCCTTGCTGGCAGCATAATTGCACTGCCCGGCATTGCCCCTAATGCCCACTATCGAGGCAATATTGATAATCCTCCCCGAACGCTGTTTGATAAAAGAACGTATAAACGCCTTGCAGAGCAGAAATACACCTTTCAGATTTGTGTCGACTACGGTATCCCACTCCTCTTCGCTCATACGCATGAAAAGATTATCGCGGGTTACTCCGGCGTTATTTACGAGCACATCCACCTTCCCTGTCTCTTTCAGAATTGAGGCACAAGTTTCAGTGACCGCAGCCGGATTGGCCACATCCAGAGCATAAGCCCAAGCCTTCCGGCCAAGCTCACGAATCTCAGCGGCTACCTTATCAGAATTGGCCTGAGTGCGGGAAATGCAAACCACGTCGGCTCCCTGCTGTGCAAATGCCAAAGCAATTCCCCGACCAATGCCACGACCGGCTCCGGTTACAACTACAATCTTTCCTTCGAATTTATTCATGTTTTTCTGTTGTTATGTTTATACCTTGAGTGCCGAAATCGTCTTCTCCAAACTGGCCATATCCGACACGTTTAAAATTTCCACTTCCTTAATGATTCTTTTCAGAAATCCGCTAAGAACCGCCCCCGGGCCCACTTCAATAAATCGGGTAAATCCGTTATTTACCAAATACCGAAGAGAATCTTCAAAAAGAACTGGTGAGGTCACCTGTTTGACCAAAGTCTCTGCAATAGTCTCTTCCTTTTCGTGCGGCAGGGCTGTGACATTAGAAATAACATCAATTCGAGGTGATGCTATTTTCGTCTCTGCCAGAGCCGCTCTGAGCTTGGGTTGAGCCCCCGCCATCAGCGGGGAATGATAGGCCCCGGCCACCGCCAGCGGCAAAGCGCGTTTTGCTCCTTTAGCACGGGCCAACGCACAAGCATCTATGACTTTTTGCGTTTCTCCGGAAATCACCAGTTGCCCCGGGCAATTCAAGTTGGCGATCTGGACACCCGCCTGTTCGCATACTTCCCTGACAAGCTCGGTATCTAAACCGATCACGGCAGCCATTCCTCCTTGAGTTTCTTCACATGCTTCCTGCATGTAAATCCCCCTCTTACGCACAAGCGTTAATCCTTCTTCAAAAGAAAAAACACCTGCGGCTGTCAAAGCAGTCAATTCTCCCAGACTCAAACCTGCCGTCGCTTCATAATTCATCTGAGGTACCAGTTCTTTCAGAAGCGAAAAATCAACCCAACTCATCAGAAAAATAGCCGGTTGGGCATGTTCTGTGCGGGTCAACTCTTCCTCTGGTCCTTCGAAAATAATTTTGCTCAAACCATATCCCAGGATATCGTCTGCTTTTTGGAAAAGAGCCTGGGCAGTCGGAAATTTTTCGGATAAGTCTTTACCCATTCCTACAACTTGAGCTCCCTGACCGGCAAATAGTATTGCTGTTTTTCCCATAATTAATTTTTATTCTCTTCTAAACGTTTTACCAATATGCGCGAGCGTCTCTTACTTTGATGGTATTTCTCCAGACGCTCCGGGGAGAGGTCTTCTTGGCTTCCTTCAAAAAAACCGCCCTTGGTTTTGAAATAAGTATAAGTTTGAGTCGAAAGCACAATTATTTTTTTCAGCTTCAAGGCCCGTGCCCGCTCCTCAATAAAACCGATCAGCTTGCGTCCAATACCCCTATTTTCATAGTGGCAAGTCACGAAAAGGCAAGCCAGTTCCCCAGAGCTCTTATCCTCAGATAAATGAAGAGCAACACACCCTACGGCATGCCCATCAATCTCAAAAAGGTAGTAATCCTGTATTCTGGACTCTACATCCTGATAGGTGCGCATACTCAATTCTTCCGTCTTCATTGCCTGCCGAATCAAGACCATGATCGTGCGAATGTCTTTGCGCGTCGCCCGTCGAATCTGCTGGTATTCATTGGCATAAATAAGCGTCCCCACACCCTCATTGCTGAAAACCTCGGTAATGAGCGATTCATTTACCAGACCATTGATGAGATGAACACGAGGCACTCCCTGTTGGCACGCCTGGATCGCATATTGGGCCTTTGATATCTGCTCCGGGCGGAAAGCGCTTTGCATACGGTTCATTTTCTCCTGCAGGTCCTGCGCCTGAACGCTGCCGATCATCTCCTCGTTGCAATAGAGGCCGTCGGTAGCCGTCACAAAAATCACTTTTTGAGCTTGGAGCTGAACTCCCAGGGCACAAGCCACATTATCTGAGTTCACCCGGTAAGTGTTCCCCTCCCCATCAAAGCCCAATGGAGGAGCCACCGGGATGATGGCGTCTTTCAGAAGAGTCTGGAACATCTCCACGTCCACTCTTTCGACCTTGCCCGTAAACAGGTGATCCACTCCGTGAATAATCCCCATGGGGTGAGAGATGATCCCATTACAGGTGACCGCTCTCAGGTCTACTGTGCTTAAGCCTTCTAGAATTTCGTGAGTGCAGCGGTTGGCAGCAATTAGAGCCACCTTCAGCGTCTGATCATCGGTGATTCCACTTCCATCCACGTCTGAAGGCTTAAAACCTTCCATCGTGTCCGCAATCTTCTGGATCTGGGAGCCCACGCCATGGACCAAAACCACTCGTATATTGAGAGAACAGAGCACTGCCACATCCAGCAGGATATTGGAAAAATTCTCGCTCTCAGTGATGACACCATCCAAAGCAATAACGAAAATCTTGTTCCGGTACTGCGGAACATACTTCAGGATGCCTCTTAAATCTACAGGCTTCATTACTGCTGACAACAATCAGTTGATATCTTAACTATATGTTTCAAAATCCTCTTCAAAGGCCTTTCTTCAGCTCTAGAACTCATCTCAAAAAACCTGGTCAAAGCTCAAAGTATTTACGAATTAGTTCTCTTTCAAGAAACACCGACGAAATACCCTCTCAGCATTAGGCTGAGAGATTTCAAAAAAGTATTTAGTGACAATGATGGCGCGCACAGTGCCTGAACGGTTTCCATTGGCTGGACCAGCCAGCAAATTCTGTTGAATTCCAGCAACAGATGCAAGTGGAAAGAACATCCATTTTTTCAAAAACAGATCTTGGAAAACCGGGTGTGGGTGAAAGTGATGAATCCTCTTCAGTATCAAGGGGAAATTACCTTTAAGAAAATTCATTTTTGTTCTCATTGACATCCTCCGGATAAATGCTAGAATTCCTCCGGTTTTTTGGCCGCAGCAGGCCATTTTAAAGTTAGAAAACAGGATATGCCTAATAAGAAGTCAGCAGAGCGTAGAATGCGCAGCAGCGCGCGCAAGCAGTTGGTGAATAAGAGCGTTAAGTCTCTTTTGAAGACTCGTGAGAAGAAATTTTTGGATAGCTTGAAGGCCGGGAAGTCTGAAGACGCCCAGGTCGCTCTGAGCGCTGCCGTTTCCGCACTCGATAAGGCGGCCAAGAAAGGTGTTATTCATTGGGCAAAAGCTGATCGGAAAAAATCTCGTTTGAGCCTCCGGTTGGCTTCCGCTACGGCGCCTACATTATAACATCGGGCCCCTCGGGGTTTGGTTTTTACTTTTGTTTTGTGCAACTCGCCCTGATAATCAGAGCGGGTTGTTTGTGTTTTACTTTATGGCATCAGTCATCAGAATATCGGGAGCCCGCCAGCATAACCTCAAAAATATCAGCTTAGATATCCCTAGGGATCAACTCGTTGTGATCACCGGCCCAAGCGGATCCGGTAAATCATCTTTAGCTTTTGATACTCTTTACGCTGAAGGCCAACGCCGCTACGTGGAATCACTTTCGACTTACGCGCGTCAATTCCTGGACCAGATGGAAAAGCCGGACGTTGATTTCATTGAGGGCCTGTCTCCCGCGATCGCCATTGAACAACGGAGCGCAGCCGGCAATCCCCGCTCAACAATCGCTACTTCTACCGAGATTTACGATTATCTGAGACTTCTCTTCGCCCATGCAGGCACCCCCCACTCGCCCGAATCGGGCCGCCCTATTACCCAACAAACCAGCGAAGAAATCATCGACACTCTCATGCAGTGGCCCGATCGGAGCAAATTGATACTTTTTGCTCCGATCGTCAGCAAAGAAAAAGGAGAATTTCGGGACGTCCTGGAGCGTCTGCAGCGGGAAGGTTTTATCCGAGCCCGAATAGATCAGGAGATTAAAGAACTTTCCTCCAGCCAGAAAATCAAACTCAATCCTAAAGAAAAGCATGACATAGAAGTGGTCATAGACCGTATTATTCTGGAGAAAGATTCTCGAACCCGCCTGGCCGATTCCATAGAAATGGCATTACGCTGGGGTGAAGGCCGCGTCATAGTCCTTTATAATGTGCCTCAACTCTCCGGCAAAACAGCAAATTCTCAAGAGTGGCAGGAAGCTCTCTACTCCACACTTCCGCTGAACCCTGATACCTGCCAGACTTATGAGGCGATTGAGCCGCGACACTTCTCCTTCAACTCTCCCCAGGGAGCTTGCCCGGTCTGCATGGGACTCGGCCGAAAACTTGTTTTTTCTCCTGAACTCGTCGTGAATGCGGAAAAAACTCTGGAGACGGGTGCCATTCTTCCCTGGCGGCGAATGGGCAAGCGCATGATCACCTATTACAAAGCGCTGCTGAAAGGTGTTGCCGCTCATTACAACCAACCCCTGGATGTACCTTGGAAAGATTTACCCACTTCTTTTCAACAAACCCTTCTCTTTGGCAGCGGCACTGAAGAAATTCCGTTCACTCTTTGGACACGGGGCAAAAAGAGTGTGATTCATAACCCGTTTGAAGGTGTTATTCCGAGCCTAAACCGTATTTACAGAGAAACCGAGAGCGAATCCACCCGAAGCCGGCTCAAGGGATTTATGGTTTCCGAGCCATGTGATGCCTGCCGGGGTGCCCGTTTGCGCCCTGAAATTCTCGCCATCACCCTGCCCTTGCCACCAAAAATAAAATTTACGTCCAGCCCCACTCCCTTTCTTCCGAAGGTCTCGGGCATTTCAATCATGGATGTCTGCCAGATGACGGTGCAGGACGCTCATCTATATTTCAAAAACCTGAAGCTGGACAAGGAAAAGGAGAAAATCGCCGGTGAACTATTGCGAGAGATTACCCAAAGACTCTCCTTCCTACTCAATGTCGGCCTGGGGTATCTGAGTCTCAGTCGCGAGAGCGGCTCCCTCAGCGGTGGAGAATCGCAACGTATCCGCCTGGCGTCTCAAATAGGAGCAGGCTTAGTCGGTGTACTTTACATCCTGGATGAACCCAGTATCGGGTTGCACCAACACGATAACGAGCGTCTTCTAAGAACACTCGAGCAACTCCGGGACCAGGGCAACTCCGTCATTGTGGTGGAACATGATGAAGAAACCATCCGACGGGCCAATTATATAGTAGATATCGGCCCGGAAGCAGGCCAAAACGGTGGTCACATCGTAGCACAGGGAAGTCTGGATGATATTTTAGCAAACAAAAAATCGCTCACGGGCCGTTACCTCACCGGAGATTTGAAGATATCTCCTCCTAAACAGCGATTGTCTCCGGAGAATGGTTCCGGTTGGATAGAAATTCTGGGAGCTTCCGAGAATAACCTCAAAAACATCAATGCCCGCTTTCCGGTGGGGCTTTTTACCTGTGTTACAGGCCTGAGCGGCTCGGGAAAAAGCACTCTGGTAGATGACATTCTCCGCAAACAGCTGCTTCGGGATTGGTATGGAGCCAAGGA